>PLSX01000081.1 GCA_003165315.1 Acidobacteriota bacterium
CCGGCGATATTCATGAAAACAAAGGGACGGCAAAAATCAATGGCGCCGAATGCTGGGAAAGGCGCCTGTGGGAGCATGGCCGGAAGTCTGGGGGCTTGGCGAAGGGGTCCCGCTTCTGACTGTTGCTCCTGACTTCTGCCTTCTGTACTCAAATTTGAAGGTGCATCCGGCGATCTCTATGAAAATAATCGACAGGCAGAAAATGGGTGGCGCAAAAGAGGATGTCTCAGTGCAATCCAGCGGATGGAGGCGAAGTACCAAGATGGTCGCACAGGGAGCGAGCCCACGAAAAAAAAGAATTCTCAATTTGACGATCAAGGCCACTATCTATATGAAAACAAATACAATATAGACATTTTGCCGACCCAATAAAGCGACATTTTATACAAAGGTGCTCGCATTCCGCATGAATCGAGTCCCATTTTGCCACAAATCAACCGCTGGTGAACTCAATCCTGGCTTCAACACGTTGAAAGCCGAGCCAACGCCCTGTGCGCACCCAGACTCTGGGTCAACGTCGCTGGCGTCGAACCAATTTGGGCAAGCATGGCTCGCGAGCTGCCGATCCCGAACCTCACAGGCCAGGGCTTATAGCGATCGTGAGGCCGCGCTTTTCTTCAGGACCAATTGCGAGTCGCCGATGTAGCGTTCGCGGAATGCGGCTTCGCAATAGGCCAGGTAAAAATCCCACATGCGGATGAAGCGCTCATCAAATCCCAATTTGCGAACTGAATCAAGGTTGTGATGAAACCGCTCCCGCCAGGCGCGCAGCGTGTAGACGTAGTGAAGTCCAATCTCCTCGGCATGGGAAAGTGCAAGGTCCGTGGCACGTTCGAGCGATGCCAGAATTCCGCGAAATGAAGCGAGTTCGGAGCCCGGAAAGATGTGCTTCTGGATCCAATCGGTTTCGCGCCGGTAGCGGGGGAAGCGTTCCTCGTTCATGGTGATCGTCTGGAGCAGCATGGTTCCGCCGGGTTTCAGCAGGCGGTTGCAGGCGCCGAAGAAGTCGTCGTAGTAATCGTAGCCCACTGCCTCAAACATCTCGATGCTGGCGATCTTGTCAAACTCGCCCTGCAAATCCCGGTAATCCTGCGCCAGCAACCGGACGCGCGAGTTGTCCAGCCCCTGCTGTGTGAATGACGCCCCCGCGTATTCAAATTGCTTGCGGCTGATCGTGGTGGTGGAGACGCGGCAGCCGAAATGGTTGGCGGCATATGCGGCAAATCCGCCCCATCCGGTTCCAATCTCCAGAAGATGGTCGCCCGGTTGCAATTCGAGTTTGCGGCAGATGCGTTCAAACTTGCGCAGTTGCGCCTGTTCCAGCGAATCCTCCGCGGATTCGTAGTAGGCACAGGAATAGGCCAGGCTAGGGTCAAGGAAGAGGCGGAAGAAGTCGTTGCCAAGGTCGTAATGGGCGCGGATGTTCTTCTCACTCCCCGCGGGGGTGTTGGGCCGCAGCCGGTGGCGAAGCATGTTGAATTCCCGGCTCAGCCAGGAAAAGACCCGGTTGCGGTTCTCCAGCAGGGTGAGATTACGAATGCCGAAACGGACCACATCGGCAGGCGCGGGTGAGGTCCAATCGCCGTCCATATAAGATTCGCCGATGCCCACGTCGGCGCCAAAAAGCGCCCGCGCAAAGAAACGGTCGTCGTGGACAATTAGGGTCGCCTGCGGCGGATCATTGTGTTGACCGAAGAAGTAGATCCCGTCGGAGCAGATGATCTCCACGCAACCAGAGCGAGCGTTCTGAAGTGTCTTCAGGAAAATGCGCTTGGCCAGGCGCGCCTGCATTCCGCCTCGGCTCACACCACGCGGGCGGATGAGATCTTTGCCGGGTCCGTGACCGGAAGGTTCCTGGGATGAGTGAAGACGGGGACCTTCTTGAAGTAAAGGCGAAGCGCTTGCCAGTGAATGGCTCCGATGACTTTGGCGGTCATCCAGGGATGCCGAAAAAGGGTCCGATGGAGTGATTCCGAAGTCCATGGGTGTTTCTCCAACTTCAGTGTGGCATCAAAGAACACTTTACCATGCTGGCGCGTATTCATGTGAACAACCAAATTTTCCCGGGGCGGGGTGAGGATGAAGTCGTATTCAAGATCCATGGCCATGAAGGGCGAGACGTGCATCGTCTTGGGAGCGCGGAAATGCAGAGCGCCCTCCCGCACCCGCCGGTCCCCCCCGGGGAGCCAATAACTGCGGGTTTCGCCGAAAGTGCTGTTGACCTCGGCGAGGACGGTTTGAAGTTCCCCCGCGCGATCGTAGCAGTAGAAAAATGAAACCGGATTGAAGCAATACCCCAGGTAGCGCAGGTGAGTGAGAAGATAGATGGGCCCCGCAGGCAAATTGATCCCGTTGGCCAAGGCATCGGTCTCAAGCCGCTTTCGCAAGGGCTGGTGCGGGTCGCCCAAGTGGTCGCGGTCATCGAAGCTGGCCCAATTCCAGTGGTTATAACTCAAAAAGGGCGAGATTCTTGCCAGTGCGGGAATCTGGTCAATATCCAGAAACACCATGAAGAGCGGATAGGTAAAATCATGCCCGACGGGCAGGAATCGCCGATGGCGCAAGGTTC
The DNA here is from genome assembly GCA_003165315.1 of Acidobacteriota bacterium. Lineage (GTDB taxonomy): Bacteria > Acidobacteriota > Terriglobia > UBA7540 > UBA7540 > Bog-366. The sequence goes on from PLSX01000081.1 coordinate 2,570, forward strand.
CGGTAAAGATACCTGATTCCAACGAACTCACCAGTTCACCCCCAGCCTGCGTGCCACTCGCAGTGCCGAGGTCAGTCCGTCTTCGTGGAAGCCGTAGGTCCAGTACGCGCCGCAGTAATGGGTGTGATTCCTTCCGCTGATCTCTCCCCAACGCGACTGGGCACGCAGAGCGGCGCGGTCATAGAAGGGATGCCGGTAGGTGATTTTGCGCAAGACTTTGGCTTCATCAATCTGCCCCTCGGGATTCAGCGTGACGCAGTACTCTTCCGGCAGGTTGAGTGACTGAAGGCGGTTCATGTGGTAGGTCACGGAGGCCCCCGGGCTTCCTTCCACATCCAGATTGTAGTTCCAGGAGGCGCGCGCCCGGGGCCGGGCTGGCAGAAGTCTTGCGTCTGTGTGCAGCCACGCCTCGTTCCGGGTGGTCCGGAAAGTGCCCAAAATGTCGCGCTCCGCGTCGCATGGCGACTCCAGAAGCGGCAGTACCTGGTCCCCATGGCAGGCAAAGACCACATCATCAAAGCGCATCGGCGGCCGGTCTGCAAAGCGCAGGGAAACACCGTGTTCATCCCGGCCTATAGCAGCAATGTTTGCGCCCAGGTGGATTCGGTCGCGGTACGGCGCGGTAAGCGGGGCAATGTACTGGTTGCTCCCTCCCCTTACCACTTTCCACTTGGGTTGGTTGGAGATCTGGAGCATGCCGTGGTTGCTAAAGAAACGAATCAAGTTGAGGGCGGGGAAGGAACGAATCGCTCCCCGGGAAGTTGACCAGACGGCGGAAGCCATGGGGAAGAGGTAACGGTCGGCAAAGTTAGAGCTGAAGTGGGACTCATCCAGATACTCACCCAACGTCATTTGGGGCGGTTCGGTGGCGAGGAGAAGTTTGGGCGCCTGGCGGTTGAAGCGCAGGATTTCCAGAAGGAGCTCGTAATGCCGGGAGCGGAAGAGGTTCAGTTTTTGGGCGAAATACCCGGAGATTCCTCGACTACTGTATTCAAAGCCGGTTTTTCGGCAGGCTACGGCAAACGACATGTCGGAAGCCTGGGTTTCAACTTCCAGCTCCTTAAACAGACGGACAAGATTCGGATAGGTGCGGTCATTGTGGACAATAAATCCCGTATCGACGGCTACTTGTCCTTGGCGGCTTTCGATGACCACTGTGTTGGTGTGTCCGCCCAGGCGGGTGTCTTTTTCAAAGAGATGAACTTCCTGCTTGCGACTGAGGAAGTAGGCGGCAGCCATGCCTGAGATTCCCGACCCGATGACCGCCGTACGCCTCATGTGGTTTCCTCATGCCCTTTCGTTCGCCGGCAAACGAAAGCCTCGCAGATCGCGGGCAATACCCAGGGCGCTGAGGATTTTCAGCAGGTAGTAGGTGACGTCAATTTCCCACCATTTGATTCCCTGACGACAGCTTGTCATGCAGAAATGGTGGTTGTTGTGCCAACCTTCGCCCATGGTGAGTATCGCCAGAACCAGGTTGTTGCGGCTTTCGTCGCCCGTGGGGAAGCGCTTGCTACCCCAAACGTGGGCCAGTGAATTGATGGTAAAAGTAGCGTGGTAAAGAATGACGATGGCCAAAGCGTAGGCCCAGAAAAACCAGCTCGCGCCGCCAATCAGGTAGACGCTTGCGCCAAATACCGTGGTGGGAACCCAGTGGTATTTATCGAGCCAGCGCAGCTCGGGATACTTTTCCATATCCTTGATGCCGTCGTGATTATAGGAGTCAAACTTGTTGGAAAGCACCCATCCCACATGTGACCACCAGAGGCCCCAACGCCAGGGGGAGTGCAGGTCCTCAGGCTGGTCGGAGTTACGATGATGGTCGCGATGATGTGCGGCCCACCAGAGAACTCCTTTTTGGCCGGAAGTTTGGGCCAAAACCGCCATGGCGAATTGCGCGGCGCGATTCAGCTTGTAAGTGCGGTGGCTGAAATAGCGGTGATATCCCGCCGTAATGCCGAACATCAGGACGACGTAGGTCACCAAGGCTCCTGCAACGTAGGCCCAGTGAAAAGGAACGAAAAAAATTCCGAGCCAGGCAATATGCAGGAGGAGGAACGGGATGACGGCTCCCCAGTTGTAGTCTTTTAATTTGATCAAAGTGCTTTCCTCACTTTACCGTTTATCCCCTGCGGTGCGTCCATCCCGGGCCGCGTCATCCAGAAAGATGGTTCGATATTACCCAGTGGGATCGTATTTGTCAAGCATTTGTCCATGATAAATCATTGACAAATTATTTCTGTCCGGTTATTCTTACGTTGAGGTGAGACGCCAGCGATGCCAGAGATTCGATATCCCATTCGCGCCGTTGCCAAATTAACCGGGCTAAGTCTTGATACCCTGCGTGCGTGGGAGAGGCGCTACCAGGCCGTAATTCCTGAGCGCGGCGAACGTGGGCGCGTCTACTCCGAACAAAACTTGAAGCGCCTGCATCTGCTGCGGGAAGTCGTGAATCAGGGACACGCCATCGGGCAGGTGGCGCGCCTTGATGATCACAATTTATCCCTGCTACTGGAGCCGTCTGCTGCGAACGACGAGCAACCCGGGGCATCCGAAACGCAAGCGCAATTTGGTTCTGCCGACCTTCTCGGGTCGCTGGTGGGAGCGATTGAGCAGTTCGACTATGCGGGTGCTGACCTCGAGCTCAACCGCCTTGCCGCCCTTGTGCATCCCCGGCAGCTGATCCATGAAGTTGTCCTTCCCCTGATGCGCCGCGTGGGAAAGCATTTCTGTTCCGGCCGATTCAACATCGCGCAGGAGCACATGGCGTCGGCCATCCTGCGAAATTTACTGGGCACACTGCTTCGCATGTACATCCTGCGAGACACACCCGGACGGCTGCTTTTCGCGACTCTCCCGGGGGAGTTGCACGAATTTGGCATCCTGGCGGGTGCGATGCTGGCGGCGGGTGGCGGTTTAGGAATCGTCTACCTGGGGCCGAATCTTCCTGCCGAAGATATCATTATAGCCGCCAAACGAAGTTCATCACAAATTGTTGTTTTGGGGATGCTGGCTGCGAACGATCAGGTCAACATAGCCGCGAAGCAAGTTCTGGAGGGATTGCCGGATCGAACCGAGTTGTGGCTGGCCGGCAGTCAAGCGGCTGAGCAGGCGGCCTTGGGATGCACCAAGCGCCTTCTCGTGGTAACGGACTTCGAAGAGTACGAAGCGAATCTGCAGCGAGTGGGTGCCAAGTTGTCTCCTTTGCCTTTGGTCCGGGGTAGTCGGGGGAGGTTATCATGAAGATCTTTCTAACCGTCCTATTCGGGGGCATCTTTGCCTTTATGGTCATTATGACCATTAGGACCAGCTTCCAGCAGAGCCTCTTCGCGTCGATTCCCGGTTTTAGTTCAAATCCCTGGGCTGTAGCGACATTGTATGACGCGTACTTTGGATTCATCACTTTTTTTGTTTGGGTGGCCTATCGGGAAAGTTCGCTTTGGGTCAAGGTGGGTTGGTTTGTCTTGATTATGGGCTTGGGGAACATTGCCATGTCGCTTTATGTGCTGATCCAAATTTGGCGGTTGAAACCCGGTGAGCCGGTCTCCTCAATTTTATTGAAGAGGGTTGAGCAGTGAAAGAGAAGCTCTATCGCGCCGTAGTGGAGCCGTTACTCAGGCTCCTTCGCCAGGGCCTGAGCCCTGAAAGGTTGGCGCTGAGTGTTGCTTTTGGCATCGCGCTGGGATTATTCCCCGTCCTTGGGACCACGAGCCTGCTCTGTGCGCTGGTGGCGATTCTTTTTCGATTGAATATTCCCGCCATGCAGTTGGTGAATCACCTGGTATTTCCCCTGCAAATCGCGCTGATCCTGCCGTTTATCCGGCTGGGAGAATTGCTCTACGGCGCGGCCCCGCTTCCCCTCTCGCTCATGCAGATTGAGGGGCTCCTGCACAGTAATTACTGGCACGCGATTTCGTTTCTTGCCAAGTCGCTTTTGCAGGCGACGACGGCTTGGTTCATTCTGGCTCCCATCGCAATTTATCTCATGTACCTCATCCTTACACCGTTATTTCGCCGGCTCATTGAGCGGAACCGCAACTGGCATGAAGTCTATTTTGCCCGGAGGGACAAGGCATGATGGATCCAGCCCTGCATCTCAGCCTGATGGGATGGGCGGTCATCGCCCTCTTTATGAGCGTGCTTTGGGGAATTCAATTGCGCACCCGCAACGCCGCCATTGTGGATTTTGGCTGGGCGCTCAGCCTGGTTTTTCTTGCTTCTTTCTATGCGCTTCGCGGCCATGCTGGATTTAACCGCGGCCTGCTGATGGCCGTGACAGTAGGGATTTGGGGTCTGCGCCTGGCGTTCTATCTGCTTCTCACGCGAGTCATCGGTCAGCCGGAGGAAGGCCGTTACCAGGAGCTTCGGGTTGGTTGGGGAGCGCACGTGCAATCGCGCTTGTTCCTTTTCTTTCAGGCCCAAGGCATATTGAATATCGTGTTGGCGGTTCCCTTCCTTCTGTTTGCCCTGAATCCACGGCGCGAGTTGTCCCCGCTTGAATACGCGAGTGCAGGGTTGTGGGCGATCGCCTTCATGGGCGAACTTGTTGCCGACGCGCAGTTGACACGGTTCAAGTCCAGTGCCGCGAATCGTGGCAAGGTTTGCGATGTCGGCCTGTGGAGTTTATCGCGGCACCCCAATTACTTTTTCGAATGGCTGATCTGGGTCTCCTATGCGCTTTTGGCTTTGGCCTCGCCGCATGGCTATCTGGGGCTGATTTCGCCTGCGCTGATTCTCTTCTTTCTTCTCAAGGTCACGGGAATTCCCGCCACAGAAGCGCAGGCGTTGCGCACCAAGGGCGACGATTACCGGCGATATCAACAAACCACATGCGTCTTTGTGCCCTGGTTTCCCCGGAGGACCGCATGAACATTGAAGCTGTAAGCCAGCCCGGCCTTTCCACCGGCGCCCACCCCGCTAAGTTTGACTCCCCGGCCGTGAACCCTGCTCCGCCGTGGTACGAGCGGCTGCTGGATGCCGATTTGCTGCCCGACGCCCTGATCGGAATGGGAATCCGCCGCCAGCTTGCCCAGCGGTTGAAGCAGGAAAACGTTGGCAATGCGAATGAGCAGAGGAAGCGCTTGCTGGATTTCGTTGCCGATCTCAAGACGCTTCCCATCGCCGTCCAAACTTCGGCGGCCAATGCCCAGCACTATGAAGTCCCGGCCCGATTCTTCGAATTGGTCCTTGGCCCGCACCTTAAGTACAGCAGCGGCTATTGGGACGCTGGCGTTTCCGATCTGGCGACTGCGGAAAAAGAGATGCTGGAATTGACGGTGGAGCGGGCGAATATTGAAAACGGGCAAACCGTTCTTGAACTCGGCTGTGGATGGGGATCCCTCTCCCTGTTTATGGCGCAGCGATTTCCCCTCAGCCAGGTTACGGCTGTCTCCAACTCGCGATCACAACGCGAGTTTATCGATGCAAGAATGCGCGAGCGCCGGATTCGAAATTTGGAGATCATTACCGCGGATATGAACACCTTCGACACAGATCGCCGCTTTGACCGCGTCGTATCCGTGGAGATGTTCGAGCATATGAAGAATTACGAAAGGCTGCTGGCCAAAGTGGCCTCCTGGATGAAACCGGAGGCTCTGCTGTTCGTCCACATCTTTTCCCATACTTACTATGCCTACCATTTTGAAGTTCGCGACCACACAGATTGGATGGCGGAACACTTCTTCACGGGTGGCACGATGCCCAGCGACGACCTGTTGCTGCATTTCCAGAACGATTTGAATGCAATCAATCACTGGCAGGTGAACGGCACGCACTACCAAAAGACGGCGGAGGCCTGGCTACAAAATATGGACAAGCGCCGGGCCGAGATTATGCCCCTGTTCGCCCTGACTTATGGCCACGAGGATGCCCGTCGCTGGTGGGTGCGCTGGCGTGTCTTCTTCATGGCCTGCGCCGAGTTGTGGGGCTACAATTCCGGACGGGAATGGATTGTCTCCCACTACCTGTTTCGCAAGCCCGTCGGAAGTAAGGAGTAGGGAGTAGGGAGTAGGCAGTAGGCGGTCGGCGGGCCGCTGGGAGTAGCGCATACGCGTACACTTGGGGAAGAGTAAGGCAAAAGGCAAAGGTGATAGGTACTGCACCATTCCTTGGGCGGTCGGTGGGCCGCCTTGGTTTTGGATGGGCTGTGGTTGCCCTTCTCACGGTCACGGTTAACGCGTGCCCCTATCGATGGATGGAATGATGAAATATGATGCGATATTGCTGGTCTCTTTTGGCGGACCGGAGAAACCCGAGGACGTGATGCCTTTCCTGGAGAACGTCCTGCGGGGGAAGAATGTTCCCCGCCAGCGCATGGAGGCGGTGGCGGAACATTACCATCACTTTGGGGGCAAGAGTCCCATCAATGAGCAGAATCGCGCTCTCCTTACGGCCCTATGGTCGGAATTGGAGCGGAATGGTCCGCAACTGCCCGTCTACTGGGGCAACCGCAATTGGCACCCGATGCTGGCCGATACGTTGGCAAGAATGCGCGCCGATGGAGTGAGCCGCGCCCTCGCCTTTGTGACCTCGGCTTACAGTTCCTACTCAAGCTGCCGCCAATATCTGGAGAACATTGCCGCCGCGCGGACGGCAGCCGGCGATGGCGCTCCCATCATTGACAAGATCCGGGCCTACTACAATCATCCCCTGTACATTGCCGCCACGGCGGAGAAAGTTCAGGACGCGCTTAGCCAGATTGAGCCGGAAAGAAGGGCTGCGGCGCATGTGGTCTTCACCGCCCACAGCATCCCCATTTCGATGGCGGAGAACTGCAAGTACTCCCAGCAATTGACGGAGGCCGCGCGATTGGTTTCCGCCCAGCTCGGCAGGGAGCCCGGAACTGTGGTCTTCCAGAGCCGCAGCGGACCGCCCACGCAGCCCTGGCTGGCCCCCGACATCCTGGAGCATTTGCGCACTATAGCCGCCCAAGGGGAGGCGAAAGATGTGGTGATCGTCCCCATCGGCTTTGTCTCCGACCACATGGAAGTGGTCTACGACCTTGATACGGAAGCGCGCGCGCTTTCCGCCGAACTGAACTTGAATATGGTGCGCGCCGCCTGCGTGGGAACCCACCCCAAATTTGTCGCCATGATTCGCGAACTCATCGTGGAACGAATGACTGCGGACGCCGAACGCCGAAGCCTGGGGCCAATGGGACCAAGTCACGACGTCTGCCCGGACGGTTGCTGCCCACTTCAATTGACGGCTCGCCCCACTTCGGCCTAAGGTTGGAGCGCTCGACCGGCGCCGGACACGGCGAGGGCGTCAGACAAGCGGGACGTCCATCCCATTTACGAAGGCATGCAGAGAAAGAACCCTGCTTCAAATATCTCCTGTTTTTTCAATAACTTCTTGGCTTCGTTCAGATTTTCGTCTAACCCCTCTGTTTTCATAAACTAATGACGAGCACTTTTTCTTGCCCTTTGTTTTCAACAACTAATGAGGCGCAATCTTCATTTTTAACATCTTTTTGTGTGGGTGTATTTCGAGGCGGGTTGAATGGTTTGAGGTGGGATTCTGCCGGAGCGGCGGTGCTGCACGGTGCCTTCATCGCATAAGTAGCCTATACTTTTTGGCCCTTTTTGTCAGGAGGCAAATTGCCGTTTTCAATTCCCATCGGTGAAACCTGTTGAGCGGCAATGCCTGGTAGCGCGAACCTGCTCCTCATGATTCCGCGGAACCCTGATTGCAGGCCCGCCGGCCTGCACCGATTCGCATTCGTAAGCGATTGACATAATTGCAATAAGGTGCTGTAATCGCCTTCTTTTCTAACACAGGGGCAGATTCCTTGGGAGCCGAGTATTGATTATGGGTGCCAACGGTCGCAGATAATCAGTTGTCTTTGGGCCTGTTCCCACCTCAGCCGACGCAGAGGCGCGAGGACCGGGTGGTTAGAGCTCTGCGCCCTCGGGGTTACAGCCGCCGCACCGAACAGACCTAAACCCGTGCGATTCATCTGCTCTGGCAACCCCCGACACGCGACGGGGACGGCGGAAACAGAGATCAACTCTCCTGAGGCATTCGACCGCGGAGACGTCTCCGCCTGCGTCTTCAGGACGTCGCGTCGGCGATCCCGTCCCCGCGCCTAGCCGACGACATGCCGAGGGTGATAGGGCAGTGCGGCCACTTGATGGCCTGCGGTGCCTTGGATAGACAATCTCACTCAGGGAGGGGTGGCGATGGCTGGAGGCGTGTTGGGGTTCTACGTTCTGGACGGCCAGGCTTGGCTTTGGATCATCGTGCCCTTTGTGGCCCTCCTCGCCGTTATCTGGCGGTGGCGGCGAAGCTTCTTCGGGCCGGTGGCCTGGGTTTTGGTCGGCATGTCATTACCCGCCATCGTCCTTGCCGGCAGCGGCTGGTGGGAAGCGAACCAAGGGGTTCGCTTGTCGGTCGTCACCCCGCGATCGGGCGAACTGGCCGGCGACGTGAAGGACAAATTGGAAGCGTATGAGAAGCGAGCCGACGACTTGGAGAAACTGCTCTCCTTGCTGGTTGCCATGACAGCCGTCTACGGAATCGCGCTCGGACTCACGGCTTATGCGCAGGCCAGGGACTCGGCCGACAAGCTCAACCGTCTGATTGACGAAACTACGAGGATTCAGAATGCAGCCGGCCAGCAGGTGCACGAGTTTGTGCGCCAGGTTGAGAGCCGGTTCCCGATCCTCGCCGATCTGGCTGGGGGCCTCCGCCACATGGGGGCCACCGTCGCCCGCCTCTTTCCCGACATCGATTGGAGCGCGGCCGACTACAAGAGCCTGCACCCCCAGGACAAGCAGGAAGTTCTGTATTTCGAAAGAGCGTTTGCGGTTCTGGAGCCGTTCAACTTGCGGGCCATGCGAAAGGAGGCTTCCGAGATCTATCACGGCCTCGGTAACTTCTACGGGGTCAAGTACAGGACCGAAAAGGAAGAGAACGAGAAGGACACTTCGAAGCCCGCACCCATTGAGGACGACAAGGAACGCGCTCGCTTCTATCTGGACAAGTCTTTGACGGTGGATGGAACCAACGTCGCGGCGATGAACGATCGGACCTTCTTTGCCCTGAACATCGATTCCAGTGGGGGTGAACTCAAGAAGGCGGAACAACTCTGCGCCACAAGCCTCAAGCTGGATCCAAAACAACAGCGGGCCCGATATAACCTTGCTTACCTCGAACACACCGTTCACAGCAACTATCGACTCAGCAATGACCTGCTGACGGAAGCCCTGGCCAAAACGAAATGGCAACTCGATGAGCCGGCGCGCCGCCGCTACAGCATTTATTACAACCGGGCCTGCGCCCGCTGCCGCATGGGCGATATGGACGGGGCTATCATCGACCTCGAGGAAGCGATTCCGGCGGCAATGCCCTCAGAAGCCGCTTTGAAGAAACAATTTGTTGAGGATATTGCCAAATTGAAGGATGCTGTGAAGGATGATCTGAAAGCGCCGCAAGCACTGAATCAACCGGAGGGTGACCTGTATCAGTTATCCATCTCAGATCGTTATCGGCACAGGGTCGAGGAGGTTAAAGCCCGGCTCAGCAGATATTGATTTAATGAGGCATTGTTACGTAGCACATACATACACTCCTTGCGAGCCTAAGTCATCACCAGATACATTATCCGGTTAACCCAATCTGGTGTCAAGTCGTCAAAGTGGTTGGTAGTGGGTTAAAGCTGCGTTTCTGAAATGAGGTAAAAGGTTCCAGGTACTTTTCCCCTCGCGCCATTCCGCACCTCTGCTCGCGCTTGGCCAAAAAAGGTCAACTTAAAGACTATAAAAATCACGGTTTGAAAAAAACAGTGGGGCAGGCGGGCGAAGAGCAACTTCCTATGAGCCCATCCATCGATGCGTGTCGGTGCCCACGGCGCAGGGTTTCACCCTTCGCCAGCCAGCCTAAACTTGTGAACAGGCCAGGGGATGCAGCACGAGGCTGGTTATGTTTGAGACCGTGGGCGGATCCAGGTTGAACTTCGGATCGGCAGAGAGCTTCTTCCAATCGGGATCGGCGCCAAACTTCTCCCAAACTGCCTCCAGCGAAGCCATGTCGGGAAAGCTGAGCATGTAGGTAAGATTCGGCAGATTCGGTCCCACCAGTGCATCCGCGTAAAAAACTCCCGTAGCGCCGGCCTTGGCGAAAATGCCGAACTCGCCTTGATGAAACATCTCCACCTTGCGGACGTGATCCGCATTGGTGGGCGACTGGTACTGGCGAAGCTGATAGATGCGTTTTCCCTTGCTTGCGGCGGAGGCCGGCGGAGTGACTTCGGGATATCCCGGGAACGCGCGCAACAGGGTACTCTCAATGCGAATGTAGGGCGGCGTCGCGGCGGGAGCATCCCAGAACGGCGCCGCCGACTTCATGAAAGCATCGTCCTTCGCGAGCTCAAGGTCAGCGGTAACTAAGGTTTCCAGCCTCGAACTCGGCATCAGCAGGTAATAAGCCGGGGTGTCTGGTCCGAAAAAAACAGAGAACGCACCAACGGGTCCAATGCCGAGCCGGTTCAGCGCGGGAATTAAAGCATCGGCAAAAAACGCAGTGGTCAGCTTTACGCCCTGCCCATTCGCCAGATGGTACCGGCGCAAATCCATGTACACAGGAGCAGATTTTTCCGCAGGTGAGCCAGACTGCGCGGGTAAATCAAAAGCCGTAGCAAGCGAAAGGGCAGAAGCAGCGAGAGAGCCAGAAAGGAAATTGCGGCGATCCATGAAGTCTCCTTTGGATTCGATAACTTTGGTCCGAATAATTTGGCGGTGAATACACCGTTCATCGCCCGACTGTGAGCAGGGATGACGGCGAGAGAGGCTCCGGCTGGGATGAGTGTGGTGCATTCTCCGTAGGCTTTGCTATTGATTCCAGCGCGTATGTATATCATAGAGCCGTCCTGCCAAAAATGGTTTTCTACGCAGAGATGATTTCGTTGAAAGAAGCCCACCTTATCCAGAAGCCCACCTCATACAAGTGAGTCCGGAGTTGTGAGCAATTTGCATTACTCCGGGCACTGAGTGCAGATTGCTTAAACAGGATCGTTGCGTCAAGAATTGAAAAGCCGTCGCCTCGCTTACGACGCATTGTCTCTGCGACGCTTTTTCTCTTGGCCGTCCCTCAAAAAGGTTCCTCAGAGAAGGTATAACAGTCCCGCGGCAATTGAGTTACACTGCCCGCGATTCGGAGCAAGAGGGCGCTTCCGGACAATCCTTTAATCAAATGGCTTCACGATCCATAGAAATGGCTGTGCCCGCGCGGGCAACAGCGTTCAATCGTTGACTCATTCCGGTGGGCGCTGTGGCCGTGCATATTTGCATTGGATCGGTCTATCCCTGGAGCACGTTTAACCGGCCCATCATCGCGCTGTTTCCCCTTGACCCATCGTGATTCCGCCCGCCTTACACAACATTTACGACGGCCCTGGTGCTGCTCGGACTCAGGACGGCGAAGAGCTGGTTGTAGTCTGACCTGATCCGCTTTCGACGGTGCCTTGCCGAAAGAGAGCGTCCCTTCGGGATCGCATACACAAAACGACGGGTGTCTACGCCAGCCGGCGAAGGAGCCTTGAAACTGGCGCAGCCCCACTCTACTATGGCATTATTTCAGCTCGTGGGGGCACATCTGACAACCTTGGGTTTTAACAATCTTCCCTGAGAGTATGGCGACGCATGATACTGCACGAGAAAAGGACAAGACCGGAACGTTGGCAAACGCAGCGCGCCGCGTTACGGCATGCCTGGATGGTTCCACTGTTAGCAGTTGAATGGGTATTCGAATGGCTTGCTTATTTGCTGAGTCGCTGGTCGTTCCTCGAAGTTCTAGAGTACCTGGGCAGCTTCTCGGTATTGATTGCGGTGATCTTTTATTTCAGCGAGTCTGGCGACCGCCTGAAGCAAAAGCATTACCAAGCCTGGCAAGTCATCAACACCGCGCAGGGCAAGGGCGGAAGCGGCGGCCGCATCGAAGCCCTTCAGGAACTGGAAGGAGACGGCGTGCCTCTGGTGGGAGTAGACGTTTCCGGCGCCTTTCTCCAGGGGATTCGTTTGCCGGGGGCACGACTGATCCGCGCCGACCTTCATGCCGTGGATGCACGCAATAGCGACTTCCACGCTGCCGACTTCATGGGCGCAAACCTCCATTCAGGGAACTTTCGCGATAGCAACTTGAGCGATTCCAACTTGCAGGATGCGGACCTTGGCGAAGCGGACTTGTGCTCAGCGAACCTCAGCGGTGCCATGCTCGACGGGGCGACACTTGATGCAGCCAACCTGGGGAGCACCGATCTCGGCAAGATTGACTGGCAAAAGATCTCGAGCTTGAAGGGTGCGAACATCCGCCAAGTTCGCAATGCCCCCGAAGGTTTTATCCAGTGGGCAACACAGCATGGCGCCGTGACCGTGGAGACACAGGAAGATTGCCCATAGTGCAAAACAGGAAGAGGCGAAGTTAGTCAACGCGTAGCGCGAATTGGGCGAACTTAGCCTTATCCTGCGCCGCCGCAATAGTCCCCTGTGGGTTGCTGAAGTGCATTTGCGGTATTCCGCCCAAACATAAGAGAGGAGATTCAACCTGCTCGGGATTGATGAGGTTCGGATCGGGATACGGTGAGTGGGCAACCGCGCACCCTACCCCGATGCATTAGACCGGGGAATGAATTTGTTGGGTTCCTCAAGTTCGTTGTCAACAGCTTCCGTTAATTATTCCGGGTAGAAAGCCTGGCGAATAGCCGCCAAGATAGACGATTTCGAAGGCGCGGGTGGGGCCAACCGCGCTACAAAGCTACATGCGCGGCTTGTGGCGGGGAGATGTTTTGCTCCAACTTATTGATAAAAAACGAGGCGGTGAGGCTAATCTCGGGAAAGTTTGGCGAAACGGAAACTCAGTGTAGAATGGTTATAATGTTCAGGTATTTCTCATGTTGACCGGTGGAGTTTGGGCCGAGATCAAACTCGGCAATGAACATCTGCGCCTCTTTTCAGAGAACAACGCGCAAGGTGTGCAGTCCTCCGTTTACAACGTGACCAAGAGGACCTGGCTCGCGCCTTCTGAGGCCGCCGACGATGTCGAACAGGGCAAGGAAAAAGCGGTAGAGTGCGCGCGCGAGTACTTGAAAAGTGCCGGCCATTCTGAACTGCCTCCGATCGTTTGGAAAGAGTCCCGCTCGCGTTAGCAGTGTCGACATGGTTGCTGCGCGGATGTCCCCCCCCGCGCTGAATTGAGCTTCACCCGTCTATACCACTTGAAGCGTATTCATCTCGCAGGTGCGGGTGGGGACACCTGCGCCACAACACTCGCATCGCACTTGCCGCCCTTCCTCGTGTAAGATGTTGCTGAAAATGCGCCTGACACTCCAGAGAGTTTTTGCTTTCAGCTTGCTGGCTTTGCTGGTGGGTCTCGCACTGGTCTTTTATCAGGTTCTGAAAGGCTGGGAGCAGACCCTCTTGCAGAGCTCCGAGCGTTATCGAGACCTCGTGGCTGGCGGAGTTGCGCAGCGGGTATCGAACTATCTCAGCCAGGCTCCGACGGCCATCAACCGATTCGATCAGCAGATCAAATATGGCCTGATTGACACCCGGAAAACCGACTCCGTTAAACAGGGATTGCTTTCCCTCCTGCTGGCCAACGAGAATCTCTCAGAGGCAACCCTGACCTATGCCGATCGCAAGGGCACTGACCTCGATGGCAACATGCTGATTGACAGGGCTTCCTCGGGCCAGGTAGCGGTCCTTCGCTCCACCTCGGGCGGGGAATTCGTCTGCAAAAGGACGTGGTTTAACGGGACTCGATTTGTCTCGCAGACCGGCATCCTGACGCGGAAAGGAGTGGCAAGAACAGGGTCAACCGCACTCATAGTCCCCTCCGTGGACCCGACGGAGCATCCCACATTTCAAACCGCCGCCAACCGGTTCTACGGACAGATCATTTCCACCGATCTGCATTGGTCGCAGATTGACGAACTACTACCCGAAGCCCGGAGGCGTATAGAACTGAGTGTCCAAAGGACAATTGAGGACTCCGCGGGACATTTCGCGGGCGTTCTGCGGGTTGGGCTGTTTAAATCGGAAATTGACGGGGCCATGCGCCAAAAAACCGCGGGCGTGGCGCAAGGCGATCCACATCTGATTTTTCTTTGCGATTCCCAGGGACGATTAATCACGGGGTGGGGAAATCGGGACCGGGTAACGGTTTCGGGCGACGATTTGCGGATTGCACCAGCCGATGTGCCTGCCGTTGTCGCTAGGGCGCTCCAGGTGCAAGCCCTGAAGGATGTTGACGAGGACCGGCCGAACGCTGCTACTTCCTTCCACTTCGGGAACGATGTCTATCTCTGCACTTTCCGCTATTTGCCAGGCACGCAGGATTGGATTGTCGGAATCGTGGTTCCCCGGGACTTCTATCTCGGCACACTTCTGAAAATGCGCCGCCAAGTTCTCTGGGGGGCGCTTGCGCTCATGGTTGCCATCATCCTGGCGGGCGGTTTGATTCTGCGAAGCGTGGTCAGATCGCACTCGTTGATTCTGCGCGAAACGGAAAGGATGAATGAATTCGAATTCTCACGCTCCCAGCATTCATCCTACTTGCGCGACATCGAGGAAGTGCTGACCGGAATGGAGAAGGCCAAAACGGCCATGCGCGCCATGAGCAAGTATGTGCCGATCAATCTGGTACGGCAGCTTTACCATAAGGGCGAAGAGCCCGTCCTGGGCGGTCAATCGTCTGAACTATCGGTGATGTTCACGGACATCAAGGACTTTACTGCATTCTCGGAAAGCCTGACGACCGACCAATTGGCTGACGCTCTCGGACAGTATCTTCAGGTGATGGCGGAGGTCATTCAGAGTGAGAACGGGACCATCGATAAGTATATCGGCGATGCTGTCATGACGTTCTGGAATGCGCCTGAGCCCGTTACCGGGCACGAAGTTCTGGCGTGCCGCGCTGCCCTTCGCTGCCGCGAGGCTTTGCAGAAGCTCTATGATTCACCCGGCTGGGGCGATGCTCCCAAGTTTGAGACGCGGTTCGGCCTGCATCGGTGCCTGGCTTCGGTGGGGCACTTTGGCGCACCCGATCGGCTGAATTACACGGCCATCGGTGACGGCGTCAATCTCGCCTCCCGCCTGGAAGGACTGAATAAGTACTACGGAACTCAGATCATCGTGAGTCAGACCATTTACGCGGCCGCAGAGGGCATGTTCGAGTTTCGTTTGCTGGACCAAGTGGCGGTAAAAGGCAAATCCGAGGGCATTGTAATCTATGAGCTTCTCAGCGAAAGGAGCGAGGGGGATTCTCGCCCTGAGTGGGCGGAGCGATATGAAAAAGCGTTCGCTTCCTACCGCAGAGGTGAGTTTGTCACAGTTCTGGAACTGCTTGAAAAACAAGGGGAAGATTCTCCGAGCAAGGTCCTGGCCAGCCGTTGCCGCGAGTTACTATCCGACCCTCCACCTGGCGATTGGAACGGCATTCACGCTTTTGAGTCCAAATAACCCGCCCGACGTGGAGATTGGTAAGAGGGGTGAGATGGTGCGGATCCCCGCCTAATAGAGTCGGAATTTTAGACGAGGAGGGCTGATAACTCGGACCGTCCCATAGACATTTTGAAGCTGAGTAGCTGGATTCACCGATTCGGATCAGATATTGAGGGGCATCAAATTTTACAAATCTTTGTGGCTAAAATCGGCCTCGATTGCGTCATATAGACTTAAGGGATCTTTCATCGGAAGGTAAGTTGCTTTGCATTCCGTCTTAAATTCTGGAAAGAGTTAAATTACGAAGCACACATACCGCATCATTCGCGAAACCGAAATCACCTCCGAGGTAACGGCCCGTCTTTTCGGGTTTATCAGCTATCATTATGAAATAACAGGGGTTATTCTTATGGTGCGCCCTTTGAGAAGGCGGCAGGGTCTGCCAAGGTGCGCATTTTCAGTGTATTGATCTTACGCCATCCAGAAGATTGGAATCGGTAAGTGGACGCAAAGAGCCATAACCTAATCCTCGCCAGAGAGCTCCTGATTTCTGAAGGGCAGACGTCTGAGCTTCAACTTAAGGTAACGAAGATTTTCGAATTATTGTGGGAGCCGGTCTGCCGCTACTTGATCCTGAGTTCGGTAAATCCGGGGGTAGCGGAAGACCTGACGCAGGAGGCTTTCCTGCGCCTCTACGCTTCAATGGAAAATGGGCAATCCGTCGATAATGTCAGCGCTTGGGTGTTCCAGGTGGCACGCAATCTGGCGGTGGATCACTTGCGGAAGAAGGATCCCCTTAATCGGGCTGATTCGGAACTGATGGAAACCGTGGCAACTGACCTTCCCGATCCGGCCCCTGATGCCGAGCAGATGGTTCTGGAGGGGGAGGGTCGGCAGCGATTTGAGGCCAGCCTCCGCACTTTGTCACATCAGGAACAGCAGTGTGTGTACCTCAGGCTGGAAGGTCTTCGCTACGCAGAAATCGCGGAAGTGTTGGGGATTTCGGTGGGGAATGTTTCCACCTATCTCTCCCGAGGGATTCGTAAGCTTAGGAAAAAGTCATGAGACGATTTCGCTATAGAGATTTGTTGGCGCGCAACTCTCACCCTTCGTATGAGGATTTGGTTGCATTGGTGAGCGATGAAACGTCCCTTGACGCCGCCGAAAAGATTCGGAACCACCTGGAAACTTGCTGGCACTGTCAGGCGCGGTACGAGGAATTGAAGCAGTCGATCGTCGAAATCGTTCAGAACTTGAACGCCTACGTGGGGGATTTGAGTTCGCGATCAAGGATCGCGAGGTGTCGGCTCGATCAGGAATTGCGCCGATTAGGTGCTGAGAAGGAGCATCCTACTCCTTTGGCGCAATTGCGAGGCATGCTTGAATCCACCTTGCCTTCCCGATTTCCCATTCGACAGGTTGCCATTGTTGCCATTTGTCTGTTGGCGCTGCTGGCCATCTTTCCCCTTACCTCCACCGCGCCCATATCCGCGGCGGAGCTCTTGCAGCGCTCAAAGCAGGCCGAGCAGCAAATGATGCAAGCGGTTCCGGACCCGGCGATCCATGGGATGTTCCGAGTTACCAAGCGAAGTTCCGGTTCCGGGCCCGAGCAATCCGCCACGTGGGAAATATGGGAAGATACGGTGCACAACCGGGTAAGGAACCGAATTGAGGATGAACAGGGAATAGGCCGCCTTGAGGGTGAACGGCACCCGTCGGCAAAAGCCTTTTCTGCAGGCACCAATTCTTCACCCTTGCTCACAGATTTAAAACAGGTTTACTTGGCAAATGGTATTGACATGGAACATCCCCTCTCTCCTAGGGGGTTTGATCATTGGCGCCAATCCCTGGGCGGCGAGCGCGACGAAGTGTTTGCCACCAGTTTGGCGGCCGGAGATCCTGGGATGGGTTTGAGAACCACCCCTATCCCAGCACCCACAGAAGGCCGAATTTTGAGTGCCGAATTGATCGTGCGATCCGGTGATTGGCATCCGGTGGAACAGCGCTTGACCGTCAAGGGAGCTGATTCCACACAAGAGTACGATGTGCTGGAAACTGCATATCAAGTTGTAGCCCTTGAGTCAGCCCCTTCCTCGATCTTCGCGGAAGTAATGCCGTTAGTCCCACCCCCGGCGCGGCGGCGAGCGTCCGTCACCCCGACAGCCGCCCTTCCTACTTCTCAGCAATTGGATGAAGCCGAGATTTCCGCCAAATTTGCCCTGCACCGGGTTGATGAGTTCCTTCGCGGGCAAATCAGAATTGCCCAGGATTCGGCAGGCATTGTAGAGATCGAAGGTGTGGTGGAGACCGACCAAAGGAAATCTGAGATCATCAGCCTGCTTGAATCAATTCCCTATACGTCTGTTAGGCTGGAGACATCGGAAGAAGCTTTGAACGATTTGCAAGCCTTGTCGCCGGAAGCTGACAGCACCGGCTCGCTGCCGTCGGACCAACCCTTTACGCAGCCTGACGCTGAGGAAGTGAAGCGTAACCAAGCCTGGGTACAATCGCAGTGGAATCACTACGGGAAGCAATTTCAAGGTATCGGATCGAATGCTCTCGATGAGAAGATGGCGGAGATTTCAAATGAGGCGATTGCCCACACACGAGCTGCTTCTTTCCAGGCGTGGGCGTTGCGCCGTCTTGCCCAGGATTATCCAGAGGAACGCGTGATGGGCATGAGCACGTGGTCCAAATGGCTGCTGGAGATGATGGTGCAGGACCACGCGCGCATCCTTGGCGTGGAGATTGGCCACTTAAATTCCATGGTTAATCCCGTCCTGATGTCATTCGCGGCTACGGGCGGATTGCAGAAGATGCTCAGTCCTCAGGGTGCGCATTTGCCGGCACTCATCGATGACTCGGCCTGGCAGCGGCAAGTGGAACTGATCTTCCAGAATGTGGATGACATTAATGAGCAGGTGCTGGGTGTGTTTGGCAATGTGGACTTGTTGCGGGGGAGCGCTGCGGAGGCCGTCAACGACCTGCTGCGGGAGCTTCCGCATTTCAATGGCGACGTCCAGGATTTGGAGCAACAAGTCAGTCATGAGTTTACAGGTGTTGGTGAATCGCCGGCGCTGGATAGTTCCCTGAAAACATTTCGGAAATGAAACCGGGGATCAACGTCTCAAGTTCACCATTTTGCAGTCAACAGCTATACAGATGAAATAGGAGACATGCAATCTGCGAAGGGGGAATTAGCATCCATAGAGATGCAATTCTCTCTTCGCTTTTTTTCTGAATGCCAAGTGATTGCGGTGAGGCACCACTGACCTGGACCTTGGTGGTACTTCCGCCTCCAGTTATGGCCGAGCCGTTTTCCACCTTTCTGACTTTTCTTCAGGCATGGCTCGGGAACAATATTTGCTTCGGACGCATCTATCCAAATAGGCGGGGCCGTGTTTTGACGTTGCGGGCTTTACTCCGCTTGGTTATCCTATCGCTATGAACAAAATGGGCCCAAAACTATACCTTCTCATTATTGTCCTCATCTTTTCAGTGCAACTTTCTGCCCAGACTTCAGCGGATGAACAAGCCGGACAGCACTTCCAGGCAGCCCAGGCTGCAGAGCGGG
Source organism: Acidobacteriota bacterium (assembly GCA_003165315.1). Classification (GTDB taxonomy): domain Bacteria; phylum Acidobacteriota; class Terriglobia; order UBA7540; family UBA7540; genus Bog-366. The sequence continues at coordinate 21,581 of PLSX01000081.1, forward strand.
CAAAGGATCTTCCCACCGCCATCAGCGAATACCGCGCAGCCCTCAAGCTCAGACCGCAAATCGCCGAGGCTTGGGTCAACTTAGGCCTTGACTTGTACGTCATGCGAAGGGATGAGGAGGCGATTGCTGCCTTTCAACAAGCATTGAAACGGAAGCCGGAATTACTGGGTGCAAACTTGTTCTTGGGGATGGCCTATCTTCGTGACAGTCAATATGCGAAAGCCATCGCTCCTCTGAAGAAAGTCATTTCCCTGTACCCCAAGGAACTAAGGGCCTACCTTAACCTTAGCTTTACCTATCAGGAAACGGGTCGTTTGCAGGACTCGGCGATGATACTGGAAAAGGCCAATGTCCTTTTTCCCAACAATACTGAAGTACTCTATAACCTGGGGAAAAGCTACACAAAGCTCATGGAAACTACGTATAAGCAGATGGCTCAGATCGATGGCGATTCCTACCGTTTTCATCAAGTTATGGGCGACTCCTACGAGCTACGCAAGGATTTTCCCAATGCTCAGGCAGAATACCTTATGGCCCTGGAAAAGAGCCCGGATCCCAACCTTCCGGGATTGCACTATTCCCTGGGGTCTTCTTTCTGGATGGAGGGCCGCTGGGACCGTGCCGTTGAAGAGTTCAAAAAGGAACTCGATGTCTCTCCAGTGGACTCCATGACGAATTGGAAACTCGGGGATACCTACATTGCCCTTAGGAAATATGACGAAGCCCGTCCCTACCTTGAAAATGCCATCAAGGAGAAGCCCGACCTCGGTCAGGCATATCGGGACATGGGGAAATTATCCATCCTCACTGGTCAACCGGAAGAAGCCATCGGGTACTTGAAAAAGGTGGAGCAATTGGCCCCGGAGGAATCCTCCGTTCACTATCTCTTGGCCCAGGCCTATCGGAAGTTGGCGAAACCCGCCGAGGTGAAAGCTGAGTTGGAAATGTTTCAGAAACTCAGGGCACAGGAAGCCGACCGTGCTGCGAAGCATCCTAACACTTCTAACCTGGGCAGTGTTGACTCCTCGAACGAGAGGCCGCAGGAAGATGAATCACTGGACGATCTGAAATAAGCTTCCCTTTACAGGATATTCAGCCGGGCGTTTCAGGTGGCGCCTGCCGGATTAGAAGGGGCGCGTAGCAGACCCCATTTGGCTCATGTTGTTGGGCGAAGCGACCCCTCAAGTTCATTTTTGAGGCAAGACGCAAAACACCGCTCCATCCGAGCCCTAAGACTTTTGCCAGGTTTGGTGGGAAATTCGAGTTCACCCAAAGGTAATCCGAGGACATCGAGCCGTAGCCATAGCTCCGGCGGGAATGCAAAACTATCCTCTCATCTCCCCCCAAAAAAGACTTCCAGCAGTGATCAACGAGCCCGGTCGGACTCATTCGGATTTGGCAATTTTTTTGAAAGGACTTTTCATGATTCAATATGAGGGAACGGATCCCATAACGCCATTATTGCGTTCGCTGAAAGTCACGATGGCATGGTTTGTTTTAGGTGTGATCATTGTCGTGGCCGGAAGCGGGTTTGCGGTGCGCTCACGACTCCCCGGGACGGTGGTTCCAGAGCACTACCAGCTCAAATTCACTCCCAACCTGGGGCAAGATTCGTTCATAGGAGATGAAACCATCGATGTCCAAGTCATGCATCCGGGTTCCGCCATCGTGTTGAACGCAGCGGAGATCAATTTTCAGGAGATAGTCATCACCTCTGCGGGATTCACCCAGCCAGCGCAGGTCACATTGGATTCGAAGAATGAGACCGCGAATCTCACCGTCGAAAAGCCGCTTGCCGCCGGCCCCGCCCAGATTCACATTGTCTTTGTGGGGATGCTGAATGACAAGTTGCGTGGTTTCTACCGGGCCACAGCCAACGGCAGGAAATATGCAGTTACACAGTTCGAGGCCAGTGACGCACGCCGCGCCTTTCCCTGCTTTGATGAACCTGCCATGAAGGCGACCTTCAGTGTCAGCCTGATTGTGGATGTGGGCGACACGGCCATTTCCAATGGAACCATTCTTCGCGATACTCCGGGCCCAGGGGAGGGGAAGCATACCCTCGTCTTCTCGACCACGGCGAGAATGTCCAGCTACCTCGTCGCGATGGCCGTTGGGGACTTTCAGTGCGTTGAGGGTGAGGCGGACGGAATCCCCATTCGCGTCTGCGCCACTCCCGACAAGAAAGAGCAGTGCCGCTTTGCCCTTGAGGCTGCTGAGCATATTCTGCAATACTACGATCAGTATTTCGAAATTAAATATCCGTTTGGAAAGCTCGATATTGTCGCGGCCCCCGATTTTGCCGCCGGAGCCATGGAAAATACCGGCGCGATTTTTTAACGCGAGCGCCTGCTCCTGATTGACGATAAGACGGCATCACTGAACGCGCACCAGTCCGTGGCCGGTGTTCTGGCGCATGAAATGGCGCACCAATGGTTCGGAGACCTAGTGACCATGAATTGGTGGAACGACCTGTGGCTAAACGAGGGATTTGCCACTTGGATGGGTGGAAAACCCATTCGCGCCTGGAAGCCTGATTGGGCCAGTGTTGACGTGGGCGGAGCCATGGAAATTGATTCTACCAAATCACCCCGGCCCGTGCGTTCCTCGGAAGGGCCGCCTCCCACCGACATTGTCTATGGAAAGGCTTCAAACATTCTTCGCATGATGGAGTCCTACGAGGGAGAGGATGTCTTCCGCGCCGGAATCAATGCCTACCTCAAAGCCCATGCTTTCGGCAGCGTGACTGCTGAAGATTTCTGGAATGCCCAGGCCAAAGCTTCCGGTAAACCTATCGATAGGATCATGCCAACATTCGTTGATCAGCCCGGCGTGCCACTGATCCAGATTGAGGCGATACGTGAGGGAAGTCAGACGTTCATCACGCTTTCCCAGCATCGCTTCTTTCGTGACCGGGGCGCCTTTGCCCAGGGTTCGCCCGAACTATGGCAGGTGCCGGTTTGCTTGAGGTCGGCTGCTACTGTTCCGTCCGGTGGGCCCGCCGCGCAGTGTGTCTTGCTTAACGAGCGGACCCAAACCTACAAGCTCAGAAACCTCGCCCCTCCGGTAATTGCCAACGCGGCCCAAAAGGGTTACTACCGCGTGATGTATGCTCCCGACGTTTTGAGAGAATTCAACCGCACGGCTGAAACCAAGCTTACTCCTGCCGAACGGGTTGGCTTGGTTGTCGGCGCGCATTCAGAAACG
>PLSX01000071.1 GCA_003165315.1 Acidobacteriota bacterium
GTGGCATTCTCCGTAATAATGAAGTCGTCCTTACTGAAGAGCTCCTACTTCTCCTCGCATTCTTTCCTTGTTTGGCAGTCCATCGTTCGTGGTAATCTTGAACTCATTGGAGTTGATCCATGGCCACCAAAACCTTGCTGACCATCGAACAATACACCGCGCTTGAGGAACCCGTGGGGGTTCGTTATGAATTGAGCGAGGGGGAGTTGATCGTGACACCTTCCGCCAACTTTTTTCACAACAAAACTCGCGACCGGTTGAACGCTCGGATTCAGGTATTCCTTGGCACGAACCCTTTTGGGGAAGTTGTTAGTGAAATGGACATGACACTTGGCGCCGATGTGGTTCGTCGGCCTGACGTCGCCTTTATCCAAAAAGCCCATCTGGAGGGCATCGATCTCAATCGAGTTCCTCTGCCGATAGCTCCGGATATCGCCATCGAGATTGTCTCTAAAAGCGACCGCGCCGATGATCTGAATTTAAAAGTTTCGCAATACCTTGAAGCGGGTGTTCAAGCAGTCTGGCTTCTCTACCCAGGCACCCAACTCGCCTACCGTTACTTGCAGGGCAAACTCGACCCGGAGGTTCGTAGCGCGCACGCCGGCGCCCGGCTCGAAGAGCCGGAAGTGCTCCCCGGGTTTTCATTGCCCCTCTCTGAGATCTTCAAATAAGGTACAATAGCGACCTCAAATGAGAAGGGCCGCGCACCGCCTGCTTTTCACTTTTGCCTTTTGACTTTTGCCTTACCTTCATTACCCCAGGTATTAAGTTCCTGTACTGCTATAATTCCCCACGCCGCGGTTCCAGATTAGAATGGCCAGGGTCACAAATACCGCGGCGACAACCGGCACCAGGTGGAAATAGAGCGTGAATGCAGTTCGCCCCAGAAAGTGCGTGGTGGGGTAAAACGTTGCGAAGCCGAAGGGTATGATCCAACTCAGCAGAAACTGAATGAAAACGTTGTAGATGGTCAGGGGATAGCGGCTGAAGTTGAGCATATTGAAAACCGGAGGCACAATCCCCACGCGGTCTTCAAACCAGAATGACACGGCCGTAAGAATCAGGAAAACAGACAGGTAGATTGCACTGCCGCAAACAATCATCACCACAAACCAGAGATAATCCGGGATCCTCATGGCAAGGTGCAAGTGCTTGATGCAGATGGCCACCACGGCGACCCCCGTCACAACCTCCTGCAATGACTCCAATCGGAACTTTTCAAAGATCACCTGGAACAGCGTGGAAACGGGCCGCAAGAGCACTCGATCAAATTTCCCTTCCACAATGTAAAGCTCGCTGAAATCGTAAAGATTCCAACTGATCACGTTGAAAAAGCCGAGGGGAATCAGCGAGAAACCGTAAAGGAACATGATCTCGTTGAACGACCAGTCCTGCAATCGCGGTATCTTCGTGAACAATACCAGAACGAATCCGAAGCCCAGCACGGTCGCGGCCATGGAGGAGAAGAAGGCAATGATGAAGTCCGCCTTATACGCAAGGCGCACTTTGGCATACTGCGCGAAGTATTGAACCAAAAGCCGTAAGTGTCTCTTCATCTCCCTCCTTCCTCAGCGAACAATCCTTCATCGGGGCTTTTCACTTTTGCTTTTTGCCCTTTGCCTTTTGACTTCCCTTTCCGTCCGCCTTCACCCGCCCTGGATAATTACCTTCCGCGTTGACCAGCGCCACAGGCGGCCCCCAATCGCAAACAGCACGGCAACCCAGACAACTTGCAAGGCGATCGCGCGGGCCAATCCGGCACCGTTCAATTTGCCCAGATAAATCAGCATGGGCACATAGCTGATGGACTCGAAGGGCATCACGCCCATGATCTTCTGCACAACTTGCGGGAAAAAGCTGATGGGCAGCAGCAGGCCGGAAAACAGTTCCAGCAGAAAGAACTTGGCCCGCATCAATCCCAGGATAGATTGCAGGCGCAAGGCAAATGTGCCCACAGCGAAGTTGATGGCGGCGACGATCAGAAAGCTCAAGCTGACGCTCACCAGGAATGCTCCCGCATGCCCAACGCTGGCGGGCCTACGCAGGGGATAGACCAGAAACAAAATCAGGGCAGTGGGAATGGTCAACAGGGCCAGGCGAAAAACCGATTCTCCCGCGGCCCGTGACACGTACATCAACTGAATATTCACGGGCTTGATCAGGTCCATTGCCAGGCGGCCTTCAATAACCTGGTAGGCAAGGTCCTGGTCAATATTGTTGAAATAGAACGACCGGATGATCCACCCCACGCCGATGTAAGTCAGCATGTGAGCGAAGTCAAAGCCTTCAATGGAAGCACTGTGTGCATAGATGGCTTTCCAAATGAAGTAATACACCGACACATAAATAAAATATGTGACGATTCCCGTGTAATACCGCAGGCGGTAGGCGAGAGTATTGATAAAGCCCACGCGGGCGAATGCCCAGTAGAGCCGCGCTGATCTTGCGATCGACGAGGAAGGCCCAATGCCAATGGGTGGATGGGTAATTGCCTCCGCCATCAGCCCACCTCGCCCTTCAGGTAGATGCGCTTGACGATATCCTCAATGGGCTCCTCTTCCACTAGCAGGTCGCGCACTTCGAGCGTGTTCACAATTTGGCGGATCACGTCGGCGCTGGAATGCTGGTGCCGGTCAAAGCGAATGAAGTAGGTGAGTTCATCGACCCGCTGGCAGACGATCCCGTCTGACTCGATCTGCGCCAGGCGGGGCACCTGCGAGCGGTCCTTCAGAAAGAATTTGACCTGGTTGTAAGTGGCCAGCCGCTGCTTCATCTGCTCCAAGTCGCCGTCAAAGAGAATCTTGCCCTTGTCGATGATGATGATACGCTTGGAGAGCTCTTCGATGTCGGAAAGGTCGTGCGTCGTCAGCAGCACGGTGGTCCCTTCCGTGCGATTGATCTCCTTCAGGAATTCCCGAGTGCGCTCCTTGGCCACCACATCAAGGCCGATGGTGGGCTCATCCAGGAAAAGCACGGGGGGATTGTGCAGCAGTGACGCGGCCAAATCGCAGCGCATGCGCTCACCCAGGCTCAGCTTGCGCACCGGCGTATGCAAATACTCCTTCAGGTTCAGCAGTTCACCAAAGACGCCCAGGCGCCGATGAAAATCCGCGTCGGGGATTTCATAAATCTCTTTGAGCAGCTTGAACGATTCGATAACAGCAATGTCCCACCAAAGTTGAGTGCGCTGCCCAAAAACCACACCAATGTGTTTGGTGTAATGGCGGCGGTCGTGATAGGGGACGAAGCCGTTGGAGACCACTCGCCCACCTGACGGAGACAGAATCCCGGTCAGGATCTTAATGGTGGTGGACTTCCCCGCCCCGTTGGCGCCGATATAGCCCACCATTTCGCCCCGCTCGATGGAAAAACTGATGTGGTCCACCGCGTGGACGGTCATGTATTCGCGAACCACAAGGTTCTGTAAAGCGCCCAGAACGCCTTCACGCCGGCGGAAGGTGCGGAATTCCTTTACCAGGTCCTGAACTTCAATAATCGGTGGCATGCCATCCCTTCATTCGCCAATGACCTTAATCAACACCCTTTTCCGGCGCTGACCGTCGAACTCCGCATAATACACCTGCTGCCAGGGGCCAAAATCAAGCTTACCATTGGTGACCGGAACGATGGCTTGGTGGCCGACCAGCAGACTTTTCAGATGGGAGTCGCCGTTGTCCTCCCCGGTGTGGTGGTGGCGGTAATCGGCGCGAAAGGGCGCCAGTTTTTCTAGAAGCTATTTCAAAACCCCGTACAACAGGTTGGAAGTAAGGTAGTTATTGTCGCGAGGGGAGGCTCGCGAGAGTA
>PLSX01000132.1 GCA_003165315.1 Acidobacteriota bacterium
CCTTGCGGGCGTTCTTCACTTCCTCAGTCTCGGTGAGAACCACCATCCCGTTGGCTACTACGGTGGTGCAGGCGGTCTGAAGCTTGGGCATCTTTTCAATGGCCACCAGGCACATGCGGCAGGCGCCTTGGAGAGTAAGGCCGGGATAGTAGCAGTATGATGGAATTTCAATGCCCGCCTGTTTTGCGGCCTCAATCACCAGAGTTCCCGGAGGGACCTGCACGGCTTTGCCGTTGATGGTCAGGGTGACGGGTGGGGCAGAAGAATTGGCGCGGGGCGACAGGCTCGGGCTGCGGGTATAGGGGCCCGGAACCTGGAGGTTTTCCTCTTTGGAGGGCATGTCGAGGATGACGAACCGCGAATCGTGCCTCTGCTCACTCATTAGACGCTCACCACCTTCTTCTCATGAGGGCAGTACCCCAGCTGGAGATGCTCTTCGAACTCGTGCCGGAATTTCTTCAGGATGCTGATGGTTGGCATGGCCGCGGCGTCTCCGAGCGGGCAGAGTGTTTTGCCCAGAATATTCATGGAAACATCGAGCGCCGTGTCAGGATCTCCGGGCAACGCTCCGCCGGCATTGAAGCGGTCGAATAAGTGCTTCAGCCACGACGTACCCTCACGGCAGGGAATGCACCAACCGCAGGACTCATGCGCATAGAACCGCATGATGCGGCCTACAAACTTCACCATGCAGGTGTCTTCATCCAGCACCACCACGCCGCCGGAACCCAGCATGGATCCGGCCTTGGCGACGGAGTCATAATCCATGTTGACGTCGATCTCATCCATCGTCAGCACCGGGCACGATGATCCGCCCGGGACAATTGCTTTCAATTTCTTCCCCCCGAGAACGCCACCGCCAACTTCTTCAATAATCCGGCGTAATGGGAATCCCATGGGCAATTCATAAACCCCGGGGCGGTTGACGTGGCCGCTGAGGCAGAAAAGACGCGTTCCGCCATTCTTGGGCGAGCCCAGATTGGCGTACCACTCAGCTCCGTTCAGGAGAATGTGGGGAACGTTGGAAAGTGTTTCCACATTATTGACCACAGTGGGTCCGCCATAAAGTCCGACCACGGCAGGGAATGGAGGCTTGATGCGGGGATAGCCGCGCAGGCCTTCCAGGGAATTCAGCAGTGCGGTCTCTTCGCCGCACTCGTAGGCGCCAGCGCCGGTATGGGTGCAGAGCTCGAAATCGAAGCCGGAGCCTTGAATATTCTGGCCCAGATAACCGGCGGCGTACGCTTCCGCAATGGCCTTATCAACGATATCCAGCAGGTAGCGATACTCGCCGCGGATGTAAATGAACCCCTGATGTGACTGGATGGCAAAACCAGCAATGACAATACCTTCGATGAGTTGATGGGGATCGTACTCCATCAGCGGGCGGTCTTTACAGGTGCCGGGCTCGCTCTCATCGGCGTTGCAAACAACGTATTTGGGCTTGGCCGACTGCTTGGGAACAAAACTCCACTTCATGCCGGTGTTGAAGCCCGCACCGCCGCGCCCCCGCAAGCCGGAGTTCTTGACGATGTTGATGACATCTTCCGGCGTGCTTGCCAAAGCCTTTTTCAGGGCCTTATAGCCATCATGCTGAACGAAGACGTCAAGGGAAGTGTTATTCGGCACGCCAAAGCGCTTGCTGATAACCTTCACTTCCAGGGGGCTGTTGCCCATCGGGTTGTTGTAGCCAGGCATAGCGAAAACTCGGCGGTCAGGAACCCGAAGCCAGAATCTAGAACTTAGGAACTGGAACGACGCGCAGGTTGCTTGGGATCCATTCCTAATGCACAGACGAAAAGCTCTTTCTTCTAACCTCTAGATTCTAAAGTCTCTTCCTCACATCTTCGAACTCGGCTCGTTCTTCTTCAACTCGTCAATCACCGCGTCAATCTTCTCCGCCGTCAGGTTCTCGTAGAAGTCGTAATTCACCTGCATGGCGGGGGCGCCGCAGCACGCACCAAGGCATTCGACTTCTTCCAGCGAGAACAGTCCGTCCGGCGTTGTCTGTTTATGCTTGATTCCTAATTTCTTGCAGGCGTGTTCAAAAACTTCGTCCGCCCCACGCAACATGCAGGAGATATTGGTGCAAACCTGGACATTGTACTTGCCCACCGGCTTGCGGTGGAGCATGGAGTAGTAGCCAATGACTTCCACCACTTCAATGGGGCGCACGTCCACGCGCTGGGCCACCTCGGCAATCACTTCTTCGCTGACGTACCCCACTTCATCCTGCGCGTACATCAGCAGAGGAACCAACGCTGAGCGCTTCAAAGGATAGCGCGCGATGAGCTGGTCGAATTTTCTTAACAACGATTCTGAAAGCATGGTCAAGAAGTCCGAAGGTTATGGATATCCAACAAAAAGTCTGAACACTGAAGGATATCCGACAAAAAGTCCAAAGATTGAAGGCTAGCAAAAACTGTCAATGCGCCCCTATTGCTGCCGATTGCTTAGCATTTGCCCTTTATCCACAATGCTCCAGCCTAACTTACCGATCTACTTCACCCAAAACGATATCGATCGTTCCGATGCAAGCCACGACATCGGCGATCAAACGCCCTTCAATCATTTTCGGCAACGCCTGCAAATTCGCAAACGAAGGAGCGCGCACGTGGCAGCGGAAGGGCTTGGGTGAGCCGTCGCTGACCATATAGAAGCCCAGTTCCCCGCGCGGCGATTCGACCGCCTGATAGACTTCGCCGATGGGCGGATGGAAGCCCTCGGTAACAATCTTAAAGTGATAAATCAATGCCTCAATGGAGGTCTTCATGCTCTCGCGCTCCGGCATGACGATGTGTGGAGCGTTGGCTTTTACCGGTCCTTCCGGCAGGCCGTCCATGGCCTGATTGATGATCCGCAACGACTGGCGCATCTCTTCAATCCGAGCCAAATACCGGCCGTACACATCGCATTCCGGGCGGATCGAAACCTTGAAGTCGAACTTTTCGTAGCTGGAGTAAGGTTGCTTCTTTCGGATGTCCCAATCGATGCCCGAGCCGCGCAGCGACGGGCCAGAAAGGCCATAGGCAATGGCGTCCTGGGGCGCAATGTAACCGACTCCTTGCGTGCGGCGCAGCCAGATGGGATTGCGGGTCAGCAAAGCTTCATACTCATCGAAACGTGGAGGAAAGCGCTTGGCAATGCTCTTCACGCCCTTCAGCCAGCCCAGTGGGGGTTCGAGTGCCAGACCGCCAATGCGGAAGAAGCTGGTCATCATGCGCTGGCCGGAGACGGCCTCGAGAATATGCAAAATCTCTTCGCGCTCACGGAAGCAGTAAAGGAAAACCGACATTGCGCCAAGGTCGATGGCGTGGGTTCCAAGCCACACCAGATGGCTCTGAATGCGCGTCAATTCCGTCAGCAGCACCCGAATCCATTGCGCCCGCGGGGGGATTTCCAGTCCCAGCAACTTTTCCGCCGCCAGGCAAAATCCCAAATTGTTAGAAAGCGGGGCAAGGTAATCCATGCGGTCCGTTAGTGGGATGCACTGGGAGTAGGTCTTGTCCTCGAAAGATTTCTCAAAGCCCGTGTGCAAATAACCGATGTCGTAAATAGCGCGCACCACGGTTTCGCCTTCAAGTTCCAGCACCATCCGCAACACGCCGTGCGTGGAAGGATGCTGCGGGCCCATGCTGAGGATGACCCGGTCTTCTCTACCCGGAATTTTCTCCAGCGTTACCGGCATTTATCGGTAACCCTCCGTGGGATAATCTTTGCGCAGCGGATGGCCTTCCCATTCATCCGGCAGAACGATGCGCCGCATATAGGGGTGCCCATCAAAGTTGATTCCAAAGAGGTCGAAGACTTCTCGTTCAAAGGCATTAGCGGAGGGCCAAACTGGAACAGCGCTAAGGCAATGCGGATTCTCTCCCGCAACTTGTACCTTCAGACGCAGGCGCTGGGCGGTATCAAGGGAGAGCAGATGATAAACAACCTCAAACCGTGGCTCCTGGGGGTAATGGTCCAAAGCCGTGACATCGGCGAGGAAACTGACCTTCAAGCTGGGCTCATCCCGCAAGAACTCACAGGCGCGAAGAAAAAAAGGCGCCCTGATGTAGAGCGTCACCTCATCCCGAAAGATGCGCGCATCTTCCACTGCCTCGGGCTCATACTCCCGTAACTTGATGAGAGCCAGGTTTTCTTGAAGATCAGCGGCCATAATAGAGGTCACTTTGGGTTTCGAGCCAGGGCAATGATCGGGAGATCGAGCGAACGGATCGGGCGATCACTAGCGGGTCCAGTCGAGGGCCCCTTTCTTCCAAAGATAGATATAACCTCCCAGCAAGATGCCGATGTAGAGCGACATTTCAATGAAGCCAGACCATCTCAGGCTCTTGAAAACAACTGCCCAAGGGTAAAGGAAAACGGCTTCCACATCGAACAAAATAAAGATCATCCCGATCAAATAGAAGCTGACGGAAAAGGTTCCGCGGGCATCACCCACGGGAATGCTTCCGCACTCGTAGGGGCCAAGCTTCTCTTTTGAGGGGCGTTTTATTCCCACCCACCATGACAAGCCCAACATGCCGCCGGCAACCGCCACGACAGCTATAAGGTGCATCAGAATGGGGATGTAAACTCTAGCCATTACAGTTATTTAGAAGGACTTTGATATGTCAAACCTGAATTGAAAACTATACGAGGCGCGTCCGAGTAGTGTCAAGTTTTTTCTTGATTGGAGAAGGGCAAGCCAGTAACATCCTTATTCGACAAGGGGATCTGACGAACGCGGGGAAGAATCCATGGTGATGGGGTTTAACACCGATATCAACCACGAGGGTGTGGTCTATCATGTTCAGACCGAGCCTCGCAAGGAAGCTGGCATTGACACCACGGTTTACACAAGGGGCGCTGTCGTTTACAAGTTCAAGAGCTCCTGCCAGGACTTGCTGGATTCGCCCGACTACTGCGAAGATAAATTGAAGCGCCGCCTGGAAGAGCAGCATCGCCTGATTATTGCGCGCATACGTGGTGGTGAAATTAAACCTGCTTCTGAGCATGCAGGCCCCTCCTGATTTGGAGCCTTCCCTGAAATGAAGATCTATTTGAATGGAGAACTGCGCGAAGTCCCGGAAAACCTGACCCTACTGGAACTGCTTGATTGGCTGAAGCTTCCTGTGGATCGGGTGGCAGTGGAGCGCAATCGCGAAATTGCGTCAAGATCCACTTGGGCCGAAACCTGCATCCAGCCTGACGACCGTCTGGAAGTGGTACACTTTGTGGGTGGCGGCGTGGAAGTTGGATTCGGGATCTAGTGTGGTGTCCCGCGTAATTCTTGACGACGGTGTGTTGCAGGGACCACCTCGCCCCCGGCCCCCTCGGGGGAGAAGGGGCCGGCGCTTTCCTCAGTCGGGGCGGGCCGGGTGAGGGGAGGGCGCCTATTGTCAATACTTATGTGGGACACCACACTTGCAGTTAGGAACTGGAATTCGGAACTGCAGAAATAGAGTTGGAATGGGCTGTCCAGGGGCGCTTGCGATCCTGACTGTTGGCTCCTGTCTGCTTTCTCGATATGAATCTAGTCCCGCACATCCCCGCGCCCTTCACAGTTGTTGATCTACTGATCAAGCTGGCGGTTATGGCCTTGGTGGCGGGGTTTATCGCCCGTTTCAGCAAGTTCCGTGACCTGCTGATGATTGAGCAGCGCGGCCCCCGCCAGAAGATCCAGTTCGCGGCGTTTCTGGGCCTGCCGTTTATGGTGGGTGTCCTGGTCCGCCTCTTTTCCCAATCCCAATATCCCACCACGGATATGAGTCTGGAAGTCATCGTGCTGGCCGGACTGCTCGGCGGGACCATTGTAGGCTTGGCAGTAGCCTTGATTGTCAACCTGCCGATCCTGCTGGTCGCCTGGTGGGTTGCGACACTATCTTTGTTTCCGGCTTTCGCCCATACCGTGCCGCCTTGGCTCATTCCGTATTATCGTCCCGAGCTGCTTGCGCCTCTAATGGCCACGCTTTACGCGGTTGCGGCAGGAACGGCGCGCTGGGTGTGTCCCGACAAGGAAGAAATCTGGAAATTCTCGCCTTCGTTTGATCTGAGCCTCTATCGTTCCATCCAGCAACGGTTCAAGGATCAACGAATTGTCTGGCAAGTCTTCTTTACCCTTGTTTGCGTCAGCCTGGAATTAATTCGCATGTTGGTGGTGGGCCCTATTTCCCATGGCACCTTGTTCTACCCGAGTTCACCTCACTTCTGGACCAGCGTCCTGATCGTACTGGCGACATTGTTTGCGGTGAGCTTGCCGGTGAGGATTTGGAACACCACGCGCATTGAGCACAAGCTGGTCGACCAGGAAAAAGCCCTGCTCCAGGCGCGTATGGACGCGCTGATTAGCCAGATCAATCCGCACTTTCTCTTCAATACCCTCAATACGATCTCGTCGCTGATTCGTTTTGATCCCGATACCGCGCGCACGGTGCTGCTGAAGCTCTCGAACATCCTTCGCCGCCGCTTGAAGGCCCAGGGCCACTTTTCGCCCCTCCAGCAGGAGCTGGATTTTATCGACGATTATTTGGACATCGAACTGGTGCGATTCGGGCGCGATAAGCTGCAAATCCGCAAGGAGATCGATCCTGAGACTTTGGACATGGTCGTTCCCAGCATGATATTGCAGCCGCTCGTTGAGAACGCGCTACGGCACGGCATTGCTCCCAAGATTGAGGGTGGGGCCATCACCCTGCGTGCCCATCGGGGTAAGGGCCGTCTGATTGTGGAAGTCATTGATGATGGCGTGGGAATCTCCGATCAGAGACAGTCGGAAGTCTACGGCAGCGGAATTGGCATCAGTAACGTGCAGGAGCGGCTCAAGGTGGTTTACGGCCAGGACTTTTTGATGAAGATTGACAGCCATCCAGGGAAGGGAACTTGCATCCGCATCGAGATCCCCGAACTGGTTACCAAACTTCCGGCGCCGCCGGTAGAGCATTCGACCGTTTCATCATGAATATGCTCTGGCAGAGCCGAGCAGGGAACTGGCCGACAATAAATTGATCCTGTTGGCCGGCGATTTTAGTTTCGATCCAATCGAAAATCATCCGGGAAAATCTGCGGAGTATCCAAAATCGCACCGTGGCTGTATTCTATTTAGATTCCAAGGAGCGAGGTTCCCCAATGGCGAATGATGGGCCCAAAGACAAGAAAAAGCCCCCGGCTTCGATGAGTATGCTTGAACCGCGGATCCGCAACATCTATCTCTCGTTTTACAAGGAAAGTTACTTCAAACCCTCCGCGCTGGATTTGAAAACCAAGGAGCTGATTGCGATCGGTTGCTCCCTGGTGGCGAAGTGCGAAGGGTGTTTGGAAGGACACATCAAGAAGGCGCTCGAATTGGGATCAACCAAGGAGGAAATCAGCGACGCCATTGCCGTGGCCGTGGGAATTGCCGCAGCCGGCGTTGTGGATTTTTCCGACAAGGCAGCCATCAAACTCGATTTGCACCACTTTGAATAGAAAATGTCAGGTATCAGGTGCCAGGTGTCAGGACCCAACGGAGCGTAAGGGGCAAAAGGATAAAACTCCTGTCGCTGTTCTTACCTTAGCCTTTACCCTTCATCCTCTATCCTTCATCCTTAGCTTTTGCCCTGCCAACTGATACCTGGCACCTGACACCTTCACATATGGACTCCCTCGTCATCGCCAACCTCTTCTTCCTGCTCTTCCTCGGTTTAGCCGACAACCAGATGATCGCTGCGCTTTTGCCGTCCTTGGTCAAATCGTTCGGCATCAGCGTTTCGACGGCGGGGTTGCTGGTGGTGGTTTACTCCCTGGCAGCGGCCGTGGCGGCGTTTATCTCGGGGACGCTCTCCGATCATTATGGGCGTCGACGATTTCTGTTGGCGGGTGTGGCATTCTTTGCCGTGGCCTCCTTCGCAGCTTCGCAAAGCTCCACCTTGATTGAATTGATGGTGGCGCGCGCTCTCACGGGGTTTGCCGCCGGCACACTTTCCACCTGCTCGATTACTTTCGCTGCGGATTGGTTTCCTTACAACGTGCGTGGACGCGCCATTGGGCTCATCTCGTCCGCATACTTTGCCGCGCCAATCTTGGGTGTTCCGATTGCAGCGCAGATTGCGGACCGCTTCGGCTGGCGGCGCGCATTCCTTTTCTTTTCCGCATTGGCCGTGGTGACCGCGCTCGCCACATTGCGCCTTCCACTTGAGCGCTTAAACCCCCAACTCTCCGCGGAAAAGCTGCGATCTGCGGTGGAGGCGTTTCGTTCATTTCTGATGCGGGGTGATACCGCTGCCGCCCTGGTGATAGCTTTTCTGGTTTCAGGCGGACTGGTGGGCTTCCTAACCTACATCGGGCAGTGGTTGAATAGCAGTTTTGGACTTCCCACGCGCACCATCGGATGGGTCTTCATGCTGGGCGGAATTGTGGCCGTGGGAAGCGCTCCTCTGGGGGGAATTCTGTCAGACCGCTGGGGGAAGCGCCCCGTTTCCATCGCCAGCAACATACTGTTGGCGGTGGCCGTGGCATCCGTGCCATTCCTGCCATGGGGGCTCGGTCTGCTCAGTGCGTTTGCTCTCGCAAGCCTGGGCGCTGCATTTCGGCAAGGGCCTCTAACAGCACTGATGACGGAGATGGTACCCGCGCCTCAGCGGGGCTCATTCATCGCCATGCGTAATATTTCATCGCAGATGGGGATCGGCGCCACGGCTTATCTAGGCGGAGTCTTGTTCCAGCGGTCCGGATACGCAGCCGTGACCACCCTTTGCGCGGTTATGACCGCAATCGTAGTTATTTTGTTGGCAACCCACATTGTTGAACCTCAAGCCGAATAAGCCACCATTCCGCAACATTCTTCTCCCACCCGTGTTTAAACGAACAGATGGCCTTCCAAGCACCCTTGGCACTGGAGGAGAGAGGCCACAAAAAAGGAGAGGAAAATGAAGATTCGACTCATGATCTTAGCTTCGGCCCTTGCCATGACGGGTTCAATCTCGATCGCACAAACGAATTCCGTAACACCGGGAACTGTCGGCGAACGAAAGGAAAAGCAGCAGGATCGAATCGCCAACGGTATTGATAGCGGCCAGCTCACCGCGGGTGAAACCAAAAATCTGGAAGGGCGTGAGGCCAATTTAAACCGCAACGAACGGCAGATGCGCGCTGCGGATGGGGGCAAGCTCACTGCCGCGGACCGCACCGCTCTCAATCGGCAGGAAAATCGCATTTCGGGGCAGATTTACCAGGACAAGCACAATGCCCGCACGGCCACCTATGGTAAAGGCGAGATTGGACAGCGCCGGGAAAATCAGCAGGACCGCATCGCGCAGGGAATCCGCAGCGGCCAGATGACCCCGGGAGAAGCTTCTCGGCAGGAAGGCCGGGAGCAGGGCTTGAACCGCGAAATCGCTGGCATGCGCAAGGCAGATGGCGGCAAGCTGACCGCAGGCCAACGCAATCTTGTTAACCAACAACAGAATAAGCAATCTCGACAGATTTACAGGGAAAAACATAATGCCAGAACCGGCCGATGAGAACTTCCCATTCTATTGGAGCCCCCTGCACTTACCGCAGAGGGCTTCAGCTTCTCCTCAAAGACTTCCTAGCCTCAAACTGTGGGTAAATGACCAACGCCGCTTTTTTTCTTTTGATTCTTCCATAGACGGCCCTGGCTGCAACCAGAGCTGTGTCCTGGCCATCGTGGCGATGAAGGAGCAAATGGCCAACAAGCTCACGCAGCCCAAACGCAACCTTACCCCTCTGCAAAGATGAGATCGGCAATAGAAATGTCGAACCTGGAGAATCGGCAACTACCTTTCGGGACCCACCCATCGAAAATCGACAATTCAACCGGGGACCTGATATCCAATTGGCGAAGTCCTGAGCGGCCCGGATAATATTTTCATGTCGGTGGGGCAAATTGACTGACTGGCGCGCTTTTTGCCTGATAAGTAGGCTAGATGTGGTGTCTTTGTTGGGTGCACGCCCATTGCCCACGGACGGAATCCTGCAAGATACGCTTCGCCCCCATCTTATCAATCGACTTTCATCATCTTAATGCCGGGCACCCTGATGGGAAGGTTAGTCCAGGGTATTTCTCATTAGTTTCGATGCCGTTGGCCAACGGGGCGCAGAGTCAGGGCTTCGACACAAGATTCCTCCGTTCCAGGAATTCTTGCTGCTCCTCCCCGGGAAGATCAGGGAAGAGGGGGCACACAAAAACATTTCAAAAATGAAGGTCGACCCGACTATATGTATGAAAACAATAGGGTGCCTGTCGGAAATTGCGGGAATTTTACGGTTTATTGGGGCCGAAATAGTATTTCCTTGCAAGAATTCACATGAATGTGTGGTGCCCTTATAGATAGAAAGGCTTTCACCATGGCCAAATCGCGGGTGGACAGGACAGAATCAATTAAAGTTATCAACGGTCGGCCTGCCACAATCACCGCTCCGCGCGTTCCCGGCGAAGGATCACACCCTCCGCGCAACGGACCAACTCGGCCCCTCGATTTGCCGAATTCGTTCTGATCTCAGGTCCAGTGGAAATCGGGTGCGCGGTGAGGCAAGACCACGATGCGGAGTCCCAGAGCAAAAACGCGTCAATCCACCGCGAACGAAGCCGAGAACCTAATTGAAAACAAACAGAGTGGTATCATTATTCCCCGCCTGAACCTGGGAACATGCTGAAAACAAATATAAATGCGGCGATTCTTTACGTCGGAGCGAGGACATATGCGCCCGACTTCGCTAGATCTTGCGACATCTTATACGAGCCGCCGGTGTTTCGCGCGATTCGGGAGTTCATTTGTCAATCCTCGCGCTCTGTCGAGCGAACCACTCGTACCAAACTGTGGGAACTCTTTGCGGTGGTCGGAGACTGTCGCCACAAGTCATCGCAAACCCGGCTTCGGCCCTCGAAGTGCAAAACTGTCAGTTAGTGGGGAAGAATCCGGACAGAATGTCAGTCCGGCGGCAAGGGGAGTGAGAAAATGCGCAGCCACTTGGGTTGTACTGGGTCTGTGAATCTGGGCCAGCTCGCGAATGATACCCAGAGGCATCTGGAGAAGATTGTGGCAAGCTGGCTGGAGTACTCGCCGGAATCTTCATCTTTGGACGTCCGCCATGTGCAGCCGGACGATGTTCCCCCGATGCGCGAGGTTGCGGGCGAGTTGCTGGATTTCCTGCACGCGGTCTCCGACTCTGAGCGTTCCCAGATTCCGGGTGGCGCTCTCTATTACCAGGATGAGCCGACGGGGCAGTACGTCCGCCTGAAGGTATGGAAGGGCGGATTCCTGACGGTCACCTGGGCTCGGCCTGACTACACTCGCGCGCAATGGGAGGCATTCTGCAACCAGCCGGTCGTAGTCGTCTTTGAGCCGTTCCAGCGCTTGAATGGGGTTGTGAGCTTCGAAGGCAATCCTAACGCAGCCGAACACCTGTGCAAGATCATTGACAAAACAGCGGGTGAGTATTCGCAGGGTGATTACGCCATTTCTTCCTCCGTCAGCCGGGTTGACCTTACCCTTCGCGATGTCAACGCCGATGTGGTGACCCTTGTGAACGCCCTTCGATACATGGCCAAGGAAGGTACACTGATCGGCGAAATTGACGTAACCTCCTTTCGCGTGGGTGATTTGGAAGACTACTGTCGGTTTTCCTTCCGAACCGATGGAACCTGGATGGCTCGGCCCCAACTTTGGTCAGACACCCCTGAAGCAGCCCCGGCCCCCGCTGCCGCGGTAGCGCAAACGGTGTGAGAAAAGCGGTCAAAAGTTAAAGAGTCGAAAAGTCGAAAAAGTTAAAGCGCAAGAAGTTCAAGATTTAGCATCCGAACACCGCGAACATCTGTTTTGTATTTCAACTCTTTTGACTTTTCGACTCTTTAACTAGCAACTTTCGACTCGATCCTCAAGGAGATTCCCATGCTGGACTACGGCTTCACGGAGTATCAAACGGCCATCCGCGATTTGTCGCGAGAGATTGCCGAGAAAGAAATCCGGCCCATAGCGGCGGAATACGATCGTGAGGCCAAGTTCCCCTGGGCGGCCGTCAAGGTGATGGCGGAGACAGACCTCTTCCGTGTCTACATTGAAGATGAATACGGCGGGATCAGTGACGGCTCACCGATCATGAATATGGTGATCGTTACGGAAGAGCTCTCCAAGGCCTGTGGTGGCATTGCCCTTAGTTTTGCGGGCACGGCACTCGGCACGCTGCCCATCATTCTCTCCGGCAACGAGGAGCAGAAGAAGAAATGGCTTCCGGACATTGCCGCGGGGACAAAGCTCGCGGCCTTCGCGCTCACCGAGCCACAGGCGGGTTCCGACGCGGGCGCCGTTCGCACCACGGCACTTCGCGATGGAGATCATTACGTCTTGAATGGCACCAAGCAATGGATCACCAACGGGGGCGAGGCGGAGATCTATACGGTAATTGCCTTGACGAACCCTTCCAAGGGGCCACGTGGGGCATCCTGCATCGTTGTAGAAAAGGGCACGCCCGGGTTCACATTCGGCAAGAAGGAAGACAAGTTGGGGATTCGCGCGTCCGCCACGCGTGAATTGATTTTCCAGGATTGCCGCGTGCCAGTGGCCAACTGCCTGGGCCGTGAAGGCACGGGCTTCATTACCGCGATGAAGACGTTTGATGTTTCGCGTCCGGGCGTGGGCGCACAGGCGGTGGGAATTGCCGCCGGAGCGTTTGACCTGGCGCTGGAATATGCCTGCCAGCGACGCCAGTTTGGCTCACCCGTCGGCTCGTTCCAGGGACTGCGCTTTATGCTGGCGGATATGGCCACCAAGATTGAAGCCGCCCGAGCGCTTGTTTACGCCACGGCCAAACACATTGATACCAAGCCCAAGGAGCGGCCCACGCTCTACTCCGCCATGTCGAAATGCTTTGCCTCGGATGTGGCCATGGAAGTCACCACCGACGCCGTGCAGATTTTCGGCGGCTACGGCTACATGCACGACTACCCCATCGAGAAGTACATGCGTGACGCCAAGATCACGCAGATTTACGAAGGCACCAACCAGATCCAGCGCGAGGAACTGTCCAAGACGCTTATTAGCAACTTTCATTCTCATCGGCCGGCGACAGCGCGCGTGGCGTAGAGTAAAGTGGATAGGGCGAAACAGTCCGCGGCTGCCCGCAAAATCTCAGGCCTGCAATTTGGTCAAAATGTCTGTAAATCCGCTCCCGAGTGGGATAGGATCTACCGACCGGTCGGGAAAGGTCAAGGGGCAAGCCACAGACCATGCGCAAACGACTCAAACGAAAACGGCGCTCCTGCGCACTCTGCAAGCCTTACAAGATGGGTGGGGAGAATCGCTGGAAGCCGAAGGAACTCGAGGTCCTGAAGCGCTCCGAGTCGGAAATCCGCCAGGCTGCCCGCGAGGAGCAACTGTAGCGCCTGACTTCAAGGTGCGCGCCTTTTCGTCCCGGTTCGCCGGCCAAAAGACAAGGAATCGTCCCATTCCAGCCCGCAAAGTGGGCGAAAAAACGTAGCCCACGGCGCCAGCCGTGGGGAAATCGGCCCCCAGGCCTGCCCAAGCCCCGGAAGGGGCGAAAGAAATCACACCCAAATGTAGCGCTCATCGCAGGTGATGCCATTCTTTTTGAGAAAGGCGATCAATTCTTCCTGAAAGGTAACGCGGCGGTGATGTTTCTCCTGATTGCCAATATATCGCAGCACGGATGGCGCCAAAGAATGGCTGACCCTGAATGCGCCATAGCCGGTTTGCCAATCGAATCCGGGGAAACCCCGGCTGCGGTGGAGCCAGCGCGACGAATTGGTCTTCACCAACCGCAGAGCGTCGGCTGTTGCCATCGCGGGTGGCATCGAGCATAGCAAATGCACGTGGGCGGGTCTGGCATTTGCGGCCCGCAGCAGGCCGCCGAGCTCGCGTACGATTCCTCCCATGTAGGCGAGCAATCGTCATGAAGCGCAGGAATGATAAGCGGCTTGCGGTCCTTGGTGCTGAAAATAATGTGCGTGAGGTGATTTGCGTAGGTGTACGGCATTTTCTTTCGCCACTCCGGGGCTGGGAGGGATTTTACTCGAATTCCTCACCCACGGTTACGCCATGGGCTACGATCTTTCGCCCGTCAGCTGAAGGGCTGGGAGCAAAGTGACGATGGCAGCGTGTCCTATGCAGATTGATCCGGCGCGGCTGCCACCGGGCTTTGGGGCATGAGAAAAGCCCACGCTTAAGAGTACATTGACCGTGGGTTTTCTTGGACAGAAGACCACGCGGTCAATCACAGGACGATTGACCGTGGCTAACATCTGCGAGTTGGGAGGTTCCGCCGCGAGCGGTTGGGTTTACAGCGCCGACCGTACCACGCCTCCTTCAGCTCGGATGGCGGCGCCGTTGATGATGGCTCCTTGTTGACTGGCGACAAAGGTTACGACGGCGGCGACTTCTTCAGGCTTCTCAAAGCGTTGGAGCAGGGAACTGGGACGGACCTTCTCAAAAAACTCCTTCTCCACTTCAGCGGCGGTCACATCCTGCTGTTTCGCCAACTGATCCAGGAAGCTGCTTACGCCTTCGGATTTGGTGGGTCCCACCAGGATCGAGTTTACTGTGATGCCGGTGCCGGCGACGGACTCCGCCAGGCCGCGCGCCACAGCCACTTGCGCCGTCTTGGTCATTCCGTAGTGGATCATCTCAACGGGAATGTTGACGGCCGACTCGCTGGAGATGAAGATCACCCGGCCCCAGTTCTTATCGCGCATGCGGGCGAGGTAATAACGAGCAAGGCGGACGCCGTTCAATACGTTGACTTCGAAGAACCGCAGCCAGTCGGCGTCGCTGATCTCCCCAAAGGGTTTGGCTTCAAAGATGCCGAGGTTGTTAATCAGTATGTCGGCTTCGGGTGCTTGATTGATGAAGGTCTCAACGCCGTCCAGTGTTCCCAGGTCAGCCGCGACGCCGCTTGCTTCGGCTCCTTCCACCGCGGAGCGGATTTGCTCCAGAGCCGCATTCACCCGCGCTTCGGTGCGTCCGTTGATGACCACTGACGCGCCCTCAGCGGCAAGTGACGTGGCGATGGCCAATCCAATTCCTGCTGTTGAGCCGGATATCACTGCGGTACTTCCTTTGAGGCCTAAATCCATGGAACACTCCAATGTTGTTCAGGTTTGTTTCTACGGATCTGGATTTCCATACCCCGACTAATTGCTCGATATGGGGAAGAGGGTGCGGCAACCTATACACCTACGAATCCTATTTTCGACCATCACTCACTATAGATGTCCGGGATTGAAGTGAGGTTACCAGGTTTGTCAATTTGAGGCAGCGCCGCTTCGATTCAACCCTTTCTGGAGAGCTGCTGCTCTAGGGATCATGCAAGGGTACGATCTTGCGGAAAAACGTGCCAGCGAAGCTTTGGAGTGCGTGCAGCATGCTGCCGCTTTTGCTTGAGCCAGATTGCAAGCTGCTAAATTGTGTCACGGGCATCCCGATCAAGATCATCGGGACAGGTCTTGCCCGTACTCAGGCATGGCCAGGATGTCCATGGCACATTGCCCGCGAGCAAGCTCGCGGAGAGGAAAGCGGCAGCAAGCTGCACGCACTCCAAAGCTTCGCCTCACATTCACGTCGATGGGTGGAGCAACGCAGGCTTAAGGTAGAATGCGGGTCGGTGCAATTTCACGACAAACATCCATTTTCTCCAAGGCCAGATTGCGATAGACTCACCAACCCGGCATCCTGCACAAGACGGAGGTTTCGCAATGGCAACAGCAAGCAAAGAGATCATGGTAGGAATCGACATGGGCGGCACAAGTCTGCGCGCGGTGGTGGTGAACGAGCAGAATGAAATTCTGGCGATTGAGAAGCAGCCCACCAATGTGTCGCTGAAACCCGTAGCATTGATTCGTGAAATGGCGTCGATGGTGGAGGACG
>PLSX01000101.1 GCA_003165315.1 Acidobacteriota bacterium
TATCCACAGATTACGAAGCTGCTGCAATTTGCTCACAGCACTTGAGTGAAGAGATTGACTTGGCGTAGAATACGATTTCCTGAACATGCCGCCAAAACTTTCGAAACGACTCTCGGCATTTAATCCCAAGACTTTCCTGGCGAGAGTCGGTGAGGGGAAAAGTGTGTCTGCCTACGTGCGTAAACAGATCGTCTTTTCCCAAGGTGATCCGGCAGATGTGGTTTATTACGTTCTGAAGGGCCGCGTGAAGTTAACGGTGGTATCCAAACAGGGAAAAGAAGCGGTGGTGGCGTTTGTGGACGGCGACATGTTCTTTGGCGAGGGCTGCCTGGCTGGGCAGCAGTTGCGCATGTCAACCGCCACGGCGACGGAGGATGCCACCATCCTGAGCATCAACAAGAAAGCCATGATGCGTCTGCTGCACACGGACGCGAAATTCTCTGAGCTCTTCACCACCTACCTGCTTCTGCGCAATGTTCGATTTGAAGAGGACCTGGTGGACCAGCTCTTTAATTCCAGTGAAAAGCGATTGGCGCGCGTTTTGCTTTTGCTGGCGCACTTTGGCAAGGAAGGCAAGCAGGAACTCGTCATTCCCAAGATCAGCCAGGAAATTCTGGCGGGGATGATCGGAACCACGCGATCGCGCGTGAGCCACTTCATGAACAAATTCCGCAAGCTCGGATTTATTGAATATAATGGTGGTTTGCAAGTGCACAGTTCACTCCTGAACATCGTTCTTCACGATTGATACCCTCGTTTACCCGCCCCTCCGATTATTTTAAAAGTGAGCAATATTGACCAGATTTTCGATTCTGTCAGAATTAACCTGCGCTAGGGCAGTATCGTGATACACTCGCGGCATTCCAAATCGGGCTTTGGAATGCCGACTTAGCCAGGCCGTATATAGTTTGCCGTGCGTGCCAGGGCAAGCGCTTCCTGAGACCGGCTCCCCCATTCAATTTATCGCCCCGGAGACAAAAGTTAATGAATATCCTTCTCTATAATCCGGACAATGAGATTACCAATAATTTCATGCCCCATCTCTGGATGTTCCTGTTGAAGTCGCTTACACCGCCTGGCCATAAGGTATTCCTGATTGATGGCAACGCGCGGCGCATGAGCACCGAAGATCTCGTGCATTACATCCGGGAGAACGAGATTGGACTGGTGGGAATCGGCGCCATGACTCGGATGATTCGCAAGGCATACCACGTGGCGGATGCGGTGCGGGCGGCTGGCATCCTGGTGGTCATGGGAGGCCCGCACGTTACCGAGGTACCGGACGAACCGTTGGGACGTAACGGTGAAGCCCGCCATGCCGACGCCATTGCCTTGGGGGAAGCGGACCAGACGTGGCCGGCCATCGTGGCCGATGCCGCACGCGGAGAGCTGAAAGAGGTCTATGCTCCCATCAATGCTGACGGCAAAGAAGTGAAGCCTCCACTGGGTGATTATCCCGTAATTCCCTGGGACAAAATGGATCTTGACCAGTTCAACTTGATCAAACACTTTCCCAAAATGGCTCGGCGCATGCTTTCGCTGGTGGGAATGACGTGGCAGAGCTTTCACCTGATTCCCATTGAGTCGGGGCGCGGATGTCCTTACGGCTGCGAGTTCTGCACGGTGACGGGATTCTTTGGTGACTCCATTCGCTTCCGCTCCAATGAAAGCGTGGTCAACGAGCTGTTGATGTTGAAGGAAAGGGAGAAGCGCGAAAAAGGGAAAGTGGCGGTATTCTTCATTGATGACAACTTCGCCATCAATCCCCGGCGCACCAAGTCGTTATTGCGCGAAATCATTGCCCGCGGTGCGCAAGTCCCCTGGGTGGCGCAAATCAGCATGAATTTGCTTCGCGATGAGGAGTTGGTTTCGCTGATTTCCCAAAGCGGCGCCAAGTGGATCTTTATTGGTCTTGAATCCATTGATACCGAGAATCTTAAGAGTGTCAGCAAGGGATTCAACAAGCCGGACGAGTATCAGGCCGTATTGGAACGGCTGGCTCGGCACAATTTGTACGCCATCACCTCATTTATTTTTGGAATGGATGGTGACCGCCAAGGTGTTGCCACGCGCACGCTGGAAGCGATCCGCTCCTGGCCTCCCGGTCTGCCCGTATTTGGTCTACTGACGCCGTACCCTGCCACTCCGCTCTATGACCGTCTGTCTGCTGCCGGGCGCCTTACCAGGCCAAAGCACTGGCTGGAGTTCAAACCTTTCACCATGGCCTTTAAACCTCTGGGAATTACAGTTCAGGAAGCCGAGTCAGAGGTCCGCCAGGCCTGGTCGTCGGCCTACAGCCCTCAAACAATAGCTGCTAGCATGGATTGGCTGGAGTCGAAGTCATTCCCCGACCGCTTGATTCACCTGCTCAGCCGGCTGGCCTTCCGTGGTATCTATTTTCCACAAATGAAGCGGCGGGACTGGATGCATGTCCTTTACGAGAACCGTGGGCCCATCCTCAGACTGCTGGGCCAGGCTCTAATGCTGAAATTGAAACCGCAGCGCCGCGAGGCGATCGTTTTAGAGCCCCAGGAGCAGGTCGAACCTGCACCCCTGGCGCCTGAACAGGCCGCGGGGTAGAGAAACCGGGCCATGAGGTCAATTGGCCTTTGGTTTGGAATGCTTCATTCCGCGAGAGAATTGTTGCTCCCGGTATTGCCCCCTTCGAGGGGATACGGCCGAGGCTGCTTGCACGAAAACGTGCTCGCGAGCCCGGCCTTCTCACTTTGGGGGCCAAAGATCCAATCCCCAGCAGCCCCTGGCGGCCAGTTCCCAGCCCTCGACATTGCCGTTGCACCTATGCCTCTGCTGATTCATAATGAGCAGGTTGCTATCATTCAGAGGTGTCATTCTTGGCTGAAAATCAAACATTCTCGTTTGCGGATTCGATTGCCGAAGGCCGCCAGCGCCTGGCGTCGGAGCTTCGCGCGCAGTCCGAACAGATCCAGAAACTCAATCTGGAGTTGACCGAGCTGCAAACGCTGCACGAACGAACCCAATCGGAAGCATCGCGTCAATGGGATGCGGTGGCGGCAGCCGCCGCAGCCATGAAGCCCCAGGTTTCTGCCGATACGGTGCTGGAAAATGTGCTGGGGGCCGTCCGCGGGTTGATGACTTGCACCATTCCTGAGCAGGTCATGCTGACACTGACGGAGGAAGCCTCGCAGTGGGGAGTGCGAGCGGCGATTTTTGACGTGAGGGGCAGATCTGCCTGGGGAGCCTCTGCACATGGCTTTGGACCCGCCCTCAAAGATAATGTCTTTCGTTCCCTCATCATTCAGCTCGGTCAGGACAATCCCTTTCGGCAGGTCTGTGAGACGGCCGGGGATGTGGAGACCAGTGTCGAAGCGCTGCGGAAGAACCGCAACGTGCTTGACAAGCTCAAGCCCCCCGCACACTGCGCGATTTTGTTACTTCCCATTCGCTCCGCCGGCACAGTTACTGCCATCTTTTACGCCGATCCTGGTGAAAGTGGTGATCCCCTCCCCGTCAGCGCCCTGAAGATTCTCGCCGAATTTGCCGGGGCCCAGATTGATCGCTTGATTGCACTGAGCGGGGGATTTGCGGAAGGAGCATCACCGGAACCAATTCATGAGCCCGAGGGGATCCAATCCCCCGCTGCAGAACCCCCGGGAGAACCCGCTGCTGAAGAAACATCAGTGGAAAGTCATGAGGATGGAGAATCGGCGGTAGAAGCTCAAGCCGTTGAACCAGTGTTAGTGGAGCAGGCTTTTGAAGCATCTGCGGGCGAAGCTGTGGCGGCTGAGTCGCACCCGGAAATTGAAGTTGAAAGCCCCCAATCACCCGGGGGCATATTGCCAGCAGAAATGGCGGTTGCAGCGCTGGAAACACCCGCGCAGCCTGAGGAAATTGACCTGGAGTTTCCACCGCCAGTGGTCAAGCCCCGGATGGATCCGTTGTCGAGGTCTTCTGAAATAACTGAGGAGTTCCCCCTGCCGCCCGAGGTGTTGGCATTTCAGTCTCATACTTCCGTTACGGAAGCCGCGGCAGAGGCGCCACAGGCGGTCCAGCCAGGGCTGGAAAATGAAACTGACTCGGCCGCGGGAAAGCACTCGGGGGAATTTGTCGATTCTTCCACCTCCCTCGCTCCACCTCCGTCGCTCTTGGTTGAGGAGAGCCCTGCCGCCGCTCCAGTGGCATCAGCCCATTTTGATGTTTCGCAGCTTAGCGAGGCCGACCAAAAGGTGCACAAGGACGCGAGGCGATTTGCCAAACTTCTGGTTTCGGAAATCGAACTCTACAATAAAGCCAAGGTGGCCGAGGGGCGTAAGAACGAGGATCTTTATAAACGGCTTAAGTCCGACATCGATCGTAGCCGCCTGACCTTTGAAAAACGATTTGGCAAGGCCCTGAGTAGACAGGTCGATTATTTCCACGATGAACTGGTGAAAATCCTGGCGGAGAATGACTCTGCGCTTCTTGGCCCGGAATATCCAGGACCTTCCGCGTGAAATTTCTTCTGAAACACTGTGTCCGAATCCTCTGCCTCTGGGTCATCCTGGGGGCATTGCCGGTGGCCCTGCACGCTGCAGATCTTCTCCCAACGGGACTTCGCGAACTTGCGGGACACGCCACGCAGCGCGAAACCTGGCCGAAACTGCGAAATTACGCTAAAACCCAGACAGACAAGGAGTGGCGCGGTTGGGCGCTCTTCCTTGCCGGATATCAGGAATTCCAGGGCCAGGTTTATGCCCAGGGCGCGGTTGATCTAGCCCAGGCAGCCCAGACCGAGTTTTCGCTGTCGGATTACGCTCTATTTTACCAAGCCTCAGCGCTTCGCCAAAGCAGTCGTCCACAAGATGCGGCCATAGCACTTCAGGATTTTGCCTCCCGTTTCCCCCGCAGCCAACTCCTTGATCAGGCTTTGGAATTACGGGTTGCGTCCTTGCTGAGCTCTGAGCAAACTCAACCGGCCATTGAAGCGCTCTTAGCCGATCCTGCCGTGCGGAAGGAACCGCAGTTGGCCTTATTGCTTGGGCAGGCCTATACGCAGGTGAAACAATTTGGTGACGCGGCCACCGCATACCAGAATATCTATTTCAGCTTTCCAGCCTCCCCCCAGGCCAAAGCAGCAGGCGAAGCGCTCTCGTCTCTTCGGAACCAAATGGGCACAGGCTATCCCGAGCCTTCCGGGGAATTGAAAGCGGCCCGAGCAAAAGCGCTTTTCCAGGCGGGACGTTTTACCGATGCGCTGAAAGATTATGGCGATTTGCTGAGGGCTGAGCCGTCCAACCCTGCCGTCCCGAACTGGCTGTTGGGACAGGCACGGTGCCTCTGGCGGCTGCAACGAAGCGCTGATGTATTGCAGGAGTTGTTGACTCACTTTGATTCTCCTGAATTGGAGTCCCAGCGGCTGGAACTGCTGGTGCATGTGCACGCGCAGCAGTCCGACGCAAGGGCGCTCGCACAGGACATTGCAGAGTTTGAGGCTTCGTATTCATCCTACCCCGCCTATTCGGACGCGCTCTCCGCCGCCGGGTTCTTTTACTTCCGGCAATTTAATTGGCAGGAGGCGGCGCGGATTTACCAGCGGCTGGGGGAATTATTCCCACAAAATGAACATCTGCGCGACGATGGTTGGCGGCTGGGATGGTGCGATTATCTTCTCGGTGACGCCAAAACCGCCGAGGTGATGCACGCCTACTTAATGCAGTTTCCTGATTCCGCCCGGGCTCCGGCCGCTCTGTATTGGCTGGGGCGCGTGGAGGAAGATCAAGGAGCGATTACCGAGGCAAGAGCGCTCTATGCGCTACTGATCAATCGGTTTGCCCACGCCTATTACGCCCCGCATGCTGCCGCGCATCTGGCGACACTTCGCACCAGGCAGGTAAGTGTAGCAGAGTCAAATGACTCCGCTGCCGCCCCCCTGGCTGCCTCCCTGATTCCGGTGCTAACGCGGCCTGTAGTTCCGGCAGGCTTGGCGTGCGCGCATGTCAATCCCAGCGAGGCAGGCCGCCCGGCGCTCATCCTTCGGGCCTTGAATTTGCCAACCCTGGAGCAGGATTATCTGAAAGGCGCCGTGGCCAAAGAGAGTCCACCGGCGGAACTGCGACTGCTGCTCGCTGGTGCTTATTCCGCTCAGGACAACCCGGCGAACGCAATGTTCGCCACGCTCAAAGCCACACCAGGGTACTCGCAAATGGAGTTCTCCGACTTGCCCGAGGAAGTGTGGGACCTTCTCTATCCAAAGGCATATTCGACACTCATTCAAACCCAGGCGCGATTGAATAATCTTGACCCTTACCTGGTGATGGGATTGATCCGGCAAGAGTCAGCGTTCAGTGCTCACGCATTGTCGGTCGCCAACGCCAGAGGCCTTATGCAGGTGCTGCCGCAAACTGCGGCAGAAACTACGCGGACAACTCGCGTACGCCTTGCCGGGCAGCGGCTCTACGACCCCAATTACAACGTACGGGTGGGGTGCGCCTATCTAGCAGGTCTCTTCAAGGAATTTGACGGCCACCCGGAATTTGCCGTGGCCGCCTACAACGCGGGCGATTTCCGCGTTAAGGATTGGGTGAAGAAGTATACCTTCCGGGATCAGGAGGTATTCCTGGAGAGCATTCCCATTACGGAAACGCGGATCTACGTGGAGCAGGTGTTGCGCGATGCAGATGTCTACCGCCAACTCTTGAGTAATTCGCCGCGCTTTGCCCAGTGCTCCCAGGCGCAGCCTGCCGGGCCGGTACAAACTTCAAGCGCCACGTTTTGCGATGATCTGGTTTCAACACTAGGGGAAAGGGTCCCGGGGGAATGAGGATATGGCATGAGCGAAAACGTCATTGGTTTCACCCCGCAATTGGCGCCGCGGTCACCGATTTCCCAGAAGGCGCAGAGGTTCACCGAGTCAGTGATTCGCGAAATGACTCGATTGGCGCAACAGTACAACGCCGTGAACCTCGCTCAGGGATTCCCGGATTTTCCCGCTCCGGAAGAAGTCAAGGAAGCTGCCGTGCAGGCGATCCGCGCGGATATTAACCAATACGAGATTACCTGGGGCGCCAGGGAATTCAGGAAGGCCGTTGCCGACCGCTTTTGCCAGGATACAGGCTTGGAAGTGGATCCCGAGCGCGAGATGACCGTCTGCTGCGGCGCTACGGAAACCATGATTGCCTCCCTGCTGGCCATTGTCGATCCGGGCGATGAAATTGTGGTGTTTGAACCCTTTTACGAAAATTACGGTCCCGATGCCATCATCTGCGGTGCGGCAACACGACATGTGCAGCTTCGTCCGCCCGACTGGACTTTTGACCCAAAAGAGCTTGCAGCCGCCTTCACCAGTCGGACTCGCGCCATCATTTTGAATACGCCGAATAATCCCACCGGCAAGGTCTTTACCCGCCAAGAACTGGAACTGATTGCGGAGCAGTGCCGCCGCACCAATGCGTATGCCATTACGGACGAGATCTATCAATTCTTGGTCTACGACGGATTCCAACATGTTTCGCTGGCGACTCTTCCCGAAATGCGTGAGCGCACCATTACGATCAACGCCATGTCAAAGACCTACAGCGTCACCGGCTGGCGTGTGGGATACGCGATTGCGCCTTCTGAAGTCACCAACGCAATCCGCAAGATGCATGATTTCCTCACGGTGGGGGCCGCAGCACCCCTTCAACAAGCGGGTGCAGTCGCTTTGCGCCTACCAGAGAGTTATTACCAAAAACTCTGCCAGAATTACCTGGGGCGGCGCGACCGCATGTTAGCAGGGTTGGAAGAAGCAGGATTCCGTTGCTTCCGCCCGCATGGTGCTTATTACATCATGGCGGATATCTCTGCTTTCGGCTTTCCGAATGATGTGGAATTTGCGCGTTATCTCGTCGAGGATATTGGTGTGGGGTGTGTCCCTGGCAGCAGCTTTTACCGCGATCCCGCATCAGGAGCGCAGCAGGTGCGATTCACCTACTGTAAGAAAGACACCACTTTGGATGAAGCACTGAGGCGATTGGGGAAGTTGCGGAAGTGAAGGGGGAATAAGTTAGAAGCTAGGAGTCAGAATGTGGCGACCGGCGGTGTTAGTCTGACTCCTGACTCCAGGTTACTGTCCCCTCATATCGGCAGTTCGAAGTGTGGTGAAAAGTCCGACACAGCGTAGTTCACCAGGGCGTCGAGAAGATAGGTTGCGTAGGGGTCGGAATTGTAAGTGGTGGCGAGCGAAAATGTGCAGATCAGCAGCTTGCCCTTGCCCGCCTTGGCCTGCACAAGTACCCCCACATTCTCGTGGATCCAGCCGTAGAACATCCCTGCTAGAACATCCTTGAAGGCCTGCGGCGGAATCCCCTTGATTACCGTGGCGGGGGTGGCCGGCTGGGTTTCAAATCCACCCAGTGTATCGAAGCCAATTTCGGTAAATGGCGCCTGGTCTTTGCGCAACCAGAGGAAGTCAGAAATCCAATTACCGCTCAAGTCGCCGCCGGCGCGTGGTACAACCTCGATTCCAGGGGCAAGGGTTAGTGGATCGTTAGCAATCAGGATCACGCGCGCCCCGGCTCTTAGCTTGCTTTTTACCGATTCGTCAAGGGTTGAGGTTATGAGGACCGGAAAGGACTCCGAGCCCGAGGGTGCCAGGTAATTACGCTCATGCATGTCATTGACCAATCGGCGCAGCCGACCGGGGGGCGGGTCGTAAAACGAGACTGGTGGCGGCAAGTCGAGGGGCTTGGCGGGGTAGAAATAATAATTCAGGGAATTTTCTGATAATGCCTTATCGGAAATGGTAAGGTGGGCTTTAAGAATCCGTTTGGCCGGCTTACTGTCGGTGGGAACAGGGAATTGAATCGTGCCGATCTTCGTCGCCCCATTGGAGTTTACTGTGGTCACAGGCAAACTCCCCGCCAGGGATGTGCCTTCCACTTGCCAGTTCACAATGGCGCCCGCAAGGTCGCCGGACCCGTAATGCGAAACATAGACGTCTGCCGCAACAGTTTCACCGGCCTTATAGTTCCTCTTGTCGTCGCGAAGGATCAGGAGATCATCCTGCTGCAGCCGGCCAAGCGCTTGCCCAAAAACCTTGGGGTGGCGCCACATATCCAGCAGGCCATTTGCCTCCCAGTTAAGGTCAGTGAATTCAGTAATAACATAGCCTTGAATCTCTGTATGGGCGCGCAAGGCCCCAATCTCGTAATTCAGCGCGGCGTATTCGTGCCATTCCGTGGCGTCGGTTAGGGCCTTCAAATCGGGAAAGAGTAAGTTGTATTGGTAGTCAGCAAAACGCTGCTCCACGCCCTCGGGTTGGGTGATTTCGCGCCCACCAAAGCTGCGGGCGAACCACCAGGGTTTATCCTGCGGAATCTGCGGCAAACCCCAATTGCCAAATTCCGAAAGCATGAGCGGTTCGTCGCCCCTGGGTGCCGCATCGCCGTAAGGACTAAAGAGCCAGCCAGGGCGCTGCACCTGATCGTCGATCAGCCGGTCAAAGTTGGAAGCGTAATCCGGAATGGCAGCGTATTGGTGATAGTCTGCAATGTCCGTTGCCATGTGAAAGTTGTCACAGCAGGCACTGTTATCAACTACCAGCCACGGGACAAAGGTCTTGGCCTCTTGGTAGGCAGCTTTGAGCCAGGTGCGATCGGGAACTTCCTTCAGGTTCGCACCCCAGCTTTCATTGATGATGCTCACGATGACAATGGAGGGATGATTTGCGTCACGCTCAACCATGCCGCGTAGGGTATCCATGCCGCGACGCTCAGAATCAGCGGTGAGCTTATCCCAATTAGGAATCTCATACCAGATCAGCATTCCGGTTTCATCCGCAGCCTGAAGATAACGAGGATCGGGAACTTTGATGTGGCAGCGCAGAAGATTCAGGCCCAGGGCCTTCGCCTTGCGCATTTCGTCGCGAAGGTCGTCAAGCGACGTTGGGGTATAGATGGTGTCGGGAAAGAAGTCCTGATCGAGCGCGCCGCGCAGATAAATGGGCTTGCCATTCAAATAGAATTTGCCTTCGCGCGTCACGAAGCTGCGGAAACCGAACTTGTAATGGGCGGCATCCCCTGAGCTCAACGAGACGCGTAGTTCGTAAAGGTTGGGGCTGGAAATGCTCCAAAGCATCGGTTCATGGATCATCCCGTTGAGTTTCGCGGTGGCAGCCCAGGGCGCCGCATCGTGTGAACCCCTCCACACGCTCTTGCCTGCAGGGTCCAAGACCTCCGCGGAGACGGTGACGGAGTTGGAAGGACCGGAAATTATCACGGGAGCAGTGATGGCAATGGCTCCGTCCAGTGTTGAAGAAATATGAACATTGCCCAAGCGTGCCCGTGGGCGATAATCAAGCTCCACACTTTGCCAGAGGCCGCTGTTCTGGACATACCAATTCTGTTTGCCATGAGGGATCTCCGCATAGTTGATGCCCTCGACAATCGCCTGGGGTTTGGCACCCGGATCGGCAACACGTACCGCCACCTGATTGTCACCCGCATGGAGCAGGGAAGTTACCTCAAGCTCAAAGGGGAGGTATCCGCCTTCGTGCGACCCGGCTTTCTGGCCATTAACAAAAACCTCCGCCTTGTAATCGACGGCGCCAAAGTGCAGAAAAGCCACCTGGTCTGCGGCGGGCGGTTGCAGAGTGATGGTGCGCCAGTACCAGGCTACGCCGGCATAATCGCGCAAGTCGGCAAACTGTGATTGCCAGGATGAGGGAATCCTTGTCGGTCGCGTGTTGGGGGCAGCCGCGAGGTTGCGCACGTCCAGCGAGCCACCCGGATCGGCAAGGAAGTGCCAGTCACCATCAAGAGAAAGGCTGGAAATAGCCGCCGGCATGGCTGTCGCAGTGAGGAGGAACAGCGAAAAGACTAAACGTAGTGTTATCCGCATAGGTGAGCCTTGAATTTGTGAGTCTATGCGTTTCGCCCCGAAAAAGGCAAGTGTCTATGACTCAGGTGGCAGTTATTAGGGCTGGACGTCGAAACTTGGAACTCAAAGTTCGAACCAGCGAAGTTTCCTCTTGCAAGAAGGAGCGCCTGCTGCTGGTTCTTTCTCAGACCTTTGATTCCCGCCTCATCGTAGCACCTGCAACCTGACACCTCCGCCAGATTATGATACGATTCTCAGTTCGGATGGGAGAGGTGATTCCCCGTATGAGCGACACGACCATGGCAAATTCCTCCGTGAGATATTTGGTCCCGGTGAGTACTGAGATCGAAGGGGCGGGGCAAAGCGATCCGCTGGAACTGGGCGCAATGGCGGGCAAGCCAGTCCTGCTTATTGTTCATGTTGACGAAGTTTTAGAACAGGAATCGTTGCACGTTTCCATCTGGGGTTCCGCCGACGGCACGAACTGGGGAACGCAGGCGCTGTTCTGGTTTCCGCAAAAATTTTACATCGGCGCCACTCCTGCCGCACTCGATTTGGGGCAGCGCCCGGACATCAAATATCTTCAAGCCCGTTGGGAAACGAACCGGTGGGGACGAGGTGTCCCGCGCCCTCACTTCAAATTTGCTGTGGAGATTCAGGAATCTGCCGCCTAGATGCCTGATTTGAGAGGTCGCGCCCCGTGGAGTTGGACGATCGTCAATTGATCAGACCCGAAGTTGAGCGTCGGCGATACCGTCGGGTGAAGCTGGTAACCCAGGTTCAATGCGAGGCGATGGGACGAAATGAAATCATGGTGACTCGGGACGTGAGCTTGGGCGGCATGTTCATCAATGCAAAATTTCCCCTTCCGATTGAGTCCGAATTTTCGCTCACTTTCCGGCTCTACCCAACCGAGCCGGCTATTATCTGCCGAGCCCGAGTAAAGTTCTCGCAATCCGGCTTGGGTATGGGAATCAGTTTCCTGGACCTCAGTCAAGAGGCGCAGCAGAGGCTCCAGAAGTTTGTGGACGAAGTTACTTAGTTCCTGCCATCTTTCTGCTGATTCCCGCCGTCTAATTCATATGTGTGAGGTTTGTGATGAAATCGCTTTTGCTGGCGCTGTTCATTGTCGTCTGTCCGTCGTCAATTTTTGGGCAAACCACCGGCCGGAAACCGGCGCTGCCATCCCACCCCAATGCTCCAGCCTCGGAGGAATTGCAGACGGAACAAGTTGTGGCCCCTGGGCAAACGCCCGCAGTACCCTCGGTGCAGCAGGGCACAACGGGTTTATTGGAACCCGCGCAAATCAAGGTTCTAACCCACAAAATCTGGCTGGCCCAATATCGGTTGAACGACCTGCTTTCGCAAGTACACCCGGAAAGATGGAAGATTACCCCAGCGGCGAGACAGTCGTTTGACCAGAGCCTGGATTCCCTGCGTAAATCGGTTGCCGCAGAAGAGGACTGGCGCAGTCAGTTCGATGCCCGCCCTGACAGTCTATATCTGGGATTTCAGACCTATATGGCGATTGGCGCCGTGCTGCCGCGTGTGGATGGCTTGGCGCATACGGTTTCCAAATATGAAAATGCCAGTTTCGGAGGACAGTACAGCCAGGCAGGGAATCAGCTTTTCGACTTACAGCAGTTGATTGAGCCCCATCTGGCCTATCTGCTCAAAAACCAGGACAACGCCATGCTGATCGTTCAAACCAACCTGGCTTCCTGTCAGAATGAATTGAATTTCGCCGAGCATGATAAGGAAGGGCACGCGACTCCGATGAAGAATATCGTGCCCGATTTCAAAGGCCGAAGGAAGCCTGCCCACCCTACCCCCAGCGCCAGCAGTTCAAAGACCGCAGAAGCCAAGGTTTCGGCGAAAGGCAAGTCCGCAGTTGTCCCGGCATCGAATCATTGAGAGAAATATTCACTTCGGGCATGTCAGTGCTGAAGACTGATGACCGAAATATCCATAGCTCCTGGCTATCCGACTGACAATGCGCCCGATTATTCCGCCTCAATTAATATCGAAATCTCCAGAGCGCGATGGGGGGAATCCTCGGAGCCGATGGCGTGGAAAGGGACAGAAAGTGCCGCGACAGCGTGGTCCAGGGTGGTTTCCGGTGCATTTGAATAGGGATTGTAGGGGTACACCGGCCATGAAAGTTGCGCCGGCACATCGATTTTGATCTTCCATCCCGGGGAGCGGATCCACCCACCAATTACCTGAGAACCCAAGTCGAGCCTGGCCGCGCTCAGCACGACCTTGCGTCCCGCTTCGGTTTCTATTGTCTGCCCGTTCTTCAGGCACAATTGCAAATTCAGTTGTGAATCTTCAATCCCACCCCTGGGAGTCATGGTGAAGTGCAGGCGTAGTTGCTTGTCTGAGAGCACGGTGGGTTCGATCACAGTGAAAAACGTGTTGTAGGCAAGCGCCAGGCGATCGAACGCAGCCGTCATCTCCAGCTTGCTACTCAGCGGCATGGCGTTGACCTGCCCTCCAACCTTTTCCGAAAATGTGGCCAACTCCGGTTGCCGTTTGGAATTGGCGCCGGTAATCATCAAACCCTGCCCCTGGTGAAACACGCTCAGGTTCGCTTGCCGATCCAGGTAGTACTGCACAGTGGTGGGAGTATCGATGATTCCGGACAGGCAGAGCACCCAGGGACCCGCCTTGCGGATGCCCGCGGGCACGCTCATCACGTGAAGGCTCTTTGGCAGGTCTTGCGGAATGGCGGCGTTGGGCCCGGGGTGATAGTACAAGGCGTCCTGCGCCAGCCGGCCCATATCTTCCAGGTAAACATCGCCTTCCTTGAAAAAGCTGGTGATGAACTCAGCGTAGCGTCGTCCCTGGGGAAAATGGGAGAACCCGAACTGGCCCCACACGCTCGGTTCCCAGTAGCGATTGCGGTCGTTTACCGTTTCCACCGGCCTGCCATCCGGATAGGTAAAATTCACGTGAAATTCCGTAGAACGCCGCAAGGCTGCCAGCGCATTGGGGTCGTGACTGTGCTCGTAATACAGCGCGACGCCAGTGGAAGTCACATAATCGTAGCCCGTGGTGGGTCCGCGGCGGCTGTGCTCACCCCAGTAACCATCGGGGGTCTGCTCTTCCGCCGCCAAGCGGTGCTGAACCTTCGCGCCCAGCTTCTCCCAGGATTCATTGCCGAACACAATCCCTGCGAGATAAATCGTGGAAGACCAGAGCGAATAGTGATTGGGCGAGGTGCCGATGTAGGGCGAAGCGTACCAGGGATAATCCTGCCGGAGGGCCACATCCGCAGCGATGGGGGTGAGGATCTCCACCATGTCGCGCCGCCAGCGATTACGGCGTGAATCCCCCAGTCTGCCCTGAAGCAACCGGTAGGCCTCCAGCCACATGTAGGTGTCGCGGTGGAAGTCCAGCCGGGTTGTGTAGGCGCCGCGCTCCTGCTCGGTCGCCAGCAGATCACCGATGGCAAGGGCTGTCGAGAGAGTTTTGGGGTCGGAAAAGCGCGGATTGGCGGGATTCTTCTGTGTGTAGAGCACCGCGGCGGCGAGAATGGCGGAAGGGAAGTGCCGCCACCCGGGCCGTGCTTCAAGAGATTGCAAATCCGCCGACGGCTCTGCCTCAAGGCGTTGCTCAATCTGTGCCATCCCAGCACTCAGCAAACGGAAGTATTGGTTCGGAAGTTCGTTCGCCCCACATGGCGGGCAGATCAGCACGCCCGCGAGCAGAGCGATGGCGCGATGTTTCATTCGAAGCCTCGATAGCAGCGCAGACATAAGCGCACTGTGCGTTAACCAGTGGGTTTTCGTTTCTTGGCGGAATGAACCTGGTAAGGCTCATCCTATTCAGTGCCCCCGAGTAGGCAGAATGCGTACAACTCGTGACCCCCGGCTGATGACTCAAACTGATGACGGATCGCGCTATTGCCCCATTTTCCCTGCTTTTTCGAGAATTCCGGGACGCGCTTCTTCCATCGAATCGCGCAGGTCCGCGTAATGGAGCGTGCGCTGCTCGAAAGTGCGCTTGTTCATGGCCCCCAGAAACCGCGCTTCGAATTCATGGAAATATGATCCATATATGTGGTAGCTATCGGCCATGTGGCAATAGCGTCCAACTTCAACTTTGCGGCCGCAGAGGTCCGAAACTCGAGCGGCAATGCGCCGCTGCATTTCCACCAGGGCGAAGATATTCATGAAGGCGGCTTTATAAGCGTCGTTGGAGCGAAAGCGCACATTCATGCTGAGCACCGGCGATCCCTCCTCTTCCGTGATCCGGCACCAAACGCTCTGCAGGCAGGCCGGGTCGTAGCAGTCGTTGTCCTCCCAAACTTTCCAGGTGACGGCCTGGGCCCGCCGTGTATAAGGCGTCTCCGCCAATTTACGGCAAAGAATGTCGATCTGGTCAAAAGGGGCAAGCGTGGGGACGGAATAACGGAAGAGCCGTTGATGGTAGGTGTATTCCCAGCGGGTGTCGCCCGGGTCGCGCGGGTCACGCACCAGGTGATCCTTGATGCCCTCCAGAACCTCCATCACATATTCCTGCAAGTCTTCAGGCCCACCGGGAAAATCGCGGTGGATCATCGGCTCCTTGAGAGGATCTGTGATGGTGAGGGTCATCGTTGCATCTTTGCTGGGTGGATCGTCGGGCTTATCGTACTGCGTTTTCAGGTCGCAGCCCATCTGGTGAAGTATGAGGAGGGAATCTTCCCAGGCGCGGGCTATACAATCGGCTTCAACGTGGAGGACGGGGATGCCGGACATGATACTTTCCTTTCCGGGGTGACGGCGGCCAAGCGTTCGGCCTGCCGATTCGCAGCTTCTTCTCGGCGCTAAAGAACCGCGCGTTGCGGGCGCTAGAATAGCAGAAAACAATGTTAGGATTGTTTGTTTAATTCATTCTTATTCCATGGGGGCAATTTTAATGGCGATTTCAGACACGATCAAAAAGGGAACAGTAAGGGCGCCGCATCGTTCTTTGTTGCGGGCGACGGGGGTTATTCAATCGGAAGGGGATTGGGAGAAGCCGTTTATTGCCGTGGCGAATTCCTTTGTCCAGATCATTCCCGGGCACGCGCATCTGGACGTGGTGGGCCGCAAGGTGCGGGAGGCGGTTCGAAGAGCCGGGGGCGTGCCGTTTGAGTTCAACACCATCGGCGTGGATGACGGCATCGCCATGGGGCATGGAGGCATGAAGTATTCGCTCGCCAGCCGCGAATTGATTGCCGATTGCGTTGAGACCATGCTGCGCGCCCACTGCTTTGACGGCATGGTGTGCATCCCCAATTGCGACAAGATTGTGCCCGGCATGATGATGGCGGCGGCGCGCGTCAACATCCCCACCGTGTTTGTTTCCGGCGGCCCCATGAAGGCCGGGGTGAATCCCCGCACGGGTGAAGTGCTGGATCTGAACAGCGTCTTTGTGGGCGTGGGTGCGCACTCCGCCGGGAAGCTCTCCGAGGAGGAGTTGACCACCCTTGAGCAGAATGCCTGCCCCACGTGCGGGTCGTGCTCCGGCATGTTTACGGCCAACTCCATGAACTGCTTGTGTGAAGCCCTGGGTCTGGCGCTGCCGGGGAATGGCTCGATTCTGGCCACCGACCCGCGGCGTGACGCGTTGTTTGAAGCCGCGGGCAAGGCCATCGTCGAATTGGTCAGGACCAACCTGCGGCCGCGGGATATCCTGACGCCGCAAGCCTTCGATAACGCCTTTGCCCTCGACATGGCCATGGGCGGCTCGACGAACACCGTCCTGCACGCCCTCGCAGTGGCGGTTGAAGCCGGCGTGCCCTTCAATCTGCATCACCTGAACGAGGTGGCGGAGCGCGTGCCGCACGTTTGCAAAGTGGCGCCCAGCGGCATTCACCATCTGGAGGACGTCGACCGCGCCGGTGGCATCTCCGCCATTCTCAAGACCATTTCCGCCAAGCCTGGCACGCTGAATCTTGACTGTCTTACGGTGACGGGCAAGACGCTGGGTGAGAACATTGCGGATGCGGTGGTGAAAGA
The DNA here is from genome assembly GCA_003165315.1 of Acidobacteriota bacterium. Classification (GTDB taxonomy): domain Bacteria; phylum Acidobacteriota; class Terriglobia; order UBA7540; family UBA7540; genus Bog-366. The sequence continues at coordinate 16,803 of PLSX01000101.1, forward strand.
CCCGGAGGTGATCCGGCCACTCGACCGAGCCTATTCCGCCAAGGGAGGATTGGCCATTCTGTTTGGCAACCTGGCGCCCAACGGATCGGTGATCAAGGCGGCGGGAGTAGCTCCCTCGATGATGCAATTTCAGGGACCGGCGGTGATTTTCGAATCTCAGGATGAGGCCTACGACGGCATTCTGGCGGGCAAGGTGAAAGCCGGGGATGTCGTGGTGATTCGCTACGAAGGTCCACGGGGCGGGCCGGGAATGCAGGAGAAGCTGGCGCCCACGGCGGCCATTGCCGGTCGCGGGTTGGGTGATTGCGTGGCGCTGATCACTGACGGCCGGTTCAGTGGCGCAACCAAAGGCGGCTCTGTCGGCCATGTGTCGCCGGAAGCCGCGGCAGGCGGCCCCATTGCGCTCGTCCATGCCGGGGATACCATTGCGATTGACATTCCGGCTCGAACCCTGAACCTGTTGGTCTCCGACGAGGAGCTGGCCAAGCGTAAGCTGGCCTGGAAGCGCCCACGGCCCAAAATCGATTACGGATACCTTGCCCGCTACGCCGCTGCCGTCACCAGCGCGGATACCGGGGCGGTGCTGCGTGAACCGGAATTGTAGAGGCGGGGGGAGCGGGGCTGCGCAGAGCTGGGAGTGTTTGGCCCATCTCTGCGCTTCGTGAAACGGCAATAGATTCTTTGGGATGTAGTCAAAAAAATGAATGGTGCAGGGTAGTTTCAGAAGGCCGAACAACGGCGCGTAATGTTGCTCCAGACGGGCTCATTCCTCTTGCAGACGCAATGACTCCGCTTGTAATTCTTTGGGAGAAAGCTCCACCACTTTGCCGTCACGCCAGATATAAATTGGCAAGCCTTGGCGCGCATTCTCGACAATGAGTTCCTCGACGGCGGCTTTGAACGCCATCTCGGCCCGTTGTTCCAGGGGCAATTCAAGAACGTTTGCAGGTGCTTTGGTCATAATCCCCCGTAGCCATCAATCAGCGTTTCATAAAGCTCATGCATTATTATACGAGACTTGTCCTCTTTCTCAAAGGCAATGACAGCCGGTGTCCCACTTGAATTATCAAAAATGATCCACGAATCTCCTAGCTGGCGATAGATGGCAAGGAAGTTGTGTATGGAGCGGCCAAAACGCCGACGAACCGTAGACTCGGGAACATCGTGGCCGCCTTGCAAGACCCGTCCTCTGACTCTCGATAGGGCAAGATCAACGGTCGGCACGATCACGAAGAATAGATGCACCTGGTATCCCCGCTTCTTGAGACGTTGAATCAAGCTCAGATAACTCCGGCCCGCAAGCGTCGTCTCGAACCCAAAATCGTTGCCACGCTTCACGTAACGTTCGATTTCCTCCCGCATCAGGCGTCCAGCGCGCAAAGCAACAGCTTCCGGTGAAAACGGCGCGACCCCTTTAGCAATCAAATCGGCGTTGATGAAGTTCTTACAATCAGCGTAAGTGGGCAGGAACTTCGTCGCAAAAGTCGTTTTACCTGCACCGTTTGGTCCGGCAATGATGTAGAGATTGGGACTCATAAGGTTTGAATCGTAAAGGTGCCTGAAAGCCTTTTCTTCGCCTCAGTTATTTTCCTCTTGCGCAGAACGCTGTCTATGAAGACGAGCCTGAAACAAACGGACGGACCACAAGGTGACTAGAAGCTATTTCAAAACCCT
>PLSX01000246.1 GCA_003165315.1 Acidobacteriota bacterium
CTAGTGTGGTGTCCCACATCAGAATTGACAATAGGCGAGCCCCCCTCACCCGGCCCGCCCCGGCGGATGAAAGCGCCGGAAGCGCGCCACCCTCTCCCCCAAGGAGGCAAGGGTAATAAAAGCAACCCTCCCCTCGGTCACCGCGGCGACAGAGGGGTCCGGGGGTGGGGGGGGCCTTGCAGCACACCGTCGTCGAGAATTACGCGGGACACCACCCTGGCAACCACCTACCACTTTGACTGGCAATCGCCGAATGTTTGATATGAAATCAGTACGTGCCTCGAGAATTTTGCATGTGAAACCGTGGAGAATTAAAGTATCCTCAAACGGGGAATTCAAAGCGTGAACTCCGTGCGCTTTGCTCATTGGAGGTCTTTGCTGTATGCCTATTGTGAAATCCGCAAGCGCACTCGCCGCCGCGTACGCAGCAGCAGTGAAGAAAATTCAAGCTCGTGAAATCCCCACATTGCTGATCCAGGCGGGTCAGACGGTGTTTCGCTCCATCAATCCCAATAGTCCCTATACCCAACTGCCGAAGCCCAATCCAGGGACGCACGTTTCGAAACTGAAAGCCAATCTCCTGCTCATCCCGGGCGATGGCAGCACCGAACTGGGAAATCGCTTCAGCGGCCCGTCCCCCGATCCGGGCATTCCTTCTGCCGGCGGATTCTATTGCGTCCTGCAGCAGCAGGCGCTGGTAAACGAATCGACACACTACTCGGGGAAAGCCCCCTTTTGGGCCCTCTCGGGCCGTTGTGTCCTTCGTATTCGCCTAATGGGAGCCATGCTGGTGGCGGACCTCTCCCCGCACAACCCCCGGGCGCACCGCTTTTTGCGTGAGATGGGCAGCGATACCTGGGACCTGATGACCGACCCCAACGACTGCTCCGTTGCCCGCGGCATAGGCATGGCCGTTGCACACAGCGGTTTCCTGCGCGGATTGTCCGTTCAGACGGTGCGCATGTCGGAACGTTCTGCCGACGAGCGCGGCGACAACCTCGTGCTGTTTGCCGCGCCGGGCCAGGCTGTCCCGGGCCTGTACATCGAAGACGCTTCCTATTTCGGGAAGACCTCCAAGCCCGAAGTCTTTCCTGTCGCTTTCCCTTGACGAATCCAAGGCAGGCATTGATCTAATCTCAGGCAAATCGACCGATCCGTCATCGTTCCCGATTGACCGCCACTTCGTCGGACGAAGGGTATTATTAGGGCTGCATCCGATGGCTGCGGCCACCGTGCCATTTTGTCGGCCTCTCTGCCGGACCGCGCGGCTTCTTTCCGGCCGGGAGGAAATTGCGCTCCAGAATTGTCGAATCCTCCCCTGCCCGCGGAATACGGGCACAAAAGTTCTTGACAAAATCTAGGCTCTAGTGTAGGCTTTAAGGACGGATGCTAGCGCGGACCTGGGTATCTTCTCAACACCCACTCGTGGGATTTGACGAATGGCCACACCAACACGAAAATCACATAACATACCTCCAGCGCACGGTGCCAAATTGCCTGGTTTTCGGATAACAAGTCGCGAGGGAACCGACGCCCTAAAAAAAGATGTTATTTTCGACGAACAAAGCCACTGAATATATGAAAAAACACAAAACATGGACAATATTCCCACCCAATGCTCGAACATTTTTGTATGAATTGAGTCGAATGTAGCGACATTTTGTGCAAACATTCGATCATTTTTCATGAATTGAGGGCTTCATTGTTGCAAATCGAGCGCACCCAACCGCAACGGTCGTTTCAATTTGGATCTCGAGATCAAGCCCCAAGCTGGCACATGTTCAGAATGAGGCATGCGGGGGCGGAAAGGCCCGTGGGCGAACGCCCCGTGGGTTTTGAAATTCAATACATCACGCAGCCGACAGCACAAGAACTTCCCGCAGAGTCAACGCCCTTTGCGACGGGCCAATTGAGCGAGAATTCGAAAAGTCACCCGTTCTCGCCATTATGTTGATGATAATAAAACTGCTTAGGAGAGATCAGCTCGATACGTCAAAAAATGTAAGCTACTGATTATAAATTCCTTAAAGCCTCTTGCCCACGGCAAGGGTAAATAAAATGCGGGGGGAAAATATGAAGGTAAGTCCCATTATGTTATTGAAAATACATGTAGAAAAAATGTCTGGACAGGGCGAAGCCAGTATGTCCATGAAAACAGGACACATAGATAATTAACTCCATTATAGCTATGAAAAGACAGGGTGTTAGCGTGCATAGGTTGGCATGAAGCGGTTGCTGTGAGTCCCCCTCCCCGGTTTGCTCCTAGAGCTTATGGATTGGACGAAACATCGGGAATGCTTCTTCTAGCACTTGCGGAAAACGAGCTCCGAACCTCTGGCGAAGATGCCAATCTTGTCGCCGGCATTCACCTGCCCCGTAGCCATCAAGCGATAGAGCGGGTCTTGAAGCTCGCACGCCAGCGTGTGCTGAAGGTGGGCGGCGCCATATTCGGTATCGCACCCATGATTGAGCAGCACCGACTTCGCTCCGGTGGAGAATTCCACTCGAAAGGGAGTTGTGGCGTGAAGCATAAAGGCGCGGCTGGCCCGGGCAATTTCGAGGTCCAGGATTTTCTTCAAGTCGGCGGGACGAAGAGGATTATAAACAATCGTCTCCTCAATGCGCCGCAGAAACTCGGGGGGGGAAATGCTTCTTCAGCGCCCGCAAGGAAACGCTGCGATAGTGCCGCGCCTTGCTCTCCTCTTCCGCCATTTGCGGGATGAACCCCGATGCCGAGGTGGCGCGCAGGCTCTCCTTGGAGCCGATGTTACTGGTAAAGAAGAACAGGCAGGAGGAAAAGTCCACGCGCCGGTTGCGCCCGTCGTTCATCTCGGCGCGGTCCAGCACGCCCAACAGCAAGGAGTAGAGCGAGTGGTGGGCTTTTTCGATTTCGTCAAAAAGAATCAGCGTGTAGGGAAACTCCGGCGTTCGATAGCGCTCAATGTTTTCGCGGGTAAAGACGGGTTCAGTGTCGGCGTGCCCGATGTATCCCGGCGGGGCGCCCACCAGGCGGGCGATTTCATGCTGCTGCTGATATTCGGCGCAATTGATCTTCAAAAGGGCGCCCGGACTGCCCTGCAGCACTTCCGCCAGCGCCTCCACAGAGTGAGTTTTCCCGCAGCCGGGCGGGCCCAAAAGGAGCGCGGATCCCATCGTGCGCCTGGGTTGCCGGGCTTGCGCTTCAATACGTTGAAGAAGCCGCAGAATCGAGTCGGTGGCCTGGGGTTGGCCGACTACGCTGGAGGTCCAACGCCCCGCCACATGTTCCAGCCAGGAGCTTCGCGCCGTGGGCCGCAAGATGGTCCATCCTTTGGGTTCGTGTTGTACACCTGTGCTGGTCTGCATGGCCGTCTTTTCACCTCGGATATCCGATTACGCCGCGCCGGTCAAAATGCGGCTGCTCTTTGCTCACCCCTCTCATCGGCGGTTTCGAGAGTGAACATGAGGATTCTTGGAAAAGCGGCTTGACACAACATGAAAAATGCAATAATTCTCACACCATGAAAATACCTCGCGATCCACCGAACCCGGCCACAGCCTATACCGTTAAGTCGCTTGTTAAAGCCCTGACGATCCTGGAGGTTCTGGCGGATGAAGACCCGCCCTATACGCTGACCCAATTAAGCCGCCGCCTCCACCTGCATGTCAGCACCGTGCATCGCCTGCTGGTCAACCTGGTGCGGCACGGATTTGTGGAGGAGGATACAGTTTCGGGCGGATATCAACTGAGTTACCGGGTGCTGCGCATGGGATTGCGCGTTCTGGACCGGCTGGATTTCCGCCGCGTCGCCCAGCCCCTCCTGCGCGAACTCAATCTGCGCACAAGGGAGACGGTACACCTGGCCATCCTGCAAGGAACACAGGCAATCTCCATCGATAAGTATCTCAGCCCTCAACCCGTGGGCCTGGATGCCCGCCTGGGCGGAATCATGCCTCTCCACTCAACGGGATCTGGAAAGACACTGTTGGCCTATCAAGGTGAAGAGTTGCTGGCCCGCGTTGCCCAGTCGCCGGGATTCACACGCATGACCGCCCAAACCATCACCACATTGCCGCAAATGCGAAAGGAACTGGAGCAGATTCGCGAGCAAGGTTACACCGTTGACCAGGAAGAGGCTGTGGAAGGATTAAGCTGTGTGGCAGGGCCGGTGTTCAATCACTCCGGACAGGTGGTGGCGGCGTTCAGCGTGGCAGGGCCGGCGACTCGACTGACCCCAGCGCGAATCCCCGAACTCGCCCAATTAGTCTTGGAAACAAGCCGGCAAATCTCCCATCGGCTCGGCTATCGAAGTGAAGTTCGGCCCCTGCCCGGCCCTGCGGCCATCAGTACGCGGGTGGAAAAGGGAGTGCAGCGCAAACGGGCCGGGAATGCCGGATAACCTGCTACTCAATTTGCAGGAAATAGGGGGCGAGCAGCAGTGCAAATTCATCCGCATCCTGAGCTGAGGTGGTAGAAATGGAGCCGCGGTACGCGTACCCTTAACTTATTAAAGCAAGGGCAAGGCGGGAATTGTTTAGGATTTGGGAGCAAAATAGCCGGGACGAGTGCGCACCACCAGCTTGTTTTTGCCTTTCTCATTGAAGGCATCCACGCGGATGCTGCGGAAAGTCCCATCCTTCTTGATATTGCTGGGACGGTAGACAATCGTGTACTGGTTGCGGATGTCGCGAGCGATCTGCCGGCAGGTGCTTTCAACCTCATCGAGCGACTTGGGAAAGTAGGGCTCTCCGCCGGTCGCATCGGAAAGCTCTTTGAGGACTTTGGCCGCCTCATGCGCCTCGTGGCCGTGGATTTTGAAGAGGTTGCTGGTTTCGTCCGAGCCCAGGAGGCCGATGGTGTAAATGACGGCGTTGGACTTCTGTGCCGCGCTCATCAGTTCTTGTAGGGTATAACGGCTGGCATTGTCATCGCCATCGGTAATCACCAGCAGAACTTTCTTGTCGCGATTGCCCAGTTTAAGGTGGTCCAGTGAAGCGATCACAGCATCGCGCAGCGCCGTGCCACCGCGTGAGTCGATCTTATCCAGAGCGGATTTCAGATCTTCGATGGTGCTGGCAAAATCGCCCGGTGTATCGAGGTAATAAACGTCGTTAAAATTGACGACAAAGACCTGATCCTGGGGATTGGAGGTTTTGGCGAAGATAAGAGCCGCGGCGTTCACAGCCTGACGTTTGTCACGCATGCTGCCACTATCGTCGATCACGATGCCCATGGTAACGGGCACATCGGCATGGGCAAAGTGGGTAAGGGTTTGGGGCGTCCCATCCTCATAGACATGGAAGTCGCTCTGAGTAAGATCATTGACGACACGGTCCTTCTTGTCGAGCACCGTGGCGTGCAGAACGACCTCATTGACGTCCACACTGATGGTATATTCCCCGCCCTTCTTCTGCGTGGAAGGTGTTTCGGAATTTGCCGACTGCGGCCCTTGCGCCCCCGTCATCAGGCACGAGGACAGGAGGAAGGCAAGAATGCCGCAGTGAATGAGCTGGTTTCGCCAGCCAGGATTATTGAGTAGGCGCATAGTAGCCCGTGCGAGAATAGATCTGAAGCGGCGGCAATCCTTTGGGCGGATTCAGCTTGACCCTGATGCGCCGCCAGCGGCCGTCGCGAATCAGGTTCGAAGGTTTATAGCCCAGGACATATTGGTTGCGCAATTCGATCGAGATTTTCTCCGCGATGTCGGGCAATTCATCGGTGTTTTCAACGCTGAACATGCGGCCGCCGGAAACTTCCGCAAGTTCTGCCAGCAAACCCGGACCGCCAGCTTCCTCATTCGTGCGCGCGCGGGAGGCCATGGGCTCGAAGATTCCCACGGCGTAAATCTGCACGTCGGTTTCTTTAACTGCGCGCTTAATATCGCCCTCAGTATAACGACTATGGTTATCGCCCCCGTCCGATATGATCAGCAGGGCGCGTCGATTGGTGGTGGCCTTCTTCATCTCACTCAAACCCAGATAAACCGCATCCAGAAGCGCCGTCCTCCCACCGGACTTTACCGTCAACAACCGATCTTGCAGGTTCTCGTATTTGGCAGTGAAACCCGAGATCAGGTCAGGCTGGTCAGAAAAGCTAATGAGCATGAACTCATCCTGGGGATTGGATGTCTTAAAGAACTGAAGGGCTGCTTCCTTCGACTTCTGAATTTTATCGCCCATTGATCCGCTACTATCAAAGATCATCCCCACCGAGATGGGAGCATCCTCCGTTGAGAAGGCGACAATTTTCTGTTCCACCTTTTCATCGTAGACCTGGAAATTCTCCTGGTCGAGTCCGGTCACGATCCGGTCAAACGGATCCGTCACGGTCACATTCACGACCACCATGTTGACGTCCACCTGGAGGGGAGCAACATGAACAGTAGGCGTGCGAACGGTGACGTGCGCACCACCTTGGCCATCGGGTGGCGAGGCGTCGGCCTTCTGGTCACCCGTACCACCCCACACCCCTGCGGCAAATAGAGCCAACAAGGCAATCGCCGCACACCCCGTCAGCGCATGGCGGCGCAATAAAAGAGCTGTCATATCAGCAGCCCTCTGGGAAAGAGCCCAATCCGACACCTGCAAGTTTGCGGGAACCGCTCCTCATTCCAGCTAAACTCCTCAGAAGATTCTAGCACACTTCCCCAGCCCTCGTGACGCAGTGCTCGAGTAGAAGCGGGCGAAAGAAGATCTCAATTAAGAAAATCGGGGGGCGACATCCGCAGAAGGTGAATTGCCATTGACGAGAGGGGCGGACCGATGGATAATTATCCGTACCGATTGTTCCCGTCCATTCTTCAAATTCGGTACATTTGATTTCCTTAAAACATACTGCGTTGCAAAAGTGTGACGCAGGCCATACATCATGCTTATACCGGATCGTCAATCCGAACTCACAACTTATGGAGGCGTATGGGTGCCAAATACATCTTTGTAACCGGGGGTGTGGTCAGTTCATTAGGAAAGGGGCTGGCTTCAGCGTCGATGGCTGCTTTGCTGGAAGCTCGTGGGCTCAAGGTTACACTGCTGAAATTCGATCCTTATCTCAACGTCGATCCCGGCACCATGAGCCCGTTTCAACACGGCGAAGTTTTCGTTACCGACGATGGAGCCGAGACGGATCTTGACCTGGGCCATTACGAACGCTTTACCCGCGTCCGCATGCTTCGCGACAACAACTGTACGGCAGGCCGCATCTACGAAACCATTATTACCAAGGAGCGGCGCGGAGACTATCTGGGCAAAACCGTCCAGGTGATCCCCCACGTCACCAACGAAATCAAGGGGGCAATCCGCAAAGTGGCGACAGACGATGTGGATGTGGTGATTGTGGAGGTGGGCGGCACGGTGGGCGACATTGAATCCCTACCCTTCCTGGAGGCGATCCGCCAAATGCGCCAGGAAAAGGGCCGCGAAAACGTAGTTTTCGTGCACCTCACGCTCGTCCCCTTCATTGGAGTCGCGGGCGAATTGAAGACCAAGCCCACACAGCATTCGGTCAAGGAGCTGCGGGAAATTGGTATCCAGCCGGATATCCTGCTGTGCCGGACCGACCACTATCTATCCCCCGAGATCAAGGAGAAAATCGCGCTTTTCTGCAGCGTTCCGGAAGAGGCCGTTATCACTGCAAAAGACGTGGAGAATATCTATGAGGTCCCCCTCCAACTTGCCCATGAGGGGCTTGACACACAGATTCAGCGCTGCTTGAAGCTCCCCGAAAGCGATCGCAATTTGCAGCCCTGGATCGACCTCGTGGAAAAAATCCGCCATCCCCTGGACGAGATCAACATCGGAATCGTAGGCAAATATGTGGGATACCAGGATTCATATAAGAGCCTTACGGAAGCCCTATTCCATGGTGGCATTGCCCGTCGGGTGAAAGTGAATGTCTCCTGGGTTGAAGCGGAAGGATTGGAAGGCGATGCGCTGGAAGAGCAGTTGCGCGATCTGGATGGTGTTCTGGTACCGGGCGGCTTTGGCCGGCGCGGCATTCTGGGAATGCTGAAAGGAATTGAGTACGCGCGCACCCGCAAGGTTCCCTTCTTTGGAATTTGCCTGGGAATGCAATGCGCGGTCATCGAATACGCCCGCAACGTCTGCGGCTTGGCCGGGGCAGACAGCTCGGAGTTTGATCCCTCCACACCCCACCGGGTAATTTACAAATTGCGCGAACTGCGAGGCATAGACGATCTGGGTGGAACGATGCGTCTGGGCGCATGGACAGCGCGTTTGAAGCCCGGCTCCTTCGCTCACCAGGCTTACGGCTCGCTTGAAATCTCCGAGCGCCATCGCCATCGCTATGAGTTTAACCGCGAGTATCAGGATACCCTGGTGGCAAACGGCTTGCAATTGACCGGAATGACTCCGGATAGCACTTACGTTGAGATCGTGGAAGTTCGTGATCACCCCTGGTTCCTGGGGTGCCAATTCCACCCGGAATTCAAGTCCCGGCCGCTGGAGCCGCATCCGCTCTTCACGGCATTCGTCACTGCCGCGCATGAATACAGGTCCAAGCGGTTGAAGTCGCGGAGCACAACGGCAGGGTCAACTCTGCCGGTTGTGTCTACAGACCATGTGGAAGGTGCAAAGGCCACAAAGCAAGCCGGATCCGGCTCCTAGGATTCCTGCAGCCTCATGGGTGCCTTCAGAAATCGGAAGGCGGCGGTTCGCAACATTTGAATTTGAGGCGCCGCACAGAAGCTTCCGCCTTTGCCGTGTCGACCAATGAACCTAGGTTGAGTCGAGTCAACCTTTTTAGCCTGAAGGCAAGCCCTCACTGGCGCACCTTACGTATCCGAATTCCGTTCCGAGAACAAAACTATGAGCCACGCAGTGCGGATCGGCAAACTGAAGATCGGTGAGGGGCAACCGCTGGCGGTGATCGCGGGCCCCTGTGTGATCGAAAGCGAAAAGCATGCCATGAAGATGGCGGAGCGGCTTTCAGCCATCGCCGGCGAATTGGGCGTTCCCTACATCTTCAAGGCATCCTACGACAAGGCGAACCGGACAGCCCTCGGTTCATATCGCGGACCGGGTCTGGTGGATGGGCTCCGAGTATTGGCACGAATCAAGAAAGATTTGGGCGTTTCCGTCCTCACGGATATTCATAGCGTGGAAGAGGTGCAGGCCGCGGCCGAGGTTTGCGATGTTCTCCAAATTCCCGCGTTCCTTTCGCGCCAGACGGATCTGCTGCTGGCCGTGGGCCGCTCCGGCGCTGTCGTTAACATCAAAAAGGGGCAATTTCTTTCTCCTTGGGATATGCGCCACGCCATCGAAAAAGCCCGCAGCACTGGGAACGACCGCATTCTGGTGACCGAGCGCGGAGCTAGCTTTGGCTATAACAACCTCGTAGTGGATATGCGCGGATTAGCCGTGATGAAGGAGTTTGGCGCACCCGTGATTCTCGACGTCACCCATTCATTGCAGCTTCCCGGCGGAGAAGGAAACCGCAGCGGTGGCCAACCCCAGTACATTGAAACCCTGGCGCGCGCTGGCGTTGCCGCCGGCGTGAACGGCGTATTTCTGGAAGTCCACGACAATCCCCCACGAGCCCTCTCCGACGGAGCCAACTCCCTCGAACTCCGCCGCTTCAAACCACTGATGGCCCGCCTGCGCGACTTGGCGGCCTTTGTACGGAAGCTCTGAGCCATTGCTACTGTCCATCTTGAACTTAAGAGGTGGACAATATTGCAGTCGGACGCATTGTATAGCAGCATTGGGAACTCATGACCCGACTTTCGATGGGGATATGCTCCGGGATCACGCTTATCTTCCCCCTAACAGTACCGCGCGCTTTCCTACCCAAAGCTGTCATGATCAGAGCACTGCGTTGGACTTGATCGTCTGCACCGGGCAACAAATATGGGGAACCGGGCTCGAAAATAATCCTTGAACAAGGACATGCAATAGGCTACGCTTAGCCTGGTGCTGGCAATCTGCCGGCGGGATGCAACTCTCGGATCCCCCCCACGAGAGGACAAATTACCGAGAGATTACTGGGCATCACCCGGGAAGCAGATTCCGGCGCGGCTGATCAAGAGCCGGGTTAGAGCCGTATTTACAGAAATCCCGTGTCCACAGGGCAACGAGTGGCGGTTGGCCCCCCCAACTTGGTCTTTGGTGTGATGGTTGTCGATACCTGCAGGGGATCGCCAACACACTATGTTTATGACAGTTAAGCAGTTAGTGAAAGATCGAGACAATTGAAACGAATGCAAAAGAAACTCAACTTGCTGAAAACTGGTCTGTTGCTGAAATCAATTGTAGGCTATCATAAAGAGAAAACGACATGCTAAAATAAAGGGATAACCTATTATATTATTGATAACAGAGGAGCGCTTTTGCAAGATTCCCACCGAACCCATTATGTTGATAAAAATTAAGCTACTTATTGCGGCGAACCCATGATGTTATTGAAAATACAGGAGAAAGCCATTGGACCCGCTTCAAGAGAAGATTGACGATTGGCGTACACGCATTCGATGTCGGCGGGGCGGCGTGACCTTTCTCGGGATGTGTGTCATCCTGTCTTCCCTGACTGCGCGGGCGCAAGACCCTAGGGGTTCACTCGCGGGCACAGTGCAGGATTCGGATGGCGGGCGCGTTCCGGCGGCTTCGTTAGTACTTCGGGCTGAGGGTCCAGCAATAAAGCGGCAAGCTACAACGGATACATTCGGGAATTTTCGCCTCGACGCGCTCCCCCCGGGCGGTTACGAGATCACCGTCAATGCCCACGGGTTTGCCGAAGCCCGCGCCCACGTGGTGGTGGTGGTCAGCACGGTGCAAGAGCTCGCGGTCACGATGAGTCTTGCAGCTCTTGCGCAAAGTGTGAACGTCAGGGGCCAGGCATCCTCCATCACCACGCAGGCCATCAACGTCACCAGCGCCGTGCATCAGGGCGCGGTTTCGGCCCAGGATCTGCGCAACATTCCGCTGGCCCAGCGGTCGTTTGCCAACATCGCCTACCTCGTTCCCGGAACCGAACCGGTGGAGCCCTCCGACCCCACCAAGGCGCGCATCACCGCCGTATCTTTTGGCGGAAGTTCGGGTCTGAACGTTCAACTTTCCGTGGATGGCGCCGATAATTCCGACGATTACATTGGCGGGTTCCTGCAAAACTTATCGCCTGACGCGGTTCAGGAATTCGCCCTGCGCACATCGCTGGAAGACGCGGACACGGGGCGCACCACGGCCGGCAGCGTGGTGATTGTCACCACGCGCGGCACCGACGCGTGGCACGGTGGCGGGGCGTTTTATGAGCGAGCCGCCCAACTGAATGTGCGCTTCCCCATTGACAATCCCGCGCCCAACCCCAAGCAGCCTTTCTCCCGGCAGAATTACATTGGCACGCTGGGAGGGCCGATTCAAAAGGGCAAAGTCTGGTTCTTTTCCTCACTTGAAGTCGTGCACGAAGATGCCAGCATCGCCTACAGCCCGGCCAGCACCTCGCAATTTAGCGCCCTCTCATCTCTGGCGGCGCAGGGTTTGATTCCGGGCGTCAACTCCATCACCGTGCCTCCCAATGTGCCCGTTCCCTTCCGCGACTATCTGGGCACGACGCGTTTTGATTGGGCGCAGTCGCAGCACTCGCAGTGGTTTCTGCGCGCGGCGACGGACAACTACCATACCGCGAACGACCTGGTGCAACAGGCCACGCTGCCCTCAACCGGCGCCACGTCGTTTGCCCGCTATTGGAGCTTTGCGCTCGGCAATCAATACTCCTTCAGCCCCACATGGCTAGGATCGCTTACACTCGACGCCGGCCTGCTACACCACACCGAAGCGCGTAATTCCGACCTTGGCTTCGCGCTGGCCTTCCCGTTCAGCTCAACCTCCAGCTCCATCTCGGGCTTTGAAACGTTTGGCGACAACCAGTTCGTAACCCCCATCACCGCCTTCCCCGTTTTGCGCGATCAGGAGAAATACCAGTTCCGCTACGATGTGAGCCACGTTTCCGGCCGCCACGCGCCGCGCTTCGGAATCGACCTGATCCACGAGCCTGTGATGAGCGGCGCGCTTTCAGGCACGGCGGAGAACCTGACCGTCTTTGCCATGAACCCGGTGAACTACCGCAGCAACCCCGGTCAGTTTTCCGTGGACCTTGCGTGCGGCCCCACCGCCACGGCGGGCACCACTTGCCTTGACACTCCGGCCACCAATGGAAGCTTCTCCCAGAACCTGCAACGGCTGGGATTCTACGCGGAGGATTCATGGCGCGTGACTTCGCACCTGGTGGTGAATTACGGACTGCGCTACGACACCACGTTTGGACTCTTTACCTCGTCAGGCCGCACGCAGGAGCAGAATCCGGCCCTGCTTACGCTTGAGGCGTTGAAAATTCCTCTCAGCGATACCGCGCCGCACGACTATCGCGGGGCCATCGCGCCGCGCCTGGGCATCGCCTATTCTCCTAATAGCAACACGGTGATTCTGGCCGGCATCGGCAAGTACTACAACGACCTCGCACAGAATGGCTGGGTGACGGCATTCCAGGCGGTGAATCAGGCTCCCGGCGCGTGCGTCAACATTGACGATCCGGGATGCCTTGCGGGCGCGGCGAATGGCGGCACAGGGGCGCTGATCGATGGAGGCTACAAGACGCCCTACGCGCTGCACATTACCGCGGGGGTTCAGCACGCCTTCAACGCCAAGTGGAATCTGGCGGTGGATTGGACGCACGAGCAGGGCGTGCATTCCTACGCTCGCTACCAATACCAGGCGGGATACACTCTCTTCACGCCGCTCTTTGCCGCCTCGGACTTGACCGACCAGAGGAACACCGTCCCCAATATCACGCTTTTCCGTTCAGACAATCGCTCGCGATATGACGGGTTGATGGTCCACCTGCAAGGGAATGTGAACAGCCGGTTCAACCTGGTGGCCAATTACACGCTCTCCAGTGCGAAGACATGGGGATGCGTGCTGGGCGAGCTTTTTGATTATGTTGACGGGGTATGCGACCCACTGCACGCATTCGGCCAGGGGGATTTCGGACCGTCGGGCGAAGACGTTACAGACCGCTTTGTACTGGCCGGAATTTTCCGCCTGCCGGGCGGAGTGGAGACATCGCTGCTGACCCAGCTTGAAAGCGCGCGGCCCATTACGCTGACCACTCCCGTGGATGTGAACGGGTTTGGTGATACGCTGGATGATCGCGCCATGGTTGATGGAGTGCAAACGACGCTGGATCAGTTTCGCGGAACCCCTTACATGCAGGTGGATCTGCGGGTCAGCCGGCCCGTCAATCTGCGCGAGGGTTGGACCTTGATGCCGTTCATTGAGTTCTTCAACCTCTTCAACCGGAATAATCCCGGCGCCAATTACCTCACCAACCTTGCCGCGCTGCCAACGCCCGTCAACAATCTGTTTAACGCCACGGCGTTTTGCCAAAACGCGGCGTGCACCCAGACCACGCCCATTACCAATCCAAAACAGTTGCTGGTGCCTGCAGGCGCGTTGGGTGATTTTTTTGGACCGGGAACCACGGTGGGGATTCCCTTCGCGGCGCAGATTGGCGTGCGGCTAAGTTTCTAAGAGGGCCTCGTAGGGCCGCTTGCAGGGCCGTCCCTCTAGGGCGGAACTCACTATGTCCATTTGCTCCTGCAAGGGTTGTAGCGCAGATCATCGGTCAATGGCTGGGCCGTAATTTGGACAAGCCGGGGTATAGCCCGGCCCTGCGTCATCCACTCGTCGTATTCTTGCATCAGAGTTATAATTCTATTTCAAATTCATCCATCAAATTGGAGGATCGCAATGGCTTTAACCCCATCCACAATGCTCCCCCTCGGAACCAAGGTTCCGCATTTTCGTCTTCCTGACCCGCAAGGTAAGTTGGTATCGTCCGACGACTTCAAGGATGCGCCCGCCCTGCTGGTGGCCTTCATCTGCAATCACTGCCCTTATGTGAAGCACATTCGCACCGAGTTTGCCGCGTTTGCGAAGGAATATCAGGCCAAAAGTGTGGGGATTGTCGGCATCATGTCAAATGACCTGGGGATCAGCCCGGATGACAGCCCGGCCAAGATGGCGGAAGAGTCAAAGCAGATTGGCTACGTCTTCCCCTACCTGTTCGATGAGACGCAGGAAGTGGCCAAGGCCTATCACGCCGCCTGCACGCCTGACCTTTACCTGTTCGACGGCAACGGACTGCTGGTCTATCGTGGACAGTTTGATGCCAGCCGCCCGGATAACGGAATCCCCATAACTGGCTCAGACCTTCGCGCCGCGCTGGACAGGGTTCTGTCGGGCCAGGCAGTCCCTACGGAACAGATGCCCAGTATCGGCTGCAACATCAAGTGGAGAAGCGGCAACGAGCCCGCTTACGCATAGAAGAGAAGATGTCTGACCTTGGGAGTTTGCGGAATATAGTGACAAAGCCCCCCTCGCCCCCTTGGGGGAGAGGGGCGGGGGTGAGGGGGTCTTTGCCTCGCAACTTTGCAACAATCACTTTGCGTCCCTCCGTTTGCGGTAGCGCTGAATCAGGGTATTGGTTGAGCTATCGTGCTGGAGTGGCGGCGCAACCGCACTTTCAAGCTCAGGGACGATGCGCTGGGCCAGCACCTTGCCCAGTTCCACGCCCCACTGGTCGAATGAGTCGATCTGCCAAATCGCCCCTTGCGTGAAGACGCTGTGCTCATACAGCGCCACAAGTTTGCCCAGCGCCGCCGGGGTGAGTTTTTCCAACAGAATGGTATTGGACGGGCGGTTGCCCTCAAACGTGCGATGCGGCACCAGCCATGCGGGTGTGCCCTCCGCCTCAACCTGCTGGGCGGTTTTGCCGAACGCAAGCGCCTCCGCCTGGGCAAAGACATTAGCCATGAGAATGTCGTGGTGGCGGCCGATAACCTTCAGCGGTTGCGCAAAGGCTATGAAGTCACAGGGGATGAGCTTGGTNNACCACGTTCAGCGGCTGGGCAAACGCGATAAAGTCACAGGGGATGAGCTTGGTTCCCTGGTGGATCAATTGGTAGAAGGAGTGCTGGCCATTGGTGCCCGGTTCGCCCCAGTAGATGGGCCCCGTTTGGTAGTCAACCACCGTTCCTTCCAGCGTCACATGCTTGCCGTTGCTCTCCATGGTCAACTGCTGAAGGTAGGCAGGGAATCGTCTCAGATACTGCTCATACGGCAGCACCGCCGCGGTCTGCGCGCCGAAGAAGTTGTTGTAATAGAGACCCAACAATCCCAGCAGCACGGGCAGGTTGCGCTCAAAGGGCGCGGTGCGAAAATGCTCGTCCATCTGATGGAACCCATCAAGCAGGGCGCGGAAATTGTCAGGGCCGATGGCAATCATCGTGGAGAGCCCAATAGCCGAGTCCATTGAATAGCGCCCGCCCACCCAATCCCAGAATCCGAACATGTTGCTGGTGTCGATACCGAACTTCGCCACCTCTTTGGCGTTGGTGGAGACCGCAACAAAGTGTTTGGCAATAGCTGAATCATCCTTCAGCTTCGCCAGCGCCCACGCCCGCGCCGTGTGCGCGTTGGTCATGGTCTCAAGCGTTGTGAAGGTCTTGGAAGAGATGATAAACAACGTCTCCTCCGCATCAAGGTCATGCGTGGCCTCGGCGAAGTCTGTGCCATCAATATTGGAGACAAAACGGAAGTTCAGGTTACGCTGGCTGTAGTCGCGCAAGGCCTCGTAGGCCATCACTGGACCCAGGTCAGACCCGCCGATGCCCACGTTCACAATGTTGCGAATCGGCTTGCCGGTATGGCCCTTCCACTCACCGCTGCGAATGCGGTTGGAGAATTCGGCCATTTTATCGAGAACGGCATGAACCGGCGGAACAACGTCCTCGCCATCCAAAATGATGGTTTCACCCCTTGGGGCGCGCAGGGCAACGTGCAGGACGGCCCGTTTTTCCGTGAGGTTTATCTTGTCGCCGCGAAACATGGCATCAATGCGGTCGCGTAGGCCGGACTCCTCCGCCAGTTGCAATAGTAGCGCGAGTGTTTCATCAGTAACGCGATTCTTGGAGTAGTCAAGATAGATGCCCACGGCTTCGGCGGTCAGGCGCTCGCCACGGCGGGGATCATCGGCGAAGAGATTACGCAGATGCAAATCACGCACCTTGGGGTAATGGGCCGCAAGAGCTTTCCATGCAGTTCGCTCAGTAAGTGACGCCAGGGTTGCCGTCATGTTTGCTTCTCCTCCAATGTTCGTTTGTCTATGTAGATGCCGCTTGCAATTTAGGGATTCAAAATGTTTCGTTCACTGCCAACCCTTTTGGACTTGTTCCCAGGGGTTTTTCTGCCATTTAAAACCCTAACTCGCGCGGCTTCCAATCGTCAATGGGTCTGGCTTATACACGTAGCACCCGAGAACAAACAATTCACGTTAAGGGGGACACTTTTGGAAGCAGAAGGGAGGAGGATTAAGTGGTTATTTTACGGAGGTGGTGCGGCCTTCCTTGCCACGGGCTTTGGCGGCATACATTTCCTGGTCGGCTTCGGTCATGATCTCGTCGACGGTTTTACCCTGGCCCCAAGCCGATGCGCCCACGCTGAGCACCAGTTCAAAATCCTTCAGATGGCCGCTCTGGTTCCAATCCTCCACGAACCTCTGAATGCGTGCCTTAACGTTGGCGACATCTTCTCTCGGAGCGTCAGCCAGGATCACGAGGAATTCATCTCCGCCATATCGGATCACGGCATCAGAGCCGCGCACCGCGGATTTAAGAATGGTCGCCACTTCCAGCAGTACAAAATCGCCCGTGGTGTGGCCAAAACGAGAGTTAATCTCACGGAAGCGATCGACGTCAATCATCAAGAAACTGAGGGGCTTATTCAGGCGGTCCGCCCGGCTGGAGTATTTCTTCAGCATATCGTCAAGCGCCCGCCGATTGTAAACCTCAGTGAGGGGATCACTGAAGGATTGCAGGCGCAGGAGTTCACTTTGAATCGCGGTGGAGATAACTTCACCACGGGCGCGGCGCAACCGCAGGCGCATCGACATCATGTAGGTATTGAAAAGAACCAGAAGAGCGATGAGCCCCAGGAAGAGCTCGCGCGAAACCGAGATCTCAAAATGCACCGTTCCACTGCGCAGAACGGCCCCCGGGAACAGAATGGCAACCAGCCCTGCCCCAACCAGGATGCCCGTTCCCACCACGATGACCCATTGCTCAAAGTCACGTTGCTCCAAAAGCGTCAACTGTTTGCTGAGCTTGGAGAGGATGCTTTCGGCCTTATCTTCAGGTTGCACGATTGGACGTGCGGTCATGGGCAAGCGGAATTCCTATTCTATTGAAAATCGGGGTTGGGCCTTATCCACCCTCTGGCCAACCCGAGCAAAGCCAGTGTATCCGAATCGATTCCGTTCGCGCAACGGAGATTCCTCTTCAGAAACGGCTTATTATGATATGGACGTTTTGTCGTACAAAGCTTGTGAAATACCCTGTGACGTGAAAACGAAAGGCGCTTGACCATTAAGCGATCTCAAAGGGAGCGGCATCGATGGACGTTCCTCTGATACAATCTGAATCATTCATGAATGATCGGGAACCCATTCTGGTTGTTGCCGGCATCATATTGAGAGCCGACAGCATTCTCATCTGCCAGCGGCACCGCGCCGACGCCTATGGCATGCAATGGGAGTTCCCCGGAGGGAAAGTGGAGCCTGAAGAAAAACTCCCAGACGCACTACGGAGGGAACTTAAGGAAGAACTCGCCATCCAGGTAGAGGTTGGAAAGGAAGTTTTCCGCCTGCGCCATCATTATCCCGATCGCTTCGTGGAGGTGATTTTCTTCTCAATAGCGAACTTCGTAGGCGAGGTTCGAAACCAGGTGTTTGAGGCCGTAAAGTGGGCTCCGCGCTCCAGCCTTCCCCAGTACAATTTCCTGGAAGCGGACCGGGATTTGGTGAATCGGCTTGCCAAGGGAGAACTTGTTTGATTCCCATTCCGAAGCTTAGACTCCGATGGTTTCAAAGGAGCCAGAAGTCAAAATCCGATGGGCAGGAGAGGAGCGTTGAGGATCAGACTGCCGGCGCCAGGTTCCTGAAGACTGCCCTCATTATCATCGCGATTTTCCTGCCTATTACGCCTCTGCACGCACAGGTCGATACAGTGGAAGGCCCTCCGGCGGCAGTCGTGTGGGTTAGTGATGGCCATGCAGAAGGCCACCTGGCATTGAGATACTCATCCGACGGCGCATTCTCACCCGACAGTTCCCTGCTTGCGGTGGCTTCTGAAGACAAAGTGGTGATTATGAACCTGAACAGTGGCGCGGGTCCCAAAGTCCTGAAACCCCACTTCCCCGATCTTCACGATTTGGAAATCCACTCCGCCAGCTTCACCTCTTCCCACGACATCTTTATGCTTGCGAACGGGATTATGCATCCCAAAGGGAAAACGGCTGCGCCCACTCCTTTACTTGCATTTCGATGGGATGTTGACGGGGATCATATAGACGGAAAGCTAAGCGCCTTGGGCACCAAGGGAGGATACAGTCCTGCTTGCTACTTCCCAGCCATCGGCTACGTGGTCCTATACAAGGAGAGCAACTTCGAGATGTGGAAACCGCAATCAGACCAAGGCGGAGTCATCTCCATCCCCGACCTGACGCAGATTCCCAATCTCTATGAGTTCTCTCCCGACGGGCACTGGCTGCTGTTGGCGCAGATTCAAACCACAGCCGGCGCAGACCCCAGTGTAGTGCAGCTAAAGACTCACAAATTTGTGGATGAGCTGCGCGGACATGAAGGCACGGTTCTAAGCATGGCCTTTTCGCGAGATACAACCAAGGTTGTAACAGCTTGCGAAGATGGCAAATTGCGGATCTATTCCGTTGGTGACTGGAAACTCCAACAGACCCTTGAGGGGCATCACGGCCCCGTCCATCGCGCTGAATTTTCACCGAATGGCAGGTGGATCGCCTCCGCGGGCGAAGATCATACTGTCCGTGTCTGGTCAGCAGAGGATGGCACCCTGCTGCAAACCCTGCAGGAAAGTCAGGAACCGCTGCTGGACGTGGCCTTCTCCCCGGATAGCCGATTCATCGCCGCCTCCTCCGAAAAGCAAGTTTTCACGTGGAAGCTGCAGTGAAAGTGCGGGACAAGGGATACGGGAAAGCAGCCCTTTGGAAACTTTAATTACGAGGATTCACTTCTGGGATGAACGACTTAGGATGGGAGGTTTTTGAATCGGGGCTGCATGGCACCGGGAACCGTTTGATCAAACCCCAATCCTTCCCCCTTTGTCCCATTGTTCGTCTCCGACCTCTAATCCCTAACCCCGGCTTTTGTGTTAAGATTTCTAGTGACCAAGAAATACAGGAAATGTCGCGAAGCTTAAAACTATGCCCAAAAAAATTGGAATGGTAAGTCTGGGCTGCCCCAAGAATCTTGTGGACAGTGAAGTGATGCTGGGAATTCTGGCCCACCAGGGGTATGAGCTAACGCCTCGACCTGACCAAGCCGATGTCATCATCGTCAATACTTGCGCTTTTATTGAACCCGCCAAGCAGGAATCCATCAATACCATCCTGGAAATGGCCGATTACAAGAAATTTGGCAATGCCAAAAGGCTGGTCGTTGCTGGATGCCTGGTGGAGCGCTACCGCAAGGAAATTCAGGAGCAGATTCCTGAAGTCGATTACGTAATCGGGACGAATGAGCTGGAGCGCGTCTTGGAGGCCTGCACAGACACTTTCCAGCCAGAAATTTCCGGCGCGCCCGCGGAGCCTTATCTCTACCATGAGTTTACGCCTCGCATACTATCCACACCGGGCCATTCCGCCTATTTGAAGATTGCCGAGGGTTGCGATCATCCCTGCGCGTTCTGCGTAATTCCCCAGATGCGAGGGGCTTTCCGCTCGCGGCGTTTCGCCTCAGTCATCCGCGAAGCGGAAAACCTGGCCCAACAGGGAGTGCGGGAACTTACCATTGTCGGGCAGGACACCACCAGTTATGGCGAAGATCTGGGGCTTCGGGACGGATTGCCGTCGCTACTTCGAGAGCTCGGCAAAATCCAGGATCTCGTCTGGGTGCGCTTTCTGTACTGCTACCCTAACAGGGTTACCGACGCTCTAATTGCAGCTGTAGCGGAAACGCCCAAGGTGGCGAAGTATTTCGATATTCCCTTACAGCACGCCAGTGGAAATGTCCTAAAACTGATGAAGCGCGGCTCCAATGGCACACATTTCCTGCGCATGCTTGAGAAAATCCGGTCTGCCATTCCCGGCGTGGCCCTGCGGACTTCATTCATCGTGGGCTATCCCGGTGAGACCGATGAAGACTTCAAGGAATTACTGGATTTTGTCGCTGTAGCGGAGTTTGATCATATGGGCGTTTTCCTCTACTCCAACGAGGAATCCAGCAAGAGTTTTGAATTGCCGAACCAAGTGAAGGGTTCAGTTGCCCGCAGACGGCAAAAGCAATTGATGGCTCTTCAGCGCAAGGTATCCCGGCGCAACTTAAAGCGCATGGTGGGAAAATCCCTGCCCGTTTTGGTGGAAGGACCCTCGGAAGAAACCGATTTGCTTTACCAGGGCCGCAGCGAACGCCAGGCACCCGGCATCGACGGCTGCATCCTCATCAATGATTTCGAAGGCCCCGAACCCAAGCGCGGAGAGTTCCGCTGGGCCACGGTTACGGAAGTTGGAGATTATGATTTGGTGGCACGCCTGGAGCAGGAGGTGTTTGCCGATAGACCATCGAGGTCAAACCCGCTGCCCGTGGTGGGCGCCCTGGTGCAAATTCAAGCCGCCGCGGTTCCGTCAGCCTAGACCATGACCATGCGCTGCCCCATTTGTAAACAAAGCGTCACGTGGGAAGGCAATGCGTTCCGTCCCTTTTGCAGCGAACGGTGCAAGATGATTGACCTCGACAATTGGCTGGAAGGCCGCTACCGGGTCCCGGCGCCGCTTGATCCCGATGAAGAGAACGCGGCGGGGGAAAGCAGCGCTGACAGCAAGGGGGAGCTTGACTGAACGGCAGGCGGGACCGGCCATTTGGATTGCCACTGCGGGCGGGGCGGGATACTTCCCTGTCGCCCCTGGAACCGCGGGGTCCCTGGTGGGAGTGGCCATCGTCGTGGGGTTAGGGCGATTGCCATTGCGCGGAATCGCTTCGATTGCCGTTCTGGCCGCAGCCTCGCTGGTTCTTTTCGCTGCAGGCGTTTGGGCAGCGGGGGAAGCGGAGGAGTTTTTTGGCCGCACAGACCCCGGCAAGGTGGTGATGGATGAAGTTGTCGGCCAGATGCTCACATTTCTGCTGATTCCCCATGCCACTTGGAAATGGCTGATAGGGGGATTCCTGCTGTTTCGAGCGTTCGATATCGTAAAGCCTTTTCCGGCTCGGCAGGCAGAGCGAATTCCGCGCGGCTGGGGTATTATGGTTGACGATGTCATCGCCGGTTTGTACAGCTTGGCTGTGCTGGCCGTGATTGGATTGGTCCATCGATGAGCTTGTGGAAGAAAACTGAAAAGCCGGAGCCTCCGGCCGAAAAGACTGCGGGCAAAACCCCTGGGAAGCAGGGACTACAATTGGAGCGAACTACGCCCACGGGGAAAAATGTGCCGCAAATTGCCAGTATGAGTCCGCTTGCCGCGATTCCGGGGGGAGAGCTGGTAATCCGGGGAACTGGATTGGCGGATAATGGCCACCGTCCTCAAGTACGCTTTGGCGATCAGCCGGGAAGCCTGCTTTTGAGTTCATCGAATCGCTTAATCGTCCGCGTTCCAGAGGAGATCACCAGTCGGAGTCTGACGGTAGAGACCGGGAACGGAGCGAGCGCGCCTGCCCCTGTTCTGGTGGGCAGAACCATTGCTGAAAACCTTCATCCTGTAGCCAACCCCGCCCTGGATGCGCAGGGAAATATTTTCGCCACATTTAGCGGGGCTCGTGGGCAGAAAGTTTCCACGTCGGTCTTCAAAATCGATCTTAATCACGTCATGCACCCGTTCTTGAATGAGGTCATGAATGCAACCGGATTGGCTTTTGATCGCCAGGGAAATCTCTACGTGTCAAGCCGTACGGAAGGCTCAATTTATCGGGTAACGCCCGACGGCCAACGCTCCACCTACGCGCAGGGAATGGGAGTGGCCACAGGAATGGCCTTCGATCGGGATGAAAACCTTTACGTGGGCGACCGCACTGGAACGATTTTCAAGATAAGCCCAGATCGCCAAATCTTTGTTTTCGCCACAGTTGAACCCAGCGTGGCCGCTTACCATCTTGCCTTTGGGCCAACGGGCGACCTGTACTTGACTGGCCCCACCACATCCAGTTTTGATCACCTGATGAGCATCTCTCCGGCAGGCGTGGTCACGTCATTTTATAGAGGCCTAGGGCGGCCGCAGGGGCTGGCTTTTGATGTGGACGGAAACATCTACGTTACGGCTTCCCTGGCCGGCGCGCGAGGTGTTGTTCGCGTGACACCGGATGCCAGGGCTGAACTGGTGGTCTCTGGATATGACTTGGTTGGCTTGGCCTTTGGCCGCCAGGGAGCCCTGATTCTTGCCACCAACAGTTCTCTGGTTGAACTCCCCCTGGGCGTACAAGGATTACCGCTGGTGAAGTAGCGATCAGCTCTCAGCTTTCAGCGTAAAAATCATCCCTTTGCTTGTCGCCCGACGGTGAGCGTAAGTCGCCGTGAGCTGAAACCTGATAGCAAGAGTCTGAGAGCTAAGAGCTTATAACCTAGAGTTAATTATGGATGCCGAAATCATCGCCGTCGGTTCAGAACTCCTGACTCCCCAACATATCGATACCAACTCCCTTCACCTTACGGAAAAACTGAACAACTTGGGAATTCTGGTGCGATTCAAAACCATTGTGGGGGACTCAACTGACGACCTCGCTGGAGTATTTCGTGCGGCGCTAGGGCGCTCACCTCTGATTATCCTGACAGGCGGTCTGGGGCCAACCGATGACGACTTGACCCGTGATGTGGTGGCAAAGGTTTTGGAACGCCCACTGCATGAAATCGGGGAGTTGCGCCAGCGCATCCAGCAGCGCTATGCCCGCCTGGGCCGCCCAATGCCGCAAAATAACCTGCGGCAAGCCCAAGTACCTGAGGGTGCCGAATGGCTGGAAAACAGGAACGGCACGGCGCCGGGTATCTGGATTGAGCACAAGGACAACATCATAATCTTGTTGCCGGGCCCGCCTCGCGAACTGGAACCTTTGTTTGAATCCACTTGTGTTCCGCGCCTGGAACGCTTGGGCTCCGGGGGGCGAATCAAAACTCGAGTGTATAAAATTGTGGGGTTGCCGGAGTCGGAAGTCGACCAGCTGATTGCCCCGCTCTACCGCCCTTTTACCAATCCCACCACCACCATTCTTGCCTCGCTGGGATCCATTGAAATCCATCTACGTGCTCGTGCCGCAACCGACCGGGAGGTTGAAACACGGCTGGCCGAACTTGGCGATAAAATTGAATTGGCGCTCGGTGACCACGTCTACTCCACCAAAGGCGAGAGCCTGGAAGAAGTAGTGGGTATGTATCTAGTGATGCGGCAGAGAACCATCGCCGTGGCAGAAAGTTGCACGGGTGGTTTACTGGCTGAACGCCTGACCCGCATCTCCGGAAGCTCCACTTATTTCCTGGGGGGCGCGGTTTGTTACACCAATGAGATGAAGATACGATGGGCAGGGGTTCCTGCAGAGCTGATTCAAATCCATGGCGCTGTTTCCCAGTCCGTTGCCCAGGCACTGGCGGAGGGCGTGCGTTCCCGCGCGGGATCCTCCATCGGTCTGGGGATTACGGGGATTGCCGGTCCTACTGGCGGCACCCAGGAGAAACCCGTGGGCTTGGTTTTCATCGCCCTTGCCGACGAGCGTGGAACTCAAGTGCGGGAATTTCACTTTCCCGGCGACCGCGACCGCGTACGCTACTGGGCCACTCAAATGGCGCTGGAAATGGTGAGGCGGAGGATTAGGGATTAGGAATTTGTGGTTAGGGAATAGGAGTTGGGTATTCTCGATTTTGCGGATGGAGCTTTGAACCTCGGAACTGAGATGAAGCACCCACAACTTGGGCGTAGCTCAAATACGGAATTCAGAATTCACTAACCCCTAATCCCTGATCCCTAATCATTGGACGATGCCATGCGTGCCTTCATTGCCATAGATTTGCCGGAAGTCCTTCATGCCTCGCTGGCTGAAGCACAGCAGAGTTTCCGCAGTGCCGCAAGCGACGCGCGTTGGACGCGACC
This sequence comes from Acidobacteriota bacterium, assembly GCA_003165315.1. Taxonomy (GTDB): domain Bacteria; phylum Acidobacteriota; class Terriglobia; order UBA7540; family UBA7540; genus Bog-366. The sequence goes on from PLSX01000246.1 coordinate 24,139, forward strand.
CGAAGGGATTCACCTTACTCTCAAATTTCTGGGCGAAATTTCCGACGCACAGACCAAACAGGTGGTGGAAGCTCTGACAAAAATTGACCCAATTAAGCCGTTCTCTGTGGAAGTGAAGGGCTTCGGATTCTTCCCCCACGCGCAGAGGCCGCGGGTGTTCTGGGCCGGAGTCGCAGCGCCGTCCTTCCTGGCAGATCTCGCCGCACTGGTTGATAGCCGCTTGGAAAAGGTCGGGTTTGCGCGCGAGGACCGTGCCTTTTCACCGCATTTGACTCTGGCACGCTTCCAGGTGCCTCGCCCGCAACCATCTTTGGAGGCCGCGGTTGCGGCGCGGGCGATGACATCGCTGGGAAAATTTGAGGCGTCAGAATTCTTCCTGTTTGAAAGTAAACTGTCACCTCAAGGCGCGCAGTACCGAAAGATGGTTCGATTTCCTAAGAACAGTGGTTAGTGGATAGCGGCGAAGGGTGTGAATGCTCGATGAGCTCTGCTAACCACTAGCCACCATCAACTAGCCACTTCTTTCAAAAACTAATATGACGAGCTTGCTCACTCCTGTCTTCGCCTACTTGCTCGGGTCAATTCCCTTCGGATACCTCATCGTCCGCTGGCAAAAAGGGGTTGATGTCCGCAGCACGGGGAGCGGTTCCACTGGCGCAACCAATGTAATGCGGAACCTCGGCGTCATTGGGTTCGTGGCCACTTTCATCCTGGACGTCGGCAAAGGGATCCTTGCCGTCCTGCTGGCCTCCCGGCTGACTTCTGGCAGTAATGGATGGATTCCACTTTCAGGAAACCCAAAATGGATCGCGTGTGCGTCCGTCGCGGCAATTTTAGGCCACTGCTTCCCTGTCTGGCTTAAATTCCGAGGCGGCAAAGGGGTAGCCACCGGCGTAGGTGTATTCATTGCCCTCGCGCCCGTGCAGGTTGTTTTAGTTTTGTTGATCTTTGCCATCGTGGTGGCGATTTGGCGTTATATTTCTCTGGGCTCAATCGTCGGCACGGCCGCGTTTCCGGTTCTTGTATATTTCATGAAACACCCCCCGCTCTCCATCGTCTTGGGCGCGGCCGGCAGCGCACTGATTATCATCTCCATGCACCACGGGAATATTGGAAGGCTGTTGGCGGGAACAGAGAGTAAGGTGGGAAGGAAGAAGTCCGAAGTCCGAGGTCCGGAGTCCGAAGTCGGCCGTCAATAGGCAAAGGTGCCGAGGATGCCAGGATTTGAACCTCGGACCCCAGACTTCGGACGTGGGACTGTGTATTTATGAAAACCATCGCAACTATCGGCGCAGGCAATTGGGGCACGGCCTTGGCGGCCACTTTCGCACAATTGGGCCACTCGGTAACACTTTGGGCTTACGAAGCCGAGGTGGTGGAGAGCATCCGCGCCCGGCACGAGAATGAACTCTTCATGCCTGGAGTCAAGCTACCGGAAAATCTTGCTGCTACGTGCAACTTCGAGGAAGCGCTGGCAGGAGCGGAGATCGTTGTCACCGTCATGCCTTCGCATGTTTGCGGAACACTCTATAGGCAAATGCTCCCGCACCTGCGACCGGAGATGATTTTCGTCAGTGCCACCAAGGGGCTGGATACTGTCCGCTTGATGCGAATGAGTGAAGTCATCCAAAGTGTCGTGGGTGAGTCGTTCGCACCGCGTTTATGCGCACTCTCCGGACCCAGCTTTGCCAAAGAGGTGGCTCTTGGCGATCCCACAGCTGTGGTTGTGGCGTCAAGCGACCGCGACGCGGCTCAGCAAGTGCAGCGTGAATTTGCCTCCCCGGCACTTCGACTCTACACTTCAACCGACGTGGTTGGGGTTGAACTGGGCGGTTCGGTAAAGAATGTGATTGCGGTCGCCGCGGGTGTGGTAGAAGGATTGGGGCTGGGGCACAACCCCACCGCCGCGCTGATTACTCGGGGCTTGGCAGAGATGACACGCCTGGCCTGTGCCTGCGGCGCCAAGCGCGAAACCCTGGCAGGTCTTGCCGGCATGGGAGACCTGGTACTCACCTGCACAGGGGACCTCAGCCGCAATCGTACGGTCGGTGTGGAACTGGGCAAGGGACGCAAATTGGAAGAGATTATCGGCTCCATGCGCATGGTTGCCGAAGGCGTCAAGACGACCAAGGCCACGGTGGCATTGGCAGCAAAACACCACGTGGAGATGCCAATCACGCAGCAAGTTAACAGAATATTGGAGGGAGAGGTTTCCCCGCGCGAGGCCATTCGCGAGTTGATGGAAAGGTCGCTGAAAGAGGAATAGTAAAGCTAGAGTGGTTGCGATCGCATCTCGTGAGAACCGAGAGCAGTAGGGTTCCCAGCCCATGCTTCGCCATCACCTTAGATGAAGAAGGCTTCCAGTTGCACCGAGTGAACGTGACAAATTTGACGGAAAAGCCCTTTATGTGGAAAGGGGTCAAATCAATTATTGCTTACAAGCGCCACATGTTCCCTTATGACCTCATCTGTCGAATGATTACTGACAGCCTAATCTCCGTCGAAATTGCACAGTAGGACACTGGGTGGGACGAGTTCATCCAGGCAGCAGAGGAGAAGCTGTCCGGCCCACTCCCAGTGAAAAGATGGTGGTCTGCGGTTGCGTTCTCGGCGTTTGCGACAAAACCGACAACAATCTACGGCAAGGAAGAAATCCCGGGCTGCTTTGCTCCTACTCTATCTGCTAAGAGCCCCACTTAATTGGCCTGCGCGACGGTGCTCTTCGCGCAGTATTTATCAAACGCATTGGTCAAATCTTCGGCGATAGCATACGGATCGCGTCCCTCAATTTCTTTCCGCTCCAGCATGAATACCAGCTTACCGTCACGAAGCAAGGCAACCGAGGGGGATGAAGGCGCATAACCGGTGAAGTAAGTGCGCGCGCGGGCTGTGGCATCGGCATCCTGACCTGCAAACACCGTCGTCAAAACATCAGGTCGGGCTTTATTCTCAATCGCCATGGCCACAGCGGGACGGGCCCGCCCTGCGGCGCAACCGCAAACAGAATTGACCACCACCAAAACTGTGCCGCTGTTTTTCGACAAGACAGAATCCACCTCTGCCGCCGTCCGTAACTCCTGAAAACCGATACGAGTCAGCTCTTCCCTGACGGGCTGAACATATTCTTCTGGGTACATGTATAACCTCCTTATTACCGCGGCGCACCAGCCTCAGACCTTTTCCTCAGAAAAGGGTTCCGAATCACGGCGGCGCGCCGGGCATTTCCCGGATGCAAATTGTGCTGGTTGCCCTGTAAACAACCGGCTACCATTATACCATCTTTCTCCCGCACTCTGGGGGGATCTGCGCCCTGGCGCCAGTAGGACCCCATATAGCACCAAAGTACCATGTGTTCACAAAGTATTGATTTCAAGTTCGCAATTGCCTAAAATATGCTTATTGAGCGGCCAATGAGACATGGTAAGAGAACACGCGTCCGGATACTCTACGTCATCCTGTTGATCCTGATTGGCATCACGGTGGTTCCGCTTTGGTTCTATGGATCCAAAATGATGTCAATGAACCGGGAACGGCTGGAGACGCAGGAAAGTGTGCTCCAGACCATTACCTCGCAATCGCTTTCACAGGTTATCTCGCTTTACATGGACAACCTGAATCAGCAATTGAAGGAATTTTTTGACACAGTAGTGCCGCTGGCCACTCACATCCCCGCCGCCAAATATTCGTCCGATCCCGACCTCCGCGTAGCACTGGAAGGATTTGTGGCGGACCGCCCCGCAGTTCTTTATGCCACCGTGCTGAATAATCAGGCACGAGGTGTCGATGCCCGGGCGCACGACTTCAACGCCGCTGGCGACCCTTTTCTGCTCAAATCCCTGGAGGCAGCCTTCACTGCCGCCCAGCAGGGGCAGGAGTACCGCAGCAACCCTATCACCGTTCTCACTTCCCATGAAAATGAAGTGGTCATGGTCATGGGGGAACCCATTAAGCAGAAGGACCAATTCTTGGGAATGATGGCTGCCGTTGTAACCATTAGACCCATTACCCAGGAGTTGGTGGATACCAGTGAGCGGTCAGGCCTGGAAGCCTATGTTGTGGACAATGCCGGGCGGTTGGTGACGTCCAACGACCCCGACAAGCTTGCGGGGATGGATATGGAGGCCATCCCCATCGTGCAGAAGTTCCTCGAATGGGAGGGCCGTGCGCGCGTGGCGGAAACTTCCCTCTTCCCCCTGCAAAAGGGCAATAGCACGATCATGATGCTCGGCACCTACTCACCCACGCAAAAATTGGGCTGGGGCGTGATCGTCCAGCGTAAGACCAGCGACGCCTACTTTACGGTTTTCGAAATGCGCCGCCAGACCTTTGAGTGGGGCCTGCTGCTGGTCATACTCAGCCTGGTTATCGGATTCATGGCCGCAAAGGCGATCACTCACCCCATCGACATGCTGACGCAGACGGCCCGGTCCATTGCCCAGCGCGACTTTACCCAGCGCGCGGAGATCCGCAGCCGAACGGAAATTGGCGAACTCGCTTCCACGTTCAATCAAATGGCCGAGGACATTCAACGCTACATCGGCAATTTGAAAATGGCTTCTGAGCAGAATCGCCAGTTGTTTATCGACTCCATTGAAATGATTGCCGCCGCCGTCGACGCCAAGGACCCGTACACCAAAGGCCATTCCGGCCGTGTGGCGCAGTATTCCACCATCCTGGCCCGTGAGATCGGACTGCCGGAAGAGGAAGTGGATAAGATTCGCATCTCCGCCACCTTGCACGACGTGGGCAAGATCGGCGTTGAAGACCGCGTGCTCAAGAAGCCCGGCGTCCTTACCAACGAAGAGTTCGAGATCATGAAGCGACACACAGTGATGGGGTATGAAATTGTTCGCCAGGTGAAGCAGCTCAATGAGATGCTTCCCGGCATTCGCTGGCACCATGAAGCCCTGAACGGCCTCGGCTATCCCGATGGCATCAAGGGCGATGAGATGCCGCTGATGGTTCGCATCATCGCCGTGGCCGACACCTTTGATGCCATCACTACTGACCGTCCCTACCAGATCGGTTCGGAATTTCCCAAGGCGCTGGAGATTCTGCGCAGGCATGCGGGCACCAAATACGACCCCATTGTCGTGGACGCTCTGGATTCCGCTCTGGGCAAGGGCAGCCTGGCGAAATTTGAAGTCCGGCGTCGAACCATTGCCGCTGCGCCTGCGGATCCGGTGGGCACCCCACATTTCTGAGCGAATAAGCCGGCGTATGCCGGAATTTCTCGGATTTTTCCCGCCTTATTGCGAGTTCAAGATAGAATGAATACCTATGGTTTCCCTGTTCGGTTCCGCCAGCAAAGATAAAGACAAAAAGCCCGGCTTCTTGGACCGCCTCAAGCAGGCCGTCGCTTCCACTAAGGCCCAGCTTGTTGAGCGGATCGAAGAGATTGTTGACAAGAAGTCAACTCTCGACGCCTCCGTCCTGGACGACCTTGAGTCCACTCTGATCACCGCCGACCTCGGCGTGCGCACCACACAGGAAATCTTAGGCCGCCTGAAGCTGCAGATCAGCCAGGGGAAGCTGCGGGAAACCTCGCAATTGCGCCCTGCAGTGGAGCAAGGGATTCTGGAGATCCTGCAAAATCCCGCGCAAGGATCAGCCGCTCCCAAGGCCACTCAGCCACCTCCCGGCATGCCGACGGTCATTTTTGTGGTGGGAGTGAACGGTGTAGGCAAGACCACCAGCATCGCCAAGCTGGCGCATTTCTTCAAGCAGCAGGACCGCCGCACGCTGCTCTGCGCGGCTGACACCTTTCGCGCCGCCGCCAACGAGCAGCTCGAAATCTGGGCCGGACGACTGGGCATTGAGATGATCAAGCAGAAGTCCGGCGCCGACCCTGCCGCTGTTCTGTTTGACGCCCTCGCCGCCGCCAAAACCAGGCATCCCGACATGGTGATTGTTGACACCGCGGGCCGCCTGCATACCAAGACCAACCTGATGGCGGAGCTGAGCAAAATGTGCCGAATCGCGGCGCGCGAAATCCCCAATGCCCCCCACGAAGTATTATTGGTCATCGATGCCACCACGGGGCAGAACGGATTGCAACAGGCGCGCCAGTTTGTGGACCATGGCGGCGCCACCGGCATCATCTTGACCAAACTGGACGGTACGGCCAAGGGTGGCGTGGTGATCGCCATCGCGCGCGAGCTGGGGCTGCCCATTCAGTTTGTCGGCGTGGGCGAAAAGATCGACGACCTGCTGCCCTTTAACCCCGAGGAATTCGTCCAGTCACTGTTCGAAGCGTAAGCGCCAAAGAGTGCGGTCGCGGCAGTTACCGCCTTTTGTCCTCCCGCCCTTGCGTCATTGCCATATGAATCCCGGGCGGAACCGGACGAAACCCAGGAGGAAAGCGGTAGCGGCTGCGACCGCACTCCAAGACCCGGCACCAAATTCAGAAGTGACTTTCTGAAATCCTCAACAGGAAATGAGTTGCGAATTCAGCTATGTCTTTAACCACTGTCATTTTCGACTACGGGTGCGTCATCAGTCTGGCGCCGACCCCGCAGGATTATGAGCCGCTGCGCAAAGCCATTGGAGTGGATCTTGCGGCCTTCAATGAGACCTACTGGCGCTATCGCGACGCCTACGACCTTGACGACCTCGATGCCGCTGCCTACTGGCAGGAATTTGGGCACGATGTGGGCCGCAACTTCTCTCCCACGCAGATTCACAAGCTCGCTGCCCTGGACTGCCAAATCTGGGGAAGGCCCAACCTGGTGATGGTGGAATGGGTTCGCCTGCTGCGCGGCAAAGGACTGAAGACCGCGGTTATTTCCAACATCTCGCGCAACGTGGGCGATTACCTCCGCCGCACCGGTCGCTGGATGGGTTTCATGAACCAGATCACCTTTTCCGGCGAACATAAGCTCTTGAAGCCCGATCCCGCCATCTTTCACTCCTGCCTTGAAGGGTTGGGTGAACCCGCCGCACAGACCCTCTTCATCGACGACCGCGAATCAAATGTCATTGCCGCGCAAACGCTGGGAATGAACGGCATCGTGTTCCATTCCGTGGACCAACTGCAAACCGCCCTTGAACCCCACGGCCTTGCTGAATCACTGGCAGAAGCCAAAACCCGATCCAAGTAAGGTGGCACAGGCACTCCTGCCTGTTAGCGCTGGATGGGCGCCACGGCCAGCCGCCGACGTAGAGCGGGCGTCTTGTCCATGCCCCTGCTTGGCCGGGACATGCACCGATAGACCTTGGTTCGCCACTTTCTGACCCCTTCGCCTCGATCTTGACCGTCAAAGAGGCGTAGGCCTGGGAATTCAGCTTGGGGAACGGTGCGATATGGTGCATTCATCTGCAACAAGATTGAGTCCCGAACGGAATTAAGCGACCAAATGGCGCAATCCGAGAGGGGCATTTCGCCCCTTTATCCAGTGGCGTTTTATGCTGAGCCGTTCAGCTTTCGCTGGGCCGCTCTGGATCAGTGGGGAGCGAGGGACATCTTGTCATGTCCAAGTCCTAATGGGAGGCGGTAAGCAGGGGACTAACCGGCTTCTACCAAGCGTGCAATATCGACAAGCAGGCACAAGAATCAGGAAACGACGTGAATGGAGTGAACCCCAAAATTGAGAC
>PLSX01000073.1 GCA_003165315.1 Acidobacteriota bacterium
CAAACTTAACATAGTAATACTAGATACTTATGGAACAACAACTGGAACAGATTGCCGCGGAACTTGTAGGACGGGCGATGCGTGCGGGCGCCACGGCCGCGGACGTGACCGTGCTTGAGTCGGATGAGTTTTCCACGGCGCTGCGGCTGGGCGAGATCGAAAAGCTGAAAGAGGCTGCGTCCAAGGCTTTGGGATTGCGCATATTTCTTGGCGTACGCAGCGCATCGTCGTTCTCCAGCGACTTTTCCGCAATATCTTTGGAGCGGCTGGTGGAGCGCACTCTGGCGATGGCGCGGGTGACCTCGGAAGATCCTGCCAGCGGCCTGCCCGACGCCTCGCTGTTGGGCAAATATGAAGGCGATTTGGGCCTCTATTCCGACGATGTGGCGGCTCTCTCCACCGAAGAGCGCATTGACTACGCCCGGCGGGCGGAGCGTGCAGCCCTCGACGCGGACCCTCGCATTAAGAATTCCGAGGGGGCGTGGTTTGAAGCGAGTGTTGGACGCCGCGCTTATGCCAACTCATTGGGATTCGCGGGGAGTTACCGTACATCCTACTGCGCGGGTTCCGTAGCTCCGGTGGCGGAAGATGGCGGCATGCAACGCGACTATTGGTATTCCGTCTCGCGCCGCCGCAGTGAATTGGAAAGTCCCGAGGCCGTTGGCCGCAAAGCGGCCGAGCGCGCCTTGCGCAAGCTCGGCGGTCGTAAGATGGCCACGTGCCAGGTGCCGGTGATTTTCGATCCGGAAACCGCGCCCTCGCTGGTGGGACACATCTTTGAAGCGGTTCGTGGCGATGCGATTTACCGCAGCGCTTCGTTTCTCACAGGAAAGTTGAACCAACGGGTTGCCAATGACCGCGTGACCGTGCTCGACGATGGTTTGAGGCCAGGCGGATTTGGCACGCGGCCCTTTGATGGCGAGGGAATCGCTGCCTCCGTAACCCCGGTCATTGAGAAGGGCGTGCTCCAAAATTACCTGTTAAACTGCTACACCGCGAAGAAGTTGATTATGCGCACCACGGGGAATGCCTCGCGAGGCGTTTCCGGGCCGCCGAATGTGGGACCGAAGAACTTTTACCTTGCGCCCGGCCCGCACAGCGCGGACGAAATCCGCAAGTCGGTGATGTCAGGATTTTATGTTACGGAGTTGATCGGCTTTGGGGTTAATATTGTGACCGGCGATTACTCCCGCGGAGCAGCGGGGATGTGGATTGAAAACGGAGAGTTCGCCTATCCAGTGGAAGAGGTCACCATCGCCGGAAATCTGCCGGAGATGCTCAACAATATTGAGATGGTCGGCTCTGACCTGGAATTTCGCAGCGCGATTTCTGCGCCCACGTTACTGATTTCCGGCCTGACGGTGGCCGGAACCTGATTGCCAAACATGCCTCGGAACGATCACGGCGTTTCCACTCTCACCATCATCATTTTAGTCGTGTCTTTAATTCTAGCGGGGCTTGTGGCGATCCTGGTTTTCCACCAGCACCAGGTGGTAACGCGTCCAGCGATGGTGGCGGCATCGCGGCCGCCCTTAAGCGCCGGGCAGAAGACCTACCTTGCCTCCATCGCATTCGCTGATTTCCACATGAGCGCCGCCGCCAACTTCCTGAATGATACCGTGACGTACCTGGATGGCAGCGTTACCAACCAGGGCTCGAAGCCGGTGCGCAATCTTGATGTGGAGTTGGATTTCGTCGATTCCCTTAATCAGGTAGTGTTGCGGGAGACCGCCCATCCCCTGGCAGATCGAGCCGCACCCTTGCAGCCGGGTGAGACGTTGGCCTTCCGTGTGACGTTTGAGCACATGCCCGTGGATTGGAACCAGGCGCCACCGTCGGCGAAAGCGGTGTACCTGGAGTTTTGATGAGACCGGGACAAGGGACAAGAAGGTCAGGAGCTATTCCCTTGTCCCGAATCCCTTGACCCGAGCTTTTTACCGTCCCAATTCCAGGCGGCGGTAGAGTGGCAGGGGCAGTTGGGCTTTTTCCATTTTTGCCTGGGTTTGGGCTACGTTGTACGGGGTGCGGTAGTACTCCACCGCTTTCTGGTCCAGGTCAAGAATTGCGAACCCGGCGCGCCAGTCGTGGTCGCGGGGCTGGCCGATGGACCCAGGATTGATCAGATAGCGATCGCCGTCCTCAATGGGCACCGTCAGGGTCAGGCCATCAGGTGTAGCGGGGATGCGGATGGACTGAAAACGCCCTTCACTTGAAAGCGTGAATCCACCTTGTAAGTGGGTGTGGCCAAAGCAGACAATTTGAGTTTCCGGGCCGCGAAGCAAGGGTAGGGCTTGGGCAGGTCCCAGAATATACTCGTCCTCATTGTTGGGCGAGCCGTGCACAAAGATGAATCCCTCCATTACGGCGGGCCCCATAGGGAGGGCGCGAAGGTACTCAAGATTCCTGGGGGTCAGCGCCTGGCGCGTCCATTCCGTGGCCATACGGGCGTAAGGGTTGAACTCCTTGGCGTCGTCAATTCCACAACAGGCCTTGTCGTGGTTACCGCGAATGACGACGGTGCACAGGTTGCGAATCTTATCGATCACCTCGTTGGGATTCGGGCCGTAGCCCACGAGGTCGCCAAAACAGATCGCTTTATCGTATCTTCCAGCTGCAAGCTCAAGACAGGTGTAGAGAGCCTCCAGGTTGGAATGGACGTCACTGAGCAACAGGTAGCGCATAGGATCCCCGAAAGGGCTGAATTATAAACTAGAAGAGCCGGCAATGGGCGCGAAATCCGTTCTGACAACATTTGAGATCGGGTCAAACGGTGCTGTTTCCAGAGTGGTGCAGTGGTAGAATTTTGACCGATCGCGGAGAATTCGTTAATATTTCATAGTCAGGATGCCACGCTGCGTCAGCGTCAAAGTGAGAGATATGCTGCGTTTTCAAACCGCCGGTGAATCACATGGTCAAGGCTTGGTTGCAATCCTACAGGGATTGCCCGCGGGCCTGCGGGTGGATTTTGACTATGTGAACCGCGAACTAAAGCGCCGACAGGGCGGCTACGGGCGCGGCGGGCGCATGAAGATTGAGTCTGACACGGCGCAATTCCTCTCCGGCGTCCGGCACGGCCAGACGATTGGTTCACCCATCGCTGTCCTGATTGTGAATCGCGATTGGGAGAACTGGAAAGACTCGATGGCGGTGGATGACACGCCGGAATCAAGGGCGGCGCACAAGGCGCTGTCGCGCCCGCGTCCAGGCCATGCAGACTTGCCAGGCTGCCTGAAATACAATTTTCGCGATGCCCGCTACGTGCTGGAACGTGCCAGTGCACGTGAGACCACCGCTCGAGTGGCGGTAGGATCGTTGGCAAAGCTCTTCTTGAAGGACCTTTCCGTGGAAGTGGCCAGCCACGTTGTTGCCCTTGGCGAAGTTAGCCTTGCCAATGACCATGTTCCGTTTGAAGCTGTCATGGCCTTGCGCGACCGGGAAGATCTGATGCTGGCGTGCGTCGATCCTGTTGTTGAGGCGCGGATGAAGACGGTGGTAGACCGCGCCACGGAGAATCGCGATACGGTGGGCGGAACGTTTGAAGTGATAGTGCGCGGCCTTCCCCCCGGATTGGGGTCATGCGCCCAATGGGACGAGCGGCTTGACGGCCAGTTGGCGCAGGCGGTGATGTCAATTCAAGCGGTCAAAGCGGTGGAGATTGGCAGTGGCATCGCGAGCGCCGCTGCGATGGGCTCAGGCGTACACGATGAGATCGGGTACGACCGCATGCACGAGCGGTTTACGCGCAAAACTAATCGCGCTGGCGGCCTTGAAGGTGGAATTACCAACGGGGAAGACCTGGTGGTGCGGGGTTATCTGAAGCCAATATCCAGCCTGCGCCGGCCGCTGGAATCGGTGGACTTTGAAAGCAAGGAGACGGTGAAGGCAGCGTATGAACGCTCCGATATCTGTGTGCTCCCCGCAGGCGGTGTCGTGGGCGAATCGATGGTGGCGCTTACCCTGGCCAAGTCTTTTCTGGAGAAGTTTGGCGGAGACTCGATGGAGGAGACTCGCCGGAATTTTGATGGATACGTGGATCAAGTCAGGAGGTTCTAGCTCGAAACTCGAAAATCGAAATTCGAAACTCGCCACGGTGGATGCCGCGAAGGATAAGGCACTTCGACCCGTCCCGGATCGAGTTATCAAGTTTCAATTTTCGAGTTTCGATTTTCGAAAATGATCTATCCCATCGTTAAATACGGAAAAGAAGTTCTGGAGAAGCCTGGCAAGCCGGTTGTCGAATTCGACGGCAATCTTGAGAAACTCGTGGCGGACATGTTTGAAACCATGTACGCGGCGAATGGCGTAGGCTTGGCAGCGCCCCAAATCGGTTTGCCTTTGCGGTTGGCAGTGATTGACACCACCTGCGGCGAGGATCCTAACGCCAAACTGGTGCTGGCGAATCCCGAGATCGTTTCCATCGAAGGCGAACAGGTGCAGGAGGAAGGCTGCTTGAGCCTGCCGGATTTTCGCGCCAAAACGCCTCGTCCGGAACGTGCCACCGTGCGGGCACAGGACGTCCACGGCAAGGAACTCACCATGAGTGGCGAGGGATTGCTGGCCCGTGCCTTCTGCCATGAGATTGACCACTTGAACGGAAAACTCTTCATCACCCACGTCGGTCGACTGAAGCGGGAGTCCATCAAGCGCAGAGTCCGAAAAATGATTAAGGCGGGAGAGTGGTAGAAATAAAGGTTAAAGGATGAAGGTTGAAGGATGAATAGTGAAACTTCAACGGGCAAACCGGTGAATCCTCTCACGCTTGAGGGCACCTAGCTTTTAGCATTTACCCTTTATCATTTACCCTTCACCCATCACAGTTCATCCTTTAGCCTTTATCCTTCAGCCTTTGATTGAACCTATGAGCCTTGTCTTTTTCGGCACGCCCGATTTCGCTGTTCCCACCTTGGAAAGACTCATCGCGGAGAAATTTACGATCGAGCTTGTCGTTACCAATCAGGATGAACCCCGTGGCCGCGGTTACGAAGTTAAAGCGCCACCAGTGAAGGAAGCGGCTTTGCGCGCCGGTTTGGAGGTCTATCAGCCGGCAAAATTGAAAGAGCCCGCTGCTATGGAATTCCTTTCGCGTTACCGGCCCAATGCGGTGGTGGTGGTAGCGTATGGGCACATTCTCCCCCAGTGGTTGATCGACCTTCCCCGGCTGGGCTGCATTAATTTGCACGCCTCCCTACTGCCCAAATATCGCGGTGCGGCGCCCATTCAGTGGTCAGTTATTCGCGGCGAAGCCGTCACCGGCGTCACCACGATGCGCATCGATATGGGGTTGGATACGGGCGCTACGCTGTTGAAAAGGGAAGTGCCAATTGAGGATGATGATACATCAGAGACGTTGGGCACGCGGCTGAGCCAGCTTGGCGCGGATTTGATGGTTGAAACATTGCGCGGGCTAGAGCAGGGCGCCCTCACTGCGCAGGCTCAGGATGATGCTCAGGCCACGCTCGCGCCCATTCTGAAAAAGGAAGACGGGCGAATCGATTGGAATCTCCACGCTATGGACATCTGGAATCGCATTCGGGGACTGCGACCCTGGCCGGGGGCTTACACGACTTTTCGCGGCAAGAACTTGAACCTCTGGTCTGCATCTCGCCCCGTCGCGGACGAGACCCTGCCGCTCGAGCCGGGGACGCTCGTTGCGGACCGCGTTCGCCTGCGTATCGTTTGCGGGCAGGGAACGTGGCTGGAGCCGAAGGAACTTCAATTGGAAGGCCGCAAACGCTTGGCGGCACGCGATTTCCTCAACGGGGTGAAAATTGCTCCTGAGGAAAGGTTCGAATAGAGACTTTATCCTTCACCCTTTAAACTTGGCCCATTAACACATGCCAGTTTCTCCCTCCCGAAGAGTCGCCTACGAAATTCTGCTCCGGATGGAATCCGGCCTTAGTTTCGCCGTTGACCTCTTGCAGAGCCCTGAAGTTTCGGCTTTGAATGATGCTGACCGCCGCCTAGCGACGGAAATCGTCATGGGGGTATTGCGCTGGCAGGGGGAACTGGACTTCCAGATTGAGCGCCTATCGCGAAGAAAAGTGGCCGTGCTTGATCCCGAAGTGCTGGCGATTCTCCGCATGGGAGCTTACCAGATTCGGTTCTTGGGAAGAGTGCCGAAGCACGCGGCTGTCGACGACGCCGTGGAGTTGACCAAATCGACCGGCAAACGGTCCGCCGCAGGCTTTGTGAACGCCGTCCTAAGAAAGTGCAGCCCGCCCAATGAGCGATTGCAAGGAAGCGGCATCGCACATCTCTCTGTCGAGAATCGGGAGAGCGTGCGGCGTGCATTTCCTGCGTGGATGCTCAAAAGGTGGGAAAGCACAGCCGCGCATTCCAGTGTTGCCGGGGTATTGGAGCCGTTGTCACTTGCGTACTCCAGCCTCGTGACTCCCCGCACCACGCTGCGGGTGGTTGATGCCAGCGGCACCCTACAGGATATTCGGCAGGAGCTGGAGGCAGAGGGCGTTGTTACATCGAATTGCCTTTACGCCAATGCGCACGGCCTCAAGGTGGAGTCCGGGCAAGTTCAGACTAGCAGGGCCTACCAAGAAGGCCGCGTCGTGATTCAGGATGAAGCGTCGCAACTGGTGGCGGAACTGGTGTCGCCGGAGCCTGGGCAGCGCGTCCTCGACCTCTGTGCTGCGCCAGGGATGAAGGCAGGCCAACTCGCGCAGGCGCTGGGGGCCGGAACCCTGGTAGCTTGCGATCGCAGTGCCGCTCGCCTGCGCACCCTGGCTAGACTTTTGCCAAGATGCGTGCCGGAGGCGGTTCGGTTGTCCATGGTTCGATTGGATGCCGCGGAGCCGCTTCCATTCGGGGAAAAGTTCGACCGCATCCTGCTGGACGCGCCCTGTTCGGGTACAGGGACGCTGGCGCGCAATCCGGAAATCAAATGGCGCCTTTCCCTGCAAGACATTACCCGGTTAGCAGTTTTACAAGCCACGATGTTGCGGAATGCGTTGCCGACGCTGGCGGCAGGTGGCCAATTGGTGTATGCCACGTGCTCCCTCGAACCTGAGGAAAATGAGGGGGTGGTGGAAAAAGTTCTTAAAGAACAGACGGCCTTCCGAGCCCATTCATCGGACGAGTTGGCGGTAAAGCATCCGAACTTGATCCCCTTGTTTAACTCACAGGGATACTTTCGAACACGTCCTCATCAACATCCCATGGACGGGTTCAGCGCAGTCGTTATTGTGAGGAAGGGAAGCGGATAAATTCGGGGAACTGCCAGCAGGGACCTCTAACTAAAATTTGAATCGCCAAGGGGAGGAAAGGATGGCGGGGTTTACCCCCCTCCCCTGAATAGAATGCCGGGTTAGTGTTGCGTTATCCTGCGCGATTTAATTTGGGCAATGTGATCCTTCAGCCGCCCCAAGACCTCGGGCTCTTCACCTTGGGCGATCTCATCATTGAGCTCATTAAGCGCAAAATGAACGATGTCGTGGTGGTGCACTTCCTCTGGAGCAATCTCCATGCTAAAGCGAAGCCAGAGCTTGTGAAGTAAATCGATCTCCTTGGGCGTCAGGTGGGGAGCGTGGGGGCCAAGATAGAAGACCTCTTCCAGCCCGTCGGGCGTATGGATCTCAAGGGCAAGATGGGGCTTGGGGTCAGGGAGTTTTTCCCATGCGAGCCCGGCAAAGCGCGCCTCCTCGGCCACGCCCATGATCGCGGATGATCCCAGGACGATGGTGGAGGACTGCAATGAATGAGCGGCGCGCAGTATGCCCTCCCAAATCTCTGTGGCAGCGGCTACGGAAAGATGGATGGTCTTGCCTTCATGCTCAGCAATGCTGAGAGCTTTCGTAAATAGCAGTTGTTCCGTCGCACTAAAGAGCTGCTCAGGTACAAGGTCGCTGGAGCCGGAAGCCGCGCGTTGCAGAACACGAATGTGCATCACTGCCACATCCTGGCGCGCAGTATTGACGCGCCGGAGCGCGGCGTTAAGGTGGTAAAGGGTGTTGTAATCCCGTACCATAACCAGGATATTATCTTTTCGTACGCCCACCGCTTTTGGGGTGAGCTCCGCCCCGGGAACAAGGTGAAATTGGTCAAGCTCCTGGTGAACGCCCTGGCGCGACCGCGTCACTTTTTCGGAAATCGTGAAAACGGCAAACAGGACAAGCGTAAAGGCAACTCCGGAGACGGTTGCGACCTGCTTGGTGAAAAGATTAACCATTGCCACCCCGAAGAGCACGAGGGTGATGATGCCGAGCCCAACTGGGATTTCCCGTCCCGCGATATGGAAATTCAAGGGTACCCGGTATACTCGAGCGCCTGGTTCTTTGAACCTTAGCACCAGCACCGCCAGCCCCTTCATCACAAAGCTCCAGATGACGCCAAAGGCATAAGCCTCACCCAGCAGGTAGACGTCGCCACGGCTAAGGAGGATCGTTATGATCTGGAGCCCGACCACCATATCGATAATGCGATAGGAAGTGCCAAATCGAGGGTGCGGGCGCCGGAACCAATCAGATAGTACGCCATCCTCCGATACACGGTTCAGGACCCCATTTGAGCCGACGATGGCGGTGTTCACCGCTCCGGCAAGAATCAAAACTCCCACCAAGACTACAAACCCATGGAACACGAGGCGAAGCATCAACGGCCCCGCCATGTTCATGGCCAGCCCGCCGATCAAGTTGTCAAAGAAGTTCTTGCGCACGTTGTCCGGAATGATCATCACGGCGAAAAAAGAAACCAGCGATGTGAAGATCATGCTGTAGACGAAGATTACCAGCCCAGCTTTCTTCAAGTTGGGCAGCTTTGGGTGCTGAATTTCACGGTAGACCTGGGCGAGTGATTCCTCGCCGCTCATGGCCAGAATGGAGTGCCCGAGACCGATGAAGATTCCCAGAAGACCGATGGTGTGGGGAAGGTTGCTGTGTTTCAACCATCCCAGGGCGTCAGGAGCAAAATGCAAGTTGGCGAGTGTGGGAGGGGGAGGCAAATGCGAACCGCGAACCCATACCGTATAACAACACCAGCCAATCAATAGAACCACCATCACCGTAGTAAACTGCATGATGCGCAGGGCTTTTTCGCTCGATTCCGGAATCCCTTTGATATTTTCCCACCAAAAATAGAGGGTCACCATGATCGCGAAAGCGGCGGCTGTGGCGTTTACCGGCAAAACCACTGCAATGTGAGCATAGGTCAGCACTTCGTTCAGGAAGCCCACCAGGTACTGACCAGCGGAAACGCCGCTGATCGGGCCGGTCAGAACATAATCGAACATCAGGGCGGAGACGGAGAACTTCGCCAGGGTTCCACCCATGGCCTCCTTCACCACGCGGTAGACGCCACCGCGAACGAACATGCTACAGCTTTCCACGTAGATCGCCCGGACAGCGTAGGAAAAAAGCATGACGGCAAGGATAAAATAGGGAGCGGATTTGCCCACTGCCTGTTCCGCGATGCCACCGGCGTAATAAGCAGAGGAGGCCAGATCATTTAATACGATGGCAGCCGCTCGCCAGAACGTAATAAATGTAAGCATGGCAGTGGTGGCCACCATGACCCGGGGAAGTGAGGTACTCCTCGGGGGTAACGTAGATGGTTCGGTTGAATTATTGTCCATTTTGGGTTGTCAGGTCGGTCCTATCGCGTGAAATTCTCAAAAACATCATCGCACAAAGGCCTCATTCCTGTAAATGATTTGTCTTGCGATGGCAATACCTGTGTCACAGTAGGCCCGCAACCTGTTGTAAATACATGGAAAAGCAGGTTGATCATTTGTAGACATTTCCTCCCTGAATTCGAACGCATCCCTGCCGTTTACCCTTCCAGCGCCCCCGGGAATTTCTTGGATGACTGTCCTCAGCTTGCGATCGGTTCGTTTGCTTGCAGCAACCGGGTGACTTACAATGACCGCCGTGTGTTAATTTTCTGCCTAACGATCGGTGCCATCGCACCCTGACTTGAGAGTTCCACGTGGATGTCGCTTACGGACTTACTGCTCTTGCTGCCACCAAACTAGTCGTCTACACCTTCGGGTCGCTGATTCATCTCTTTTTGTTCGTACTGATTCTGGGGAATTGGCGGTTGCGACGGTTCCAAGGGCTTCTATTGGGTTTGATGGCGGCATTGTTCCTTTGGTATTCGGGTAACCTGTTGGCCCTCAATATCAGCCTCCACTATGGCGCGGGCCCAGTAGTTTTATCCGGATTCTCCAGTACGGTTTCCATAATTGGGTTCATGGCTGCCGTCCCCCTGTTGGTTCACGTGCAAGCGGAGTACTGTTCAGGGTTCGTGCATATGCGTATTTGGCAGAGACTGCTGGTGGGGTGCTTCTATCTTCCCGTGATTTTCTGCCCTTGGATCATTGGCAGGCTGCTGAGCCGCCCCGGCATCGAACCGCTCGTGGCGCTCGGCCGCCCGGTGCGATGGCTGGTTCTCTGGGCCATTACAGCTCTTATCTGCTCTGCGGGCATCAACCTGTACTTGAATTCGAGCCGCCGCTCCACTGAAACAGCAATTGCAAGATTCTATGGTTATCTTGCAGGGCTTCAAGTTCTGCTGGCATTGGGCTGGACAATTGCCTATCTGCCACTCTCCCCGCCGCCTGTGGGCGGACTGGGTGGTTATTTTCCCACGGGTTTGATGCTGGCGGGAATTCTCCCCAGCACCCTGATGGGCTACTCAATTTTTCGCTATAACTTTCTTGACCTACGTGTGCAGCGGAATGTGTTCTATTCTGTGGCAGCCATTTTCGGGTTTCTGATCTACTTAAATTTCATGCGCCGATTGAGCGTCTGGCTGGAGGTTCACGATATTCTTCCGGTGGCGGTCACCGAGGGCGTGATGATATTTGTCCTCGTTGTTCTCGTAGAACCACTCAAACGGCTTGTGAGCAGGGCGCTGCATCAACAATTCGTCTCCGAATTTGAAAAGGTCCAAAAACTCGCGGCGGAAATAGAAGACCACGCCAAACGCACAGGGGACGTCAATTCACTCCGCGCCTTGGTGGAAGACCGCGTGCCAAAGGAACTGGGACTGGAGAGTGTACGACTATATCCACGGGGTAGTGCTGTGAGCCCCGTCCTTCCTGGAACTCATAGCGTGATCATTTCCCGCGGAGGCGAAACGGTGGGTTTTCTGGAAGTGCTGTCGGCCAGCGATAGTATTTCGGGAGAGCAAATGGCCGCACTGGAGATGCTGGCCGACCGGCTGGCGGGGGCACTGGAATTGTGTCGGCTCATTGCCGACAAAATCAATCTGGAGCGTGAGCTGGCCGCGAAGGAGAAAATGGCGTTTCTGGGTGAGATGGCGGCGCGCATCGCCCATAATGTCAAGAATCCTCTAAGCGGTATGAAGACGATCGTGCAACTCATGGAGGAGGATAAGTCCCTTCCCGAAAATACCCAGCGCGATTGCCACATGTTGGTGGCTGAAATCGATCGCTTAAACAGAAACATTTCCCAGGTCCTGCGCTATGCCAAGCCGGCGCGCGATATTGATAGGCCGGCCGATCTGTCGTCCATCGTCCGTCGGGTTATTGCCATCTCGCGCTTGGAAGCCGAGCAACGTCGCGTGATTCTGGAAATCAATGATACAGGAGCTTGCCTCGTCGAAGGGGGCGAGGAGGCTGCCAATGATATTGTTTCCAACCTTCTCGTAAACGCTCTTGAGGCAAGTGATGAGGGCTGCGCCGTTCGCCTCCATCTGGAGCACCTGCACGCCGTGCCCACCCTTATCGAACTTTCTATTGAGGATCAGGGACGTGGAATTCCCAAGGATAAGCTGGAGAAGATTTTTCAACCGTTTTTCACCACGCGCGCAGGTGGTACCGGTTTGGGCTTGGCGATCGTAAAACGACGCGTGGATGAAATTGGCGGGTCGGTGGAATGCCATAGCCCGGCGAGGGTGGGAGACTCAACTTCCGCTCACCCTGGCGCGAGATTTGTTGTACGCTTCCGAGTGGCCCGTCCTCCCCAAAAACCGTGACTCGGGAACAGGGATGGGGGAGAGGGAATAGGCGGAATTCTGATTCTCGATCCCTGCATCGAGTATACGATCACGGGCCGGCTGCCAAAAGGCATCAAAATGAACCATGCAAGGTCAGCAAACGCGAAATACATAACTCCCACGATTCTGATTGTCGATGACGACATCACCGCCCGCTTCGGCATGGGGCGTGTTTTTGGCGACCGGTATCGGGTTCTGGAGGCGGAGAGCGTCTCTGCCGCCCGCCAGGTCATGGCGCTGGAAAATCCACACCTTCTGCTGCTGGACATTGAAATGCCGGAAGAGAACGGCCTGGATTTTCTGCGCGAGCTCAAGGCCGAGTCAACCAGTCCTATGGTGATTGTGGTCACGGCATACGGTTCGGAGAAGATTGCCGTTGAGGCCATGAAGAGCGGGGCGTTCGATTACCTCTCCAAGCCCTATGAGGTGGATGAGCTTCGATTGAAGGTGGAGCGGGCGTTTGAGCAACTGGCGATGGCGGAGGAAAATCTTCGTCTGAAGCGCCAATTGATCTCGGAAGGTCAATTCGGGGCAATGATCGGCTGCAGCAAGGCAATGCGAGAACTTTTCGATTTGGCGGATCGAGTTGCGCAGGCGGAAGTGACGGTACTGATTCAGGGCGAGAGTGGGACGGGGAAGGACCTACTTGCCACAGAGATTCACCGGCGCAGCAACCGCGGCCGAGGACCGTTTATCGCTCTGAATTGCGCCGCGCTTCCCGAGCACCTGATTGAAAGCGAGCTCTTTGGCTACGAAAAAGGCGCTTTTACCGGTGCCACGTCAATGAAGCGCGGGAAATTCGAGCTGGCCAATGGTGGCGTCCTCTTTCTCGACGAGTTGGGAGACATGTCGCTCTCCACCCAGGCCAAGCTACTGCGAGTTTTGGAAACTCATCGCGTAGAGAGGTTAGGGGGAACAACATCGCAGGAAGTGGATGTTCGAATTGTTAGCGCCACCAATAAAGACTTGGCGGCAGAAATCGCCAAACAGACTTTTCGCGAAGACCTCTATTACCGCTTGCGCGTGGTGCTGCTCCGTGTGCCCCCCCTGCGGGAACACCGGGAGGACTTGCCGCTGCTGGTCCAGCAATTCTGCCGTATGCTGGGGGAAAAACATGGGAGGCCGGCCGTTACCGTTTCGAAGGAAGCCTTGGAGATTTTGCAGAAGAGTGAGTGGAAGGGAAACGTTCGAGAACTTAAAAACGTTTTGGAAAGCGCCATCGTGATGAGCCGCAGCAATACGTTGGCGCCAGCCGATTTTTCCACGGATTTTCAGGGCGTCGAAGGGGGGAGAGGTAACGTAGCGGACGATGTGGGTCTTCTCGACGTCAAAGATTACCGTGACGCGCGGCGGCAATTTGAAGTTGCATTCATCAAGAGCAAGCTTCGCGAATACAGTGGGAACATCACCAAAACGGCCGCGGCAATTGGACTACACCGCCAAAGTCTCCAGGAAAAACTTCGAGAGTTGGGAATTCGAGTTGAGGCGGAATAGGCCCCTGCAACACTACGAGGTGGCTATCCATCCCCAGGCAGTGCCAAGAGCCAGTTCGTGGCTACTCCTTAGGTTTGATTCCGCAGCCTGCTTGCTTTTTCCCCGACGGGGAAGGGATTCGCGGCGATCAGGTGTAGCGGGAAATGCCGGGGATACGCGGCAGGACGAAAAACCAAACTAACAGGAAACCGACGTAAATCAGTAAACCTTTCATAATGCCATTATACTCCCGCAAGGCAGGGCCAGCGAAAGTCATTCAAATATGGCCCGTGGCCTCAGCGATCAAAGCGCCGGCCAAAGGGATTCCCAGATTTTAAACTCGTTATGAAAGCCGATCTGTTCAGCGCGCGTCAACTTGCGTCCTGATGCCACATCCAGCGTCTCCTGGAAGATTCTTTGCCCGACCTCTTCAATCGTCTCGGTGCGCTCAAGAATTGTGCCGGCGTTGATATCCAGGTCAGCATAGGTGCGGGCAAGGTGGGGATTTGTTCCAACCTTCATCACGGGACCCAGCGCGCAGCCAATGCTGGTTCCGCGCCCGGTGGTGAATAGCGCCACTTGCGCTCCGCTGAGGAAGAGTGCGGGTGTGCAGAGGTGATCGTACCCCGGTGTATAGAGCACATAGAGGCCCTTGCGATCGCCCAGCCACTCGCCATAGTCCACCAGATCCTCGACGATGGAAGTCCCACCCTTGGCCTTCACCCCGGTTGATTTCAAATAAATGTTGTAAAGCCCGCCCTTGATATTACCTGGGGAAGGATTATCGCGGAAATAGTCGCCGAATTTTTGCACGTAGGATTCATAGCGCGTGAGGGCGTCCATCAGCTTGTGCCCGACCTTCTTCGTGCGTGCCCGCTGCACGAGATCGAGCATGGCGGCACCCTGGAGCTCCGGAATCTCTGGGAGGAAGACGGCTGCGCCCGCTTTCGCAAACATATCCGCTGCGACACCCACGGCAGGATTGGCCGTAACCCCTGACCACCGGTCGGAACCGCCGCACTCGGTTCCCACAATCAGTTTGGAAATGGAGACCGGCTGGCGCTTGAACTGGTTGGCGTAGTGAAGCATCTGCTCCACCACTTCCAGCCCCTTTGCGACCGTCTTTTCGCTGCCGCCAAGTTGTTGGATGGTCAGGTTTACGACACGGCGGTTGTAATCCTGAACCTGATTCTGGAATACCGGAGCGGAGCACTCCACACAGGTCTTCCCACAGCCCAGGTCGACATAGACGGACGCCCCCAGGTTGGGATGCCGCAGGGTGTTGACGAGCAACTGATTCAGCATCGTTACAGCTTCGCCGTCGGGCATGCCGCAGCCAGATTCATGAATGATGGGGACGACGCCGTCAACATTGGGAAATTTCTCGCGCGAATAAATCTCACGGTTGGCGCGCCAGGCAATCTCTCTCACCTCGGTGGAGGAGCACATTCCAGAAGTTACGATTCCCACCATGTTGCGAATTCCCACTTCACCGTCGGGGCGCACGAAGCCGTCAAACGTTAGGGAAGAAAGCTTTGGGTCAAGGCGCGCTCGCTTGGGGTTATCCCTGAAATTGGGCTTCAAACGGGGAAGGCGGGATTGCAGGTTGGTGCTATCGATTGGGTCGCCTGGCTTGACGGTGCGGGAAGCAAGACCAATGGGATCGCCCAGCGTGATGTAAGGTTGGCCGCGCTTAATGGGTTTGATGGCGAAACTCTGCCCGCGTAAGGCACGCCCGGAAATCGTCAGGGTCTTCCCGCCGTGCTTCAGCGGCGTGTCCTTCTCGATAAGATCTGCCGTGACCACGGCGACGTTGTCTTTGCCTGGCCGAACCACAATGGCCACATCATCCAGCTTACGTACTTCCATGATGCTTTCCTCGCTTCTTGGTGCGCCAAAACCTGCCGCTCCCACACATTGCGTTATGACTTTAATTTATGCGCTTACGGGGTTTAGCTCCGGCACACGTACGCGCGATCCATAATAAGCATAATATGTTACGAACACGTAGCAAAGCAGCGGCACGATCATCGAAAGAGCCATGCTATGGGCCGTTTTGAATACAAGGCCCATGGCAAGCGGGCCAATGGCGCCTCCGATGACTGACATGACGATCACGGAGCCGCCCAACTTGGTGTTGGGCCCCAGTTCCTTGATGCCGAGGGCAAAGATGGTGGGGAACATCAGCGACATGAAGAAACTGGTGAGGAAGACGGCCCCCACGCCCAGCCAGCCGGGAAATAGAATGGCCACGCCCACAAGTAGGGTATTGATGACGCCATAAACTCCCATCAGCTTCGTGGGAGGAATGAACTTCATCAAGTAGGTTGCCGAGAATCTTCCGAGTCCAAAAGCAACGAGCGTCCCGGTGAGAAAATAGCCCGCAATCTTTTCCGGTTGACGGGTGTAGTCCTGAATGTACTGAATGTAATAGCTCCACGTTCCCACCTGCGCTGCCACGTAAAGAAATTGCGCGACGACTCCCTGGAGGAAATGTGGGTAATGGATGAGATCAAGGGCCCTGCCGTGCGACCTGCTATCGGCGGGTTCAGATTCTTCCGCCACTTGGGGAAAATTGGTCTTCAGAATCAGAATCGCCCAGATGAAAATCACCGCGCCGAGTACCATGTATGGTGGTCCGACGCGGAGGGTTTCTTTATGAAGGTATGCAGCGTAAGTTCCCGCCGCTTTAAGCCCCGCAACCTGCTGCTGATTCAATTCGACCCCTGAGAAAATAAACACCGTTCCCCCGAGAACACCAATTACGGCGCCCAAAGGGTTAAAAGCCTGGGAGAAATTGAGCCTCCGCTCGGAGTATTTCGGATCGCCCAACATGGCGATGAAAGAGTTGGCTCCCGTCTCCAGGAAGGCTGCGCCGCTGGCGATCACGAAGAGGGCAAAAAGAAAAAAGCCGTACTTTTGGCTCAAAGCCGCCGGCCAGAAGAGGAAGGCTCCCGTGCTGTAGAGGAACAGGCCAATGACCAACCCGGCTTTGTACCCGAACCTTCGCATCACCAGGGCGGCGGGCACCGCCACAAAGAAATATCCCAGGAAGAAGGCGAATTGGACCAGCGCCGCCTTGTAACGCGCAAGTTCAAACGACTTCATGAATTGTTTGATCAGGATGTCATTCAAGTTGCTGGCAATCCCCCAGAACATAAAGAGGGCCGTCACCAGAAAAACCGGCAACAAGCTCCCTGCCGCAAATATGGGCGGGTGCTTTTCCGGGTTGGAGTTTGCGTTCTGTTCAGGCATGAGTGAAGCTCCGATTTCCAAAGTCGAAATCTCAGAAGATTTGGTTTGATCTTTTGCCCTATGTTTCCAGATCCTTGATGTCGAGGGTCCCTGTCAGCTTCAGCCGCGTAAAGATCTGCACGGTTTCGCGGATTCCAACTTCCAAGGGCGTGTCGTTAATATCCCCAAAATCCTGGCGCAGGATGCTGTCGTCAAAATCGTAAGCGACGGGCAGCGAGTGGCCTTCCGCCTTGATCAGTGCCTGCGAAAGTGGCAGGATCCTCCCCAGCACCGTCAGGAATTCGTGCACCTGCGTCACGTTGCCGCGTGGCGTGTAGAGCCTTGCGCCGGTCAGGCCCGCCTCCGCCGAACGAATAAAGAGCCGCGCCGTGTCGCGCACGTATTGCATGTCCATTCCGCCCGTGAAGCGAATCGTATAGGGCTGCCCGATTACTGTGGCCTTGATGGCCTTGGTGGGGCCGGAGGTCATTCCGCGGTCTCGTCCCACGCCATAGACGGTTCCCGGGCGGATTCCGGCGCTGGAGATGCCGTCATTTTGAAAATAGACCCGGGCATTTCCCTCATTGCACTGCTTGAAGACACCATAATGCGTCCCCGGCAGCAGGGGAGCGCCTTCCTGCACAGTGCCGCCGCCATACGCTTCTTCCGGGCCGAAGACCGCAGCGGAACTGGCGTAGACGATGTGCTGAACCAGGTCGCGACGGCGCCGCGCGACTTCAAAGACGTTCAACGTTCCCACCACGTTGATCATCGCTCCGCGCAAAGGGTCGGCGGCGCAGAAGGGCACCTGGATTCCCGCCAGGTGCAGCACGTGGGTAATGCCGTTATCCACGATAGCCTTTTCCACGTCTCTGAATTGCGTGATGTCGCCTTGCAGAAGCTGGATGGCGGGCATCTGCTCCGGCGTCAGCAGCGCGGCCAGGCGCGAGGATTCCGTGTCGATGTCAAAAATAAAAGGCTGGTCGCCGCGGTCCACCAGTTCCTTGACGATCCACGCGCCAATGAATCCCTTGGCCCCGGTCACCAGAAATCGGCGGGTGGAACCGGCAATTCGACTGCTTGGGTTAGTATCGGTCATGGACTGGCATTATATGCGTTCGTGCCAGCGAGTCAACCTTCACCCTTTAAACTTTAACCTTCATCCTTATCCTTTAAACATCACCCTTCACCCTTAACCCTTCACCCTTCTGCGTACAATTGCTTTGCCCTGCCCAGTTCAGCTAGAGTAGGCGGCGATGGGGGATTATCCCGCATCGGCACAACGACTCCCGGCAGGAAGGATCATCAATGCGTCCTCGAATTGCCCTTTTATTTGTAATCTTATCCGCCAGCTTCATACCGCGAGCGTCGGCCCAGGCCAAGCCCGCGGATGAGTTCAATGTCCGCGAGCACTACACCAAATATGAATTCCGCATCCCCATGCGCGATGGCGTTCATCTATTCACTTCGGTTTACGTGCCCAAAGACGCGTCGGTGGCCTATCCATTTCTGATGGATCGTACTCCCTACAGCGTTGGGCCTTATGGAGAGGACCAATACCGCACCTCGTTGGGGCCTTCAGAGGCCTTCGAGCGCTCCGGCTATATTTTCGTCTATCAGGATGTGCGCGGCCGCTATATGTCCGAAGGCAAGTTTGTGGAGATGCGTCCGCACATCGATGAGAAGTACGGAAATCAGGACGTCGACGATAGCTCCGACATGTACGACACGGTGGAATGGCTGCTGCATAACGTGCCCAACAACAATGGCAACGTGGGCATTTGGGGGATCTCCTATCCGGGATTTTTCACCTCGGCCAGCATCATCGATTCGCATCCTGCCATCAAGGCTGCCTCGCCGCAGGCTCCCATGACGGATCTATTTATGGGTGACGACGCCTACCACGGCGGAGCGTTCATGCTTGACGCCAATTTCGGCTTCTATTCCGGCTTCAAGCCCCTGGAGAATCCCACGCCGCCCAAGCCCACTTTGCCGTTTGAATGGGGTACGCAGAGCGCTTATGACTTTTTCCTGAATGTGGGGCCGCTGGCCAACATCAACACGCGCTACTTCCACGGCCAAAGCTTTCTCTGGAACGATCAGGTGGGACATGACGTATATGACGACTATTGGAAGGCGCGCAATCTCGCTCCGCACTTGAAGAACATCCACTGCGCCGTGCTGACGGTGGGCGGATGGTTCGATGCCGAGGATCTCTACGGCCCGTTCAGAGTCTTCCGCTCCATCGAGCAGAACGATCCCGGCATCTACAATGGCCTGGTGGAGGGACCCTGGGTCCACGGAGGGTGGGGGCGGCTGGATGGCGACCACCTGGGCAGCGTCAATTTTGCCTCCAAGACCGGCGCTTACTTCCGCGAGAACATTCAATTTCCCTTTTTCGAAAAGTATCTGAAGGGGAAGGGAACTGAGGATTTACCCAAAGCTTATACCTTCGAAACGGGCACCAACGTGTGGCGCAAATATTCAAGCTGGCCGCCCGCGAATGCCAAAACGCGCGTGCTTTATTTCCAGGAAAAGGGCGGACTCTCGTTTACGGCGCCAGAGGCCAAAGACGAGGCGTTTGATGAGTATGTGAGTGACCCCAACCGTCCCGTACCTTTCATCGGCTACGTCGCCCAGCATGTGCCGCAGGAATACATGGTGGCGGATCAGCGTTTTGCCTCCACCCGACCGGATGTGCTGGTCTACCAGACCGAACCGCTGGAACAGGACGTTACGATTGCCGGACCCATTTCACCGCGGTTGTTTGTCTCCACTACCGGCACCGATTCCGATTTTGTGGTCAAGGTCATCGACGTTTATCCGCCCGATTATCCCCAGCCGGATGCCAGTGAATTGACGGGCAAGCCACCTGCGGCGCAGCCCCCGCTTACGGATGTTCCGCCTCCCTCCATCATCATGGCGGGATACCAGCAGTTGTTGCGAGGTTGGCCCATGCGAGCCAAGTTTCGCAAAATCTTTGAAAAGCCGGAGCCCATGCCCCCCGGCCAGGTGCAGGAACTCGACTTCACCGCGCCCGACATCAACCACACTTTTCGTCGCGGCCACCGCATCATGATTCAGGTCCAGAGCACATGGTTTCCCCTGATCGATCGCAACCCGCAAACGTTTGTCGATATCCCCAACGCCAAGCCGGAGGACTTTAAGAAGGCTACGGAAAGGGTCTATCGCGGGAAGGGGAAATCGTCAGGAGTGATTGTGCACGTGCTCGAATAGTGAGCTACGGCCAATGCACACTCGACGTATGGCCGGCGTAGGGCCGAACAGCGTTCGGCCCCCGACATTGCTTCCGCAGCGGGACATCACCGCAAAAGCAAATCAAAAGTCAAAAGGCAAAAATCAACACGCAAAAGTCAAAGGGCAATAGTGAAAGGCAACAGCACCATTTCCCCCTGACACCATATCCGCCGGTTCAGCACCACCCCCGCCGCTAACGCGCGCCCCTCCTCGTCAGAGGAGGGGCGCTTTTTCCCTGGGCTCCCCTCCTAAATCAGGAGGGGCTGAGCTCTAGCGAAGGGGGGTGGTATCAGGAATGGCCGGCATGGTCTCAATCGCGCGAGACACAGCGCAAGCCAAAGTACAGGCTCCAGAGCGCGGATCTCCGCACCCCAGGTTCGCGACTCCCAGTCATATCGGGTGATAAGTCGGGCAAGCGAGCAGGAAGCCGCGCCGCCAGTAATTGCATCAAAGGTGGTGCGTGTATTTAACCATTAGGGGCAGAGATTTAGAGTGGAGATTTCTGGCCAATTGCTCAAATGGAAAGTTATGTGGCCGCGGGTCGTGCTGTTCGTGCTGATAAACTCCGCCCCAGTTTTTGCCCAGACCGTGCCTGATTTCTCCGGGGTCTTTCTTGAAACTGAAACCCGTGGTCACTATCGAAATCGTGCCTGGTCGCGACAACCGGACTCGCCCCTTCTCCTTGAGATCGAGCAGAACGCCTATTTTCTGCGAGTAATTGAAAGGCAAAATGGGTCTCAGGCGATTTACCTTTACAGCCTGGATGGGAGTCCCGCAAAGAATGAGACCCCGCTACACGGGCAGAGCACAGACCGCGTGCACTTTAAGGACGGTAGTCTGATTATCAGGTCCGAGGTGACCGGCGATGGGCGGGATCACGAGATTAGAGAAGAGACCTGGCTTTTATCCCCCGATCTTCACAATCTGACCATGGAGCCTGCATTTGGCACCCCCGTAAATCCGGCGGTCAGTCTGATCATTCCCACGGAAATCTACGCGCGGCAAGCAAACCTGGAGGCGGCTCTGGAGGAAGCCGCAAAAACCTCCAGTATGGACAATTGCGTTCCTTCCGAGCGATTTCCGGTCACGCATTCGCGCCGCTTCCCAGGGGGCGTCGCGTTTGGGGGCACCGACTTCAGACAATTGGGATGGACGGAGGATTTTGAAGTTTCCCTGACCGGTGAATTTTTTACGAATCTGAGGATCTTGCCGACGCCGGGCGGTGTGGAGTTTCGCAGGAACAATGAACTCGCAACCAAGATTGCGGGGTCCCTCACGCTGACGGTTCGGCCCGTTATTCGTAAGGAGCCTCATTGGATGGGGTCCAGTGCCTCCATGGTGACGGGTGGGTGGCGCTTCACTGATGCTTTGAAGGACATGCGCTTTCACGTCCTCTGGGCGGGCTCCAAACCGCGTGATTTGGGCGAGATTCCCGCCACACTGGAAACTTCTTCATACAGAAAGGGATTCCCGCTTGAAGGGGCTTACACGATGGACGTCCCAGCCGAGGATATTCCAATTACCGATAACCTCGAAGTGCATATCCTCTCCCCGGCTGGCGTCCAACTCGGCTGCATGAGTGGACATCTCTGATTTCTGCGATGATCGTTGCCGCGATTGTGACGGTGGCAAGTGGAGGCCTGGCGTGAGCACTCTTCTGTTAATTGGCTACAACCCTTCGTATTCGCCGTCTGGCGCAGATTTCTAATTGGCCTCTCATGGCATCGAAGTACCTAACCGCCACTCAAGCCTTCCCACGGGTTCAGGAGCAATACCCCAGTGGGCTCGAAATCGGCGGTTTTGCGGGTCATGACGCGGAGGCCGTGCCGCAACGCGGTGGCGGCAAGGAGTCCGTCTGTGGCTGGCAGGACTCGCCCCGCCTTCTGTGCGGTGGCGGTGAGTTCTCCCCAGAGGCGGCAAATTTCGAGGTCGATTGAAAGAAGGCGGTCGGCGTACTCGCGTTCAAACGTTTGCACCCACGAGTGAAGCACGCTCTTTCTCGCGCTTTCCCGCAATAGGGAAACGCCCTTCAAAATCTCGCCGATGGATAGGACGCTAACGAAAAGCTCATCTTCGTTGAATGCTTCCACAGCGCGTCGAACAGCCGGGTGCCCTTTGGGATGGCGCAATTCTGACAGCACGCAGGTGTCAAGCAGGGCTCTCACAGCTTCACCTTCCGCATCGGGGATTTGTCGCGTTGGAGGTTGAGTCCCTCGGAGCTTGGGCCCTCGCCAAGGAGAAATTGCTTGAAGTTCAGGCGTTTGCCCGTCAATTTTTCATAATCGCGCTGTGCCACCACCACGACGGCGTCCCGACGTCGCATCACCACCTGAGGATCACCCGTCAGGGCGCGGTTTACCACTTCACTGAACCGGTTCTTAGCATCTGCCAGTCGCCATGCCATTTGCGTTCACCTCAATCTAGCTAATCTAGCTCTATTATTCCACTTGCCACACCAAATTGCAAGCGAGCCTTGGATCTGCGCATGTGACAAGTTGATCTCGCGCCGGTACCCGCCGGCGTTGGATTGTCGAGGCGGGTTTACGCCGCCTCCAATCGTAACGGCGGCTTTATGCCGCCACTTGACGGTATAAACCCGCCTCTACGTCCCCGCGCAGGGGTAGCAGCGCAGTTTTGTGTCGTGGGTGACTGCTGGTCAGGACAATTTGGCCGCCTTAGTGCCGCCATTGCCTCCGGAGTAGCCTCGCAATTGCTCTTGGCAAATACATAAAATAGGCTATGATGGAAGGTGGCGCAATCTGCCGTTGGGCCCCGCCGCCTCCCCGATTCTCCCACCGCGAAGGATCAAGATAAGGGGAGAACGGCACGCTGGCTGCGGGGTGAGGGAGTGAGCCCCGGCATGGTGAAGAGGCTTCTCGATTTTGCAGGGCGGCATAAGTTGTAGCGTCGATCTCCGATCGGCGACGGCGATCCCCGCCCTGTGGGGTAAACTCCGACCGCCGCAACAGCCGGACGCGCCAACACTTTTATCGCGCAGTATAGAAAGGCCTGCCACGAGGTATATCTGAAGAAAACAGGAGGAAGGCTCTTCTCATGAAAATGGGCTAGAGAAAATTGGGCCGGCCATTCAGGGGAATGACTCACTTGGCTCACCCAGCTAATCTGCTATTTCCGTGAGCCCCAAAGAGGCGAAATATCACAGCCCAGGGCAACGCCTTGGGTCAATGGCGCGGCAAACAAACCCACAAGCCCTGTTGGGGCAGGAGACCGCCCATCACTCTGAATGTTTAACGAAGGCCGAGAGAAAGGTATCTCGCCCTTTCAGGGCTCGCCTTTCCTCGCGTGGGTTGGGGTCCCAGGGCGCTGCCCTGGACTGTGATATCGCGCCCCCGTTGGGGCTGGAGCTTGCCAGGCGTTGATCCACGGGTGGCGTCCTCGCTGCTGGAGAAGCCACCGCGCTCATTCCCTCTCTATGCGAACAGGGCTGGTTGAGCGTGATAAGTCATTCCCCCATTTGGGGATATAGTGTCTGTTACCTTTATAGATAATAAATGGAGCTCAAGAGGGAAGCGGGAAGAAAAAACAAGATGGTTCTTGCCAAGATATTATAGAAAGAAAAAAGGTTAGGCATCTAGCACAAAAATCTCTGGAAAGCATATGTTATTGGAAACAATATGGTTAGCTCGGCATCTCCGATCAGCGTTGCCAAAAAAAAGGTAAAAATACAGGGGGGCGAAGCCACTAACTTATTGAAAATATATCTAGAAAAAATGTCCGCTTTTGGCCTTGCCAAGATGTTGATGAAAACAAGCAATTTAAGCCGCTCTTGCCAAGATATTCATGAAAATAAAGGCAGTTACCGATTTGTTGTCGAAAATAGGATTATTCATAAACA
Organism: Acidobacteriota bacterium; assembly: GCA_003165315.1. Lineage (GTDB taxonomy): Bacteria > Acidobacteriota > Terriglobia > UBA7540 > UBA7540 > Bog-366. The sequence goes on from PLSX01000073.1 coordinate 23,789, forward strand.
TTATAAACGAAGAGATAAAATGAATAACACATGCAGAGCCCTTAATCGATCTTCACTTCTCGTTATTCCCCGAGATCGACTTGAGAAAGGGACTTTGTTGCGAAGTCCAAGTGTTGGTTTCGCCTTGACGCGCAGGAAAGCTCAATGCTAGGGTGCCTGATTCCGGATTCATCGGACGGCAATTTGGAGATGCGGAAACCGGCGGCAGCGAAGACTGTCCCGAAGCGGTGGCCACGGTAAGAGGGAAGGGAGCATCGGGTTTGAAACATTCAAGGGGACGAAGGTCGATCGGACTGGGTAGAGGATTTGCGGCGGGCGCACTCTTAATGGGTCTGACGGTGGCAGGAGCTGTATCTGCTTTTGCACAACAGAACACCCGTTTGTTACTGACAAGCGGCACGGAAGTGCCTGGGCACGGGGGGCTGGCCTTCGGTCCGTTTTTGAGCCTCGAAATGAATGGCAATCAGGACGTCATCTTCCTTACCAGTCTGCACAGCCAGCGCGTGGATAAGAGCGCCGTGGTGCGTTCCACGGGTGTCAGCTTCTCCGTGGTGGCATTTCAGGGACTGCTGGGACCGTTTCCCCGCACCACTTACGATGCCTTTAGCGCTCCCAGTATGAATGATTCAGGGGTGATGGCCTTCACCGCCAAGTTGGATGTCGACCAGGCCAACGTACCGACCGCCGTGGTGGTTCGCCAGGAAGGTATGAAACCCCATGCGGTGGTGACCAATCTGGATGCGCCGCCTGGCCTGGCGGGGGCAAAGTTTGAAGAGTTTTCGGCGCCCGTCGTGACCTCCGACGGCAGCTTGCTGTTCGGAGCACGCTGGTCAGGGAAGGGTGCGGGTAGCGGGTTGTTCCAGTGGAGCGTGGGCGGTCTCCAATCTCTTCCCGTGCCGGCGGGACTGCAACTTGGTCCCAAGGATCTGCTGGAGCCCTTTTTCTTTGGTCACGATGAGGCAGCTTTTCTTCGCCGCGGCGCTGCTGTGGAAGCCGCCACGGAGCAATTCTTCCGTGCCATCGCCATACAGACTTTTCAGCAGTTGCAACCGCCACCCGATCCGACCCATTCGGTGGAACTGCTGGCGGCGCGGCCCGGCGTGCCCCCCGTTCAAATGCTGCTGGTCTACCTTGAAAACGGCAGCTTCCAGACGGTTCTTCTGGCGGGCGATCCCACGCAACCTGTTATGGCCAAACAATCCCTTACCACTACGCCCCTTAAATCTGTTGGTAAGATCGTGAGCCTCACCATCGGGTGGCGAGGCAATCTGGTCTATGCAGCTGCGCCGACAGACAGCGCCAACGACCTGGCGCTCTATTGCAACTGCGAAGGGCAGGAGAACCGGCTGACGACGATCGATGATTTCCTTCCCATCACCGTGGCGGGCCCGGGAAAACCCATCCTCTCACTTACGGGCGATGCCCAGCAAACCATCGCTTTCATTGCTCCTGGCGCGACGGGCGATAATACGGCGATCTATGTGACGGCGATTCATTGAGCAGGTTTGAAGGTCGAAAGTTGGATGGCAAGGATGGGCAGGGAATTAAGCCGTTTTGAGGATATGCGGAAATAGAAGGGGCTCCCGAGATGTTGCATTGGGAGCCCCTTGGTGCAATTCAAGTTGTTTAGCTTTCCATTTGGACTTGCAGGACCTCTCCCGGCAGCTTTTGCATCCGATTTCCAGATCCGACGGCTACGCGGGCGATGCCGATTGGAGTGCGTGATGCAGGCCGTTCGGAACTCGTGGTGGGGACGGAATTCCCATCCGTCGTTTCCCAGGAGTCAACGCCTTCGCGCATCCTCTCCATGCGAAGTCCCAGCGTGCGTTCAAGCTGAACCAGTTCGCGGTGCTGGTCGCGGGCGAAGAGAGTGGAGGCGACGCCGCGCTCTCCCGCTCGTCCGGTGCGGCCGGCGCGATGGATAAAGGCTTCGGCATCGGCGGGCATGTCGTAATTGATGACGTGGGCAATATCCTGAACATGGATGCCGCGAGAAGCCACGTCAGTTGCCACCAGAACGCGGTAGCTTCCGCGTTGGAACCCAGCCAGAGCCGCAGTGCGCTGAGATTGCGAGCGGTCGCCGTGAATCATGGCGGCAGCAAATCCCTGACGGATCAGGGTCTTGGCAAGGCGCTCCGTCCCGCGCTTGGTGCGGGCAAACACGAGGCAACGGCCCTTTTCGCGACTCAGCAGGCGCTCCAGAACTTGCTGCTTGCGGTCGTGCGAAACTTCGAAAGCCTGCACGCGCACGTTTTCCGTGGGCTTGGTGGTCGATCCGAAGGACAGACGCACCGCGCTCTTCTGGTAGTCGTTCACGAGGCGTGCCACTTCAGGAGCCATTGTGGCGGAGAAACACATCGTCTGGCGTTCACTGGGGAGCGTGGCCACGATGCGGCGAATGGCGGGAAGAAATCCCATATCCACCATGCGATCCGCCTCATCGAGGATGAGGATTCGCAGGCTGCGGAAATTGATGAGTTTGCGGCCCTGGAAGTCTTCCAGGCGACCGGGGGTTGCAACCACCAGTCGCGCACCTTTGCGGAGGGACTGAAGTTGTGTCGATTCCGACAAGCCTCCAACCACCAGAGCTGCGGGCGCAAGCTTCTTCCCGCGCAGGGCGTTGTATTGATCCACCACTTGCATGGCCAGCTCGCGCGTGGGAACAAGCACCAGGGCTGCGATTCCGGCTGCCTCATTTTGCAGCAGGTTTTCCATGACGGGAATCAGGAAGGCCAGCGTCTTTCCCGTTCCGGTTTGAGCGGTGGCAAGTACGTCCTTGCCGGCAAGCGCTTCCGGAATGGCTGCGGCCTGCACGGGAGTTGGAGTAACAAACTTCGCGGCGGCCAGCCGGTCCTTTGTGTATTGTGAAATCGTAAGTTCGGTAAAGCTCTGCATTGTATCGATTCTTCTTTTCTCTGGCGGAAGTAACTGTAATTGCGCGCGCAAACAGCTACCCGCGCACAGAAACCTGTGTGACCAGACTGATTTTAGATTGCGCTGAAGACTAACGGAGAGAAACAGGAGGCGGAAATTATCGGTTCAGACTCTTACCCTGAACAGCCGCACCACACTACCGCGGTAATAAGCGCTGATTCACTATACCACATCTGTAGGCTTTTGCAAATGGTAGATGAGATGTTGCGGCGGGAACCATCCGAACCGGTCCCCGCCACACCATCCTCGGCTGAAAAAGCGGCAAGCCTTTCGCCTTCACCCTTCAGCCTTTGCCCTACACTTAGACCTCCAGCTTCCAGGGCGCGCGGTATTCCCGACCGAGGAGCTTTTGCGCCGCGGGGCTGCCTTTCAGGAGTGTCTGGTTGGCCACGTCCCACTGCAGGCGCTCCTTGGTGCGGAGCGCGATGTTGCCCAGGATGCAGGCGCTGCTGCTGCGATGGCCGAATTCAATGTCGGAGTGCGGGTGCTTGCGGCTGCGCATGCATTCCAGCAGGTTGCCCACGTGATTCAACAACCCATCATCGACCAATTCCATCTTCATTGCGGGAGCTTTGCCGTAATCGTCGGGTACATCATGACCGGAAGACGATTTGTGATGCTCCCGGTAAATGCTCTTGTCCGCTGGTTCGGGGAAGACCTCAAAACCGGCCCGGTCAAGGAACATCGTGGCGTCGGTGCCGTGGAACTCAATTCCATAGTCGTGTTTGAACATTGAGTTGTTGTTGCACTGGCGATTTTCGTAGGTCGCGACGAAGTTGGGATACTCCCAGGTGATGACGAGTGTGTCGGGAATGTCGGTGTTGTCCTGGATCAAGTGCTTGGTGCCGATGGTGCTGATGGCCGTCGGCCCTTCCGCCTGCATGGCCCAATGCACGATGTCCATCAAATGGACGCCCCAGTCGCCCGGCCATCCGTTGGCGTAATCGTAGAAGTAGCGGAAGGTTGACCAGCGGCTTGTGCCCGCGCCGAAGCGGTTGAAGTTGTAGGGAACCTTGGGCGCAGGTCCCAACCAGAGGTCCCAATCGAGCCCTGCCGGCGGTTCGGAATCCGCGGGTGATCCGTAGCCATCGGGGAACATGTTGTTATAGTTCCAAGTGCGGACAAAGCTGACCTTGCCCAGGACGCCTGACTGCACGAGTTCCACGGCTTTTTGGAAATGCAGGTTGGAGCGCTGCCAAAGGCCTACCTGCACGATGCGTTTGTGGGCGCGTGCGGCGGCCACCATCTTCTGGCCTTCTTCCACGGCCACGCAGACGGGTTTTTCCACGTAAACATCCTTGCCCGCCTTACACGCCTCCACCATGGGAAGCGGATGCCAGTGGTCCGGTGTGGCGATCAGCACCACATCGATCTCTTTATCGTCCAGCACCTGGCGAAAATCCTTAAAAGTCTTGGCCTTTCCGCCCGCCGCATCCAACCCGATTGCCAGATTGGTTTCAAAAACGTCGCACACGGCGGCAACTTCCACGCCGTGCTTCATGAAGTTCTTCATGTCGTCCACGCCCTGCTTGCCCGTGCCGATCACACCCAACCGGATGCGGTCGTTCGCCCCCAGAACATTTCCGGTGCTGAAGCCCGCCATCGAAAGGCTCACGCCTCCTGTGGTGAGTGCTGCGCGCTTTATGAAATCGCGCCGATTAAGTTCATCCGTCATATTTGATCCCCTCTTTTCGTTCCGCTGCCAGAAGAATGTGCGAACCAGCCGGCTCGCCCTTGCCGATGGGTTTATATCGGGAAGTGGGAGGAAATTCAAGTCCCTTTCTCAATTCGACCTTCTTGTAACTACGTAAGATACGAAGTCTCTCTTTTGCATTCATGATATAAATCAGCTACTTTGCTGATGTGCATCATTGACGTTTGCGGCCAGAATGCTAATCTCAGGCCTTCTGTGTTCCTCCATCGCCGCAACTTGATGCCCGATTTATACGTCTGGGTGGGCGTACTGTGTTTTCGGCGGAGGATGCGCAGACCTTGAGGCGTTTGCTGGTCGAAGGCGCTGGCTGCCGTCGCATCCAGAGAGAGGCGCTTCAAATTGAATCCCAGCCTTCGCATTGACTTCGTGCTATCCAATGGGGTTCTGAGACCCTGATGACGGCCACTTAGGAACATAAGCGAGACATAAACAACCATGGACCTGGCTCGATTGCTTTCAATCAGCGACGCGTTTGGCCAACTAGATAGCGCCATCCGTGATCGAATCGCTGCCTCGCTCACCACCCGTGAGTATCCTCCCGGAGCTATTCTTGCCGGGCAGGGCGAACCGGGCGACGCGCTGTTTCTGATCGTCACTGGCAGCGTTGCGGTGGAGAGATTATCGCCTTCGCGAGGTGTCATAAGGCTTGGGACGTACGGACCGGGAGCGGTTTTAGGCGAGCTTGGCCTGGTGACCGGATATCTGCGCGCTGCTTCCCTTACTGCTTGCGAGCCCACCAAAGCGGCCCTCTTTGATGCCAGGGACTTCAATCGGCTTTGCGCCGATTTTCCCGAGCAGATGGAACCGTTCGTCCAATGGATGACGGGCCGCCTGCAACACACACAGATCCACACGGCGATCGAGGAAGACCCGCTCTTTCGGAACTTGACTCCTTCAACACGCGAAAGCTTTGTCAACAGCCTCTCCTGGATGGAGCTGCGAACCGGTGATAAGGTCTTCGCTGAGGGCGAGAAGGGCGATGCGCTATATCTCATCGTCAGTGGCAGAGTCCGTCTAACTAAAACCGTTGAAGGCATTGAAAAAACCTTGGCGGAGTTGGGAAAAGGGAATTTGCTGGGCGAAATGGCCCTCTTAACCAACCATCCCCGGTCCGCCACCGCGCGCGCGTCGCGTGACACGCAACTCGCACGGCTTGATCGCAGCGCGTTCCAAAAGCTCCTGGAGGCGAGTCCGCAGGAGTGGCTCTCCCTCTTCACGGAGGAGTTGTCCGAACGCCTGCGTGCGAGCAACAGCACCAAGGGAGGCGACCGCCAGAAGATCCACCCACCTGCTTCCATCGTCGTACTGCCCATGTCACCCGCGGCAACCTCATTGGCGAAGCACCTGGTCGCGTCCCTTTCAGTATTCGGTCCCACTTTGCACCTGACGCGAGCCGGGGTTGAGCAGATGTTCAGCCGCCGCGTTAGTTCCGCCGAAGCGGTTGAGAGTCGCCTCCTCTCATGGCTGAATGAGCAGGAAACAATGCATCGGCATCTCGTGTATGAGGCAGATCTGGAGCCAGCCTCCAATGATGGCTGGAACGCCCGATGTTTTCGCCAGGCTGACTTGATTCTGGCCGTGGCGGAGGCCTCCCAATCGCCTCAGGCAATCGCGAGTGCACTCAAGCGAGCGTTGAGTCCTTCAACCGAGCTCACTCCTTCCCTCGTCTTGTTGCAGGAAGCGAGCGCTCCACATGCCGTCAAGACAGCCGAGTGGCGCGCGGCAACTGGTGTAACGAGCCATTTCCATGTTCGCACCGGAAATTCCAATGACGTCGACCGGATTGCGCGGTCGCTGAACCACAAGAGCGTGGGCCTGGTTCTTGGCGGCGGATTCGCCTTGGGACTTGGCCATATTGGTGTTGTTCAAGCCATTCGCGATCTATCCATCCCCATTGATTACGTTGCGGGTACCAGCATGGGAGCCATTCTTGCCGCAGCCTGCGCCATCGATTTCTCCCGCGAGCAGATGATGGAAGTCATGCACAAGGGATGTGCCGATTCCCTCAAAGGCGACTACACGCTGCCCCTGGTCTCCCTTCTTACCGGAAAGAAGGTGGCCGGCCAACTGGGCGCGTACCTTACGGGCGTCGATATTGAGGATTTCTGGCTCCCCTTCTTTTGCATTTCGGCCAGTTTGGTGACGGCCCGCATGGTGGTGCATGAGAGGGGAGACGCCTTGAGGAGCGTCCTCGCCACTTGCCGGGTGCCCGCCATGTTCCCTCCGCTGGGGTGGGACGGCGACGTTCTGGTGGACGGCGGTCTGGTGAACAATCTCCCCAACGACGTCATGCGCGAGCGGATTGGGGCGGGCACGTTGATCTCGGTGGACGTGTCACCCCACGATGACTTCAGCATGCCCGACTCCTCCGACCTTCACCTTTCGGGATGGCAATTGGCCCGCCATCGGTTGTGGCCATCCTCTCACAAGAAGGTTCCAGGCGTTTTGCAGATCTTGTTCCGCCTGATCGGTCTCGGAGGCGTCGCGCAAAAGCAGAAGATCAAGGACTACGCCGACGTCTACCTGACCCCGCCTGCAGGCCACTACAGCTTCCGCGATTTTAGCCACGGGGAGGAGATGGCGCAGGCGGCCTATCCTTACGCGCAAGAGAAGCTGGAAGATTGGATGGCGCAAAACGGGCGCCCCTGGGCGGGTTCTGAAGCGCGATAGGATTCGCTTGGCCCTTCGTTTCTGGCGATTTTCATTTCCCATTCCACCCTAATCCGGCCAATGGCGATGAAGCTTGAGTATTGGCTTGCCATCTATTTTTCAAGACAAAAAGCCCACATTGCCGCTTGTTTTGGCGGAGTAAATTCATAAGGGGATTCTCGGCCAGGTGTACCCGTAAGGCCATTATTTTTCAATCACATAATTGTTTGATTTTGATAACTTATTTGTTTTCATCAACATAATGGCTGGATCAAAAAACGCGATTTGGCTTCCTTTGTTTTCTATAACATAATGGCTGAAGCCTTCATTTTTTCCCCCCGCGCTTTTTTGCTCGCTCCGTCAGGAGAATCTTGTAACTGTTTTGTTATCTATGCTATACACTTTTAATGTCCATCCCACTCGCAAGCGTAAGTCGTTTTATTTCTAATACATAATGGCTGGCAGGGCCTGTCGCGATTCGTTTCAAGAGGAAGAAACGGTCAAGAAGTCGAAGTAGATCAAGATTCAAGAACCCATTCCAGACCCTCGCCTTCATGAGGCTCCTTCAATATTTTTTGCTGGTTCAACTCCGTCAGTGGGAATTGTTTTTTCGTCTTCTGCTTTTTGCGAATCTTCCGTCCTTCGCTCGCTGCGCTTGAGTTTTAGCAACAGATTGGTCAGGCGGCGGACCTCGCGGAAGTTGGAATCCTGCATCCGCCTCATGAGGCGCGAGTCGGGATGGGTGGGAGCGATTTCCGCTGCGCGCTCAAAGCCGGAAGGGCCTTTCCGTATCTCCTGCCGGGTTGCCTTGCGCAGCGCCGCGCAGCTTTCCACCTGCCGGTTCAGGATATTTTCCAGGAGCTGGCGAGGCCGCTCCCGCGCTTCCCATTCCTCCGCTGAGATCTGGGGATACCGCGCGTCCTGGCTTTCCGGAAGCGGCTCATCGGGTATTGCGGGCAGATCCTGGGGTGAGAAGGACCCGCCAAACATGCCCTCGATCTTGCGGGCGACCATGAGGGCTTTTTCCATTTCGTTCATCCCGTCCTCATCGGTGCCCGGCGCCCGAAGTTGATGGAAGAGGGCCAGAGCTATTTCCCCCATCTCCTTCAACTCCCCCTCCTCATGAAGGATTTTCATCCTGGCGAGATCATCTTGCGTGGTGACGTAATGCTCCTCCGCCACGGCTTTGGCGAGGTAAGCCAACCGGTCCTCCGTCATCTTCAGACGCATGACCCTGGCATGCAGTCGCTCCGCCCGCCCTCGGTTCACCTCCGTAGCTTGGCGCACGGCGTAGCCTTCCTGCATCCGGTCGGCTCGATTCATCAGCCACGTGGCGCGCGCCAGCCGGATCACAAATCCTTCCTGCATGCATCCGATGGGGTTGAATTCCAACCATAGTTCATCGGTTAGTTCCTGGAGATGGGCGGGGTCTTCGCCAAGGGCGTGCATGGCTGCCTCCACATCCTCGGCATAGAAACCATGACGAAGGTGGGCGGCGCGGATGCGTTCCCGGCCCTCCGGGGTTATCGGACCGCGCGACAGCTTGATGTTCCGCCTGTTTGCGGCCAATTGTTTCTCAGTTATTTCGCGTTTGTTGATCAGTGACATGGGAAGCTCCTAAAGAAAGGTGTCCAGGTGTTAGGTGTCAGGTGAATCAAAGTCCAAAGTCCCCGGTCCGAAGTCCGAAGTCGCCAGGCCGGGGTTGACGGGATTCCGGGCGCCAGCCTCGCTATTCGCGATGGGGGATTCGAAGAGCAGGCCAGCGAAGGGTTTTTCCCCCGTAATACCTGGCCCCTAACCCCTAGCCCCTAACACCCAACACTTGACCAGCAGAGGCTGGCCTCACCAGCTAGTGTACATCTGGTTATTGCCTTTGTCAAGGAAAAGAGCCTACGAAATGCAACCTAGTAAGAAAAACAGAGGGACGAGGTGTGGTCTTGACAAAAAGACTAGACAAATTCATTGGACCGGCGCCGGGGGAGCGGAGATGGCCAGCGATTGGCCGGGCGGCGCATCAGGCCCGGCGCGAAAGGGCTTTGGCATTGATCTCCCGCGAGACCCAGAGCGGCGCACGATCATAGGCCGGGCCAGCCGCGCGGGGCGTTAACCGAAGGGAAACTGGTGTCGCCGACTGTCCCGTCATCGGTCTGGAATATTTAGCTTTCAGCAGAATCGTCAGGAATCATTAGGCAGGACTTGATTCTCCATAGCCAGTTTGCAGCGGTAGGGTTCAGTTTCCGATATGGCGCCAATACAGCCAGGTGGTCGCAAGGAAGGTAGAACAAGTTTCCAAATGGGGACTTCGGGGCGTTTGGTGGTGGGAAGAGGATTTCTCGCCAGGTAACGTCGGTCCCTTTCAGCGTGGCAACTTCCGAGTGGCTGACCAGAACGAACCCGCTGGAGCTGGGGCACGGCTCTGTAGTAGTCTCGTTAAGAAAAACAACCGCATAAATTGGAGGCATTTCGCCACCCCGTGAGGCATGAAAACGCTTTCACAGCTACTGGATGATCCCTTTTGAACTTACGTCGGTCGTGATCTTCCACGCCAATCAAGTCAGGTGTATAGTCATGTGCGGAACGACACAACGCCGCGTCACCAACCTCGGCGCGACGAGGTTTTCTCCAATGTTCAGATCGAAAATTTGCGTTATCACCTTAGCGCTTCCAACTATCCTTGCGGCCCAATCCACGACATCGTCGGTGATTTCAATCATTGACCTGTCCAGGCCCTTTTCGACGGGCGAACCTTGGCGCTTCATCGCCAAGCAGGGTCCGCCTGTCGCCGGGACTGATACTGTCTCCGGCGCCGAAGAGCCTGGGCAAATCCAGCTTTGTTTGCAGGCGACCCCCTCGGCCCCCTGCGATCCTCAGCTCATGAGCGCTCTACGCGACGCCTCCAGTGCCGAGGACTACTTTACGCGGCCGCATTATCTCAACGCGGTCAAGATCGTTTATCCTCACGGAAGTACCGACCCACCTCTCCTGTTCGTCCAGACGGCCAGCCAGCGCAGCGTAGATGGCAATCAGCTCGTGCTCACACAGGTGCTCGCCTATGAGAATTCTCCAAAGCGTTTCGTTCGCGTCTACCAATACACGACAGGAAGAAACAATAATCAGGAGGTCCGCTATATCGATAACGGCAGACTGCGTGGCGACATCATCTCGGTCGATCCAACGGAAAATGCGCCTTACGGTTATTGGGTGACGGTGAACGTCCTCACGCCGCAGTACATCTACAAGACAATGCTACGCTATCGAAGTGCAACACATTACGGCGACAACAACCCTCTTGCGGTGATCGACTCGGAGATGCCCAATATCGAGCAGCGCTTGGGTTACTGGAACCCCGGAATGGAGCTGCCGCTTCCACCCGGCGCTTGCCCGAGACCGCGCCTAATCCACATGGAGCTGTGGTGCAACTAGGGAATCGAGTATCGGCTTATGGTACAGCTGCCAACCTCTCAACTCCGATGGCGCTCTAATCAGAAGTTAAAATGCCCAGCGCAGCCGCCGGCGCAGGGCTCAGAACGGAAAGCGCTAGTTGGCGAGAACAGCCCTTCCCACCAGTAGCTACTCAAACTCCCCAGATACGGGGGCCTGGGATGTCTGGATCTGTGCGCCTCTCCATTTAGACTGGACAATGTAGCGCCGCCCTTTAGGGCGGCACATGCCGGGCTAAAGCCCGGCGCTACGCCGCAAGCAGTGTCCATTTATTTCGCGGCTGGCGCAGACTCTTGCCTTTGAGAGTCTGCGATCTCCCGAAGGGACGTTTTCTTCCG
>PLSX01000265.1 GCA_003165315.1 Acidobacteriota bacterium
CGCAGCGGACCGCCCTCAGCCACGCCTGCGGCGCCCTCTGCGTAACCCTGGTGGGCACGGCGGAGTTCTATCTCGGCACGCCCTATATTCCCCGCTTTACCATGTCCGTGCTCTGCCTGGAAGTCATTCTGGGCTCGCTGACCTTTACGGGAAGCTTGATGGCCACGGGAAAATTGCAGGAGATTCTGCCGCAGCGGCCCATCACCTATCGCGGCCAGAATCTGGTGAACCTCTCGCTGCTGGCAATTTCGATTATCCTGGCGGTGATTTTAGTGCTCCACCCCGGGCAGAAGATGCTGTTCCCGCTGATTATCTTCATCCCCCTGATTTTCGGCGTGATGATGATCGTACCCATTGGCGGCGCCGACATGCCCACGGTGATTTCGCTATTGAATTCCTACGCCGGACTCTCTGCCGCGGCCATGGGCTTCGTGCTGAACTCCAAGCTCCTCATCATCGCCGGAGCGCTGGATGGATCTTCGGGGTTCATTCTTTCCGTAATCATGTCAAAGGCCATGAACCGGTCGTTCTCCAACGTTCTCTTTGGAGCCTTTGGGCAGGTGCAGACCGCCGCCGCGGGAGCGCAGGAAGCTCGCCCCGTGCACAGCGCCACGGCAGAGGAAGCCTCGTCGATTTTGGCCGCCGCCAACACCGTGGTGATCGTGCCCGGCTATGGCATGGCGGTGGCGCAGGCGCAGCACAAGGTGCGCGAGCTCTTCGACGCGCTCAGCAAGAAGGGAATTGACGTCAAGTTCGGAATTCATCCCGTCGCCGGCCGCATGCNNTGAACGTGCTGCTGGCGGAAGCCGATATTCCCTACGACCGCCTGCTCGACATGGATTCCATCAATCCGGATTTCCCCCAGACCGATGTGGTGCTGATCATCGGCGCAAATGACGTAACAAATCCCGCCGCGCGCACCGATCAATCCAGCCCCATCTTCGGCATGCCCATCCTCGACGTAGATAAAGCGCGCACCGTGATGGTGATCAAGCGCAGCATGAATCCCGGCTTTGCCGGTATCGACAACCCGCTCTACTACTTCGATAAGACGCTGATGCTCTTCGGCGACGCCAAGGGTTTTGTGGGAGACATCGTAAGAGAGCTGACGGGCGGGGGACACTGATCAATTTTAGATATCGGATCGTTGACCAATGACTGAACCTAAATTGAGATTCGGGAGGCCGGTGCCAGCGACAATAGACAAAGACTACCTCCGGGTTAGTGTGGTCTCAATTGTGTCGCGATGCTGTTTTGTTGCAATTGCCTGCAGCCTCGGCCGTAACGCATTGCAAAGGGATATGGGCACGGAAACTGAGCTTCTGTCAGATATTCACTCAGTCGACCAAATGGCCGTCACGACCGGTGAGTTGGCACAATTGAGGGGCACAACTCCCGACATCCGAAATTTCGGAGTTCTGCTGGTGCGCGATCACAGAGATGCCGAACGCCGTGTCCAGGTTCTTGTGAACGAGTTGGGCATTCACTTGATCGAACCGATGAAAAAGACTCCCGAAGAACTGCACGCAATGCAACTGCTGAAACAGGATCTCGCGAAATTGCAATTGCTCAAGGGGCCCCAGTTCGACAGTGCGTTCATCGAGCAAACTGGCAATATGCACCGCGTCTTTTTGGCGGCACTACAACAGGGACGCCGGCAATTGCACCCCTCGCCGGCAAAGACACTCATCGACAAGCTGGTTCCAATCCTGCAACAGCATGAGTTTCTTTGCCGCTGGTGCGTGGGCCATTGTCTCAATCACGGAACATACTGAGAGATTCTGAAGCTGAGAAGGTGGGGGTAGCATGGCAAGAGAGGTTGAAATGTCCAGCAGGGCGATACTGGTGGGGGGGCACAGGGCGGCATCATTGCCGGCATGGCGATGTTGCTGTTCGCCCTAGTGCATGCGGGGTTGACGGGCGCAGGTTTCTGGACTCCCCTGCGGTTAATTTCAGCCGCGATGGGTGACTTGCCTACCCTGATTGCCAGCGGCAATGCAGATGGAGCCATGAGTGCCGTTAGCATTTTCATTTCGGGAGCGGTCATTCACCTCACATTCGCTGCGGGCTGGGGAATTCTATTTGTCAGGCTCTTTCCGCGGCTCCGCGGTGGCACTGTTGTGGGGGTCGGGTTGCTGTACAGCGTTGTCGTCTGGGCAGTCATGAATTGGGGCGTGCTGATCTGGCTGGATCGAACCATGTATGACCGCGTGCAGCTTGAAAGCGGTGCGTTCTTCTTTGAACATCTGGTATATGGCGGGTTCGTTGCAATTGGCCCTGGCTTTGCGCGTCGCCAACCCGAGAAAGCGACCGTCGATTCCGTTTTGGGGCTTTGGCCAAATTGATGCTTTAAGCAGGCTAGCGTGAAGTTGGGCGTACTTAATCCCACTGTGCGATGTGCGAATTAGAAATGGTATCTTGAGGACGTAGATAAAATTTGAAAACGTAGCAAGGCCCCATAACCGCAGGGCCGGAGGGCGGGCCCTGCGCTACCTCGGCCGCCGATAAAAATTGGGGATTTCAGAGGTTCGATTGAATAGTCACGATGTGGTGGAGGACAATGACGTCTATTCCCGCATGGTTCGCGAAATTGCCGGCTCCTCGAGGGAAAAAGCTCCTTGCCATTGATAACAACGTCATCAGCGAATACTTTATAAGAAAGCGGGAGACTCCCGAGCTGAAATTTGTCTTCGAGGATCCGAGCCTTCAGATCCAATGCAGCCGGCGGGTGATTGACGAAGCTCTGAACCATCCCAGCTTGCCCGCCGTGCAAATGCCCAATGTGTGGGCAAGCCTGACTCAACTTCAGGGAACGGGAAAGCTTTTTCTTTCGGGCACTACACAGATGGCGCCCGCACAACTCGCGGAACATAAGGAATTGATCCGTCTCCTTCAGCAAGCCAGCGTCAGGGTTGAAGATGCCGCCGTGACCGCCGACGCGATCGTCAAGAAGATCCCCTTGCTGCGCCTCGACCAGAAATTCAAAAACGCCATGACCCCCGCGTTGCAGAATCCCACAGTTCGGGCGTTCCTGAAGATCCATTCACTCCTCGATTCCGCGACGTTAATTTTTGTTAGCTAACCTGGACTTCTCACCAGCCTCACCTGTGCTGGTGTAGATTTCGCGTCGCTGGCATTCAGAGCGAAGCTTTGGAGTGCGCGGAGCTTACTGCAGCTTTTTACCCAGCCGGCTTGCTGGCTGGAAATCGATCGGGAACGATGAATCGCGAATGGGGAGAGCTTCTCGCAAGCTTGCTGGCTGGAATGTGCCCAGGTACGATGCATGAAGATTGGGGCGATGATTCGGACTTTCGCAAGCAAGCTTGCGATAAAGAAAGCGGCAGCAAGCTGCGCGCACTCCAAAGCTTCGCTCCGTGTCCCCGAACACGCTGTCGTCAACGGGGTGCGGGGGGACCGAGCATGGGGTGGAAGCGCTTAGCCACGGTCAATGCAGTTTTGACCGTGGGTACTTACCCTGATGACGAATCTTGGGTCAACCGTAGCCGGGGGGATTCGCTCCGCGGGAGCCATCGGAGTTCACCACTGGAAACCGAATATAGGAAAAGCCCACGGTCAGGGCGGCACCGACCGTGGCTACACTTCTTTTGTCATTCTCGTGCCGGTCAGGCCAAGCTCTTTCCTCACTTGCCGGCTGGTGAGTGGCGGGCGGCGCTTTTGCAAGCGCGCTTCCGCGAGGTACCGATCTTCCCGGCCTTCGAGTCTGCGCGCGAACGAGAGCTTTCCTGCGTGATTCCGCATCACGTCCTTGAATCGCCTAAGCGCAACGATCTCCCGGAGCGCCACCTGCACAGCCTCCCTCCGGGATTTTGCGCCGAGAACTTTGGCGGCTTCGTCTGCCAGTTGGGGATCAAGTCTTATCGATGTGAGTTTCACGGACACTTTCATTCCCTCCACCTCCTTTTATAGCAGTTAGGGGGATCGTATGTATACGCAGGCTGGCTGGAGCTGAGCACTGATTTGGGGAGTCTGAGATTCCCGAGGGGCTTGCAGATTGCGATGTCCGGAGACGCAGACATTGAATACCATGCCTGCGCCAGCCGGTGAGCACTTGTCCTGCTCACATCTTCACGGCGCCGCCGCAGCACTTTTTATATTTCTTACCGCTGCCGCACGGGCACAGGGCATTGCGGCCGGTCTTTGACCTTCCCCCGAGAGGAACTGTTTCGGCCGTCAACCCCGACGCTATCTTCAGGCGGGTGGGCAGCCAGTAGGCATGGATGGCCTGCACGGCCTCCGGCAGGAGGCTGATGAGGTTCTTGCGGACGTCGTCGGGCATGGGTCCTTCAGGGACTTCGTCGAGCGCACCTTCCATGGAAAAGGCAACGATGGGAGCGAGCATTCCGCTGGATTCCTCATTTTCAATGAGCGGGTTCCAAGCGTCTTCTCCCAGGGAAACTCCAAGACTGAAACCCACACACCAATCCTCCACCGCAACCACCCACTTGCCATCCACCTCGTATTCGAAGATTAGCGGCTGGAATTCTTGCGGCGTTTCCATAAAGGTCTGAATGGTCTGGTTATAGTAGCGCATGATCAATTCAACAACGTGCTGTGCCTGCTCGAGCGTTTGCAGCTTCGGGTTGCCGCCCTCGCCCCAAATTAGGGGCAGCCACACGCTGGGCATCACGGTGACCGGCCCGATGGCAAGGGCGGTGAAGTAGCCATGCAGCATGGAGACGTTCATGGCATCTTCGGGGACAAGGTCGGACTCAAAGAATTCTGTCAACTCCTCAAGTTCGGCATCTGAAAGGGGAATATCTGGACGGGTGGCCATGGGAAACAGTCTATCCGCTTGCGCGGGGAGGCACAACTGGTTACCACGCGCATTACTCTGCAGGCGCTGCGGCGACTACCATTTGGACCAGGCGCGACATCTGCTGCTTACTGACCGTGCGCTTGGTCTTGCGCTCATCCACGCGGTTGACGACGATCAGGTCGAGTGACGGCACCACCACGGCATACTGTCCAAGATAGCCCGCCGCCCAGAAGCTGCCCGCCGGAAACGGTATTTCTTGCGGAGCGCCGCTCGCCGAATTGCCGGTCCACCACAGATACCCATAACCGCCCGTCGATGTGTCGGAATACGGTCGCGTGCTCGCCGTCACCCAATCCTCCGGAACCACCTGGACGCCGTTCCACTTGCCTCCATGAAGGTAGAGCAGGGCAAAGCGGGCAAAATCCCGGGCGCTCAGGTTGAAGAGGTACGCCGGGTAGCGCGAATCGTGCTCGGTAACGTAATGGCCATCGCGCGGCCTGAAATCCTGCATGCCGATGGGTTGGGCAATCTTCTCGTAGAATGCGTCGAAGATTTTTGTGCCCGTGGCCTGCTCGTAGATTTGGCCGAGGGTGTTGAAGTCCCAGTTGTTGTAATACCAGAAAGTGCCGTGGTCGTGGGATCCGCGCGGCGGCCGCTGCTCCTTCATACCCGAGGTCTCGTAAGCAGCGTGGTGGTAGACCCCGGAGCGCGACTCCAGCAGTTCGCGCACCGTCGCCTGCTTTTCCGCGGTGGTCAACGGCGGATTCTTGTCGTCAATGCCAAGCTTCTCCATCGTATCGTCCAAATTGATCTTGCCGTCGGCGACGGCGATGCCGATCAGGGAATCCAGCAAGCTCTTCCGGCAGGAGTGCAGGTTCGACCGGTGGGCAATATCCCCCCAGGCGGCCACCACCACGCCGTGTTGCACGATCATCGCCGAGGTGGAACCCATCTGGTCAACTGCCTCACCTATTTCCGCCAGCTTCTGCGCTGACCAGCTTGCCTGCTGCGGCGACGCTATCTGCCTCCACTCCTCGCCCGGCACACGGCTTGCCTGGCCGCTCGCGTCAATCACCAACCCCAGCAGCAATAGAGCCAACAAGCCAGAACGCTTCCGCGAAAATTCAAAGCCCGAAGAAGGTCGAATTCGTTTCATCATGAGATTCACCAAGGGGGCCCCTGGGGCGCTTTGAAATGGCCAACCGCGACCACTGCCCACGGAACGCAAGCGTGTGCCGGGATAAATTACAGAGAGATTACACCTTCTCCTGCAGGCCGGGGCCAAGTGTATCCCGAATTGCTATCCCAATATTCTCGTCTTTCCTCCCTTTTGTGACTCTTTGTCCCATAAATGAGCGTTTCGCTACCCACTTTTCCCGTTCTAAGGGACATTAGTACCTTATCCCCACAATGAAGCTGCCCGTCACACTCTCTTGACGAACTTGTCTCGCCAGCTTAACCCCCGATTCACATACGCCTGTCAATTTAATCGTGCCCGAGAAAAATCTCTGAGCTGGAAGCGCCATCCGCTCTGGCGATGACTTGGAAACATCACCAAGAAAAATTCCAACACGTTCGATATTAATGAGGAGGAGCCTGTATGCACCTAAAGGAACTGACAAAAGCCGGCTGCACTTTCTTGACGCTAGCTGCGTTTCTGCTTCAGCCATTTGCCGCGTTGGCCGAAGACGTAAAGGATAGCAACACCGCTGACCAGAGACAGCTTGTTAGAATCGCGCCCAAATCAAGCGACGAAGTCGCCGAGTACACGCACAGCGTCGAGGATTCGCCGTATCTCACGCACGATCAGAAACTCGATCTGCTCCGGAAGAAAATTAAGTACGTGTTTGTTCTCTTCCAAGAGAACCGTTCGTTTGACTTCTACTTTGGCACTTATCCGGGAGCCAAAGGGCTGTTTTCTCAGTCCAAAAGTGAAACCCCCGGCTTTGTCCAGCCCATCGTTTTGACGGACGGCTCGGTGAGCACTATTTCGCCCTTCCTGTTCCCCCAATCCATCACCGACGTCAATGGCCAGGCGGTTTTGCTCTATCCTGAGGACACGGATTCGGTGAACCACTCGCACGCCGGCATCGATGCGAAGCTGCACTTGAATGCGAGTAACGTCCCTCAGAATGACCGTTATGCGGTTACCGAAGAAGGCCTTGCCGGAACACTGAGCGCCGATGGAACGACCTACACCGGACCGGCCCCGACTGAGAAGCAAGTGCAAAAAGGTGAGTTGGTGGTGGGCCATGTGGATTGCGATACCGCTCCTTTTCTTTGGAGATACGCGGACCGCTTCACGCTTTTCGATAACTTCTTCGACACCGTAGTCGGACCCTCCACGCCCAACGCCATCGCCATGATCGCGGGCCAGTCGGGTTTGACGCAGTGGGTTAAGCACCCGAATCTGGCGATGGGAACCAGCACCTACACCAACGCGCAACTGCCGGTAACCGGCGATCCCCAACCCTATTGGGGTTCCGCGCTTGACACCACGCCTACGGCTACAAAGCAGCCGGTTGACAATCCGGGCGGGGTTAGCTCCACGCCGGCTTCCAACCTGACCTTTGCCACGCTGCCGCTGTCCTTCATGGGCGGTCAGATTAAATCCATCACAGCTCAGGATTTGAACCCCACTTTCGACCTCACGGATGTTCAAGCGGACATCCAGAAGATCGCGGGTGATCAGAACAAAGCGGTAAATTGGGGCTGGTTCCAGGAAGGCTACGATCGCGAGTCCACCGATCCTACTGCCACGGCCACACATGACGACTACATTGCCCATCACAACGGCCCGCAGTACTTCGGTTATGAAGCCAATAACCTGGGCGAAACGCAACGGCACCTAAAGGGCCTGGGCGATTTCTATACGGCGATCAGCGCCAACGCTCTGCCTGAGCGGGGTGGCGTATTCTATGTCCGCGGCGGCTACGGAAACCTTGACGGTCTTACCCCCCGCTCCCCCAGCCCGGCAGTGCAAGCTGATTTCCCCGGCAATGACGACCATCCAGGGTACTCGGACGCGCAGATCGCCGAAGCCTTGCTGGCGGATTCGATCAATGCCATCGCCAAGAGCAAGTATTGGCCGGAGAGCGCCATCATCATCACCTACGATGAAACCGACGGCCTCTATGACCACACCCAGCCGAACATCCGCTCGTGGGATCCGCTGGGCAACGCCCTCGATCAAGGTCCGCGCATTCCCGCGATCGTGATCTCGCCCTACAGCATGGTTCACGCCATCTCCCATGAAGCTACCGAGCATGGCTCAATCATCAAGTTCATCGACGAGCTCTTCAACCTGACTCCGCTTGCCGATTTGCCGGATGAAGCCGCAGCTCGCGCTCAGGGCGCGGTGACTTACAACCAGAACTACATGGGACCTTCCGACGACCAGACGCCCGGTGTCGGCGACCTCTTCTCCGCGTTCGACAATGCCCGCCTGCTGGGTATTGAACGGCCCGTTCCTGGCTGGTTCGCACAGATTTCGAGAGATGAGGTAACGACCCTGCCACACTTTGGCGCACAAGGCTGCAGCGTACTCCATATCACCCCCACCGATTACGTCAACGGCAAGGTGATTGACCCGGCGCCCCAGGACGTCAATCCTCGTCCCAGCAGCAACGCAGGCGTACCCTACCTGGGTGGCTGGGCCACGGACTAAACGCAACTTGAACCACTTCAATGCGGCGACCGGATTTCAACACCGGTCGCCGCATTCTTATTCAGATACCCGGCAACGAATACCGGAAGGAAAAAGGAAAGCATGCGCAGAAGTCTTATTGTTCTATCTTTGCTCACTGGCATGATGATGGGCGGCCTGGCGATGGCGCAGAATGGCGCCACGCTCCAGAAAATCAAGGCCGCCGGCACACTTCCCTGCGGATCGAACGTCGAAGAGCCTGAGTACACCATGCAGGACGCGCATGGGAGTCACGCCGATCTCGATCTCGACATTTGCAAGGCTCTGGCAGTGGCAACATTGGGACGCAACGCCAAATTTACAATCGTGCCCTACCAGGATGAGGAAGACGCCTTTAAAGGCCTTAAATCCGGGAAAATTGCGGTGCTAGCCACCGGAACAGTGAATTTCATCAACACCACGAATCGGGGTTTGGGCTTTGCGCCTCCGGTCTACTACGACTATCAGGGGTTTCTGATCAACAAGGCGATGGGAATCACTTCGCCTAAGGATCTCGCGGGGAAGAAGGTTTGTATTCTTGGCGGTACCGAAATCGAAACCCAGTTGGAAGGCTATATGCAGCGCCAGCAGATCAAGTGGCTGCCCTTTGCGTTCTCGGAAGAAGGGGAGATGGAAGCGGCGTTCGTCACCGGGAACTGTGCCGCCATCAGCGCCGACGCCTCGCAACTCTCCTATGAGCGGCTCGCCTTCAAAAACCGGGCAAAGAACTTTGATATCCTGCCCGACGTGATTGCCAAGGACCCGCTGGCCCCCTCCTATCGCCTGGACGACCCGCAATGGGCGGCCATCGTCAACTGGACCGTCGAGGCTCTGATCCTGGCGGAAGAGAGTGGCTTGACCCAGGCGAATCTCGCCCAAATGAAACAAAGCAAGGATGTTGTGATCCAGCGCTTGCTCGGCGTCCAACATGGCTA
Source organism: Acidobacteriota bacterium (assembly GCA_003165315.1). GTDB lineage: Bacteria > Acidobacteriota > Terriglobia > UBA7540 > UBA7540 > Bog-366. Next base: position 9,398 of record PLSX01000265.1, read on the forward strand.
TGGCCAGTATATCGGCCTCGACGACGAGTGGGTGGATCGCGTGATTGAAGCCGTGGGCAATTATGGGGAGATATTTGAACGCGATCTCGGATCCGGCTCACCGAGAAATCTGCCACGCGGTACCAACAAACTCTGGACGCAAGGCGGGCTTATGTACGCATTGCCCATCCGCTAACCCGGATTTATCACTCGGCTCGCCGGTGCCGGTGCGAATTTCCCATCGCTCGCATTCGGAGCGAAGCTTTGGAGTGCGCGCAGCTTGCTGCCGCTTTTTCCCCAGCCAGGTTGCTGGCTGGAAATTGATCGGGAATGGCGAATCGAGAATGAGGCGAGACTATCGCAAGCAAGCTTGCGATAGGGAAAGCGGCAGCAAGCTGCGCGCACTCCAAAGCTTCGCTCCGTGTCCCCAAACGGTCTGTCCTCAACGGGATATGAGGAGATTTACCCTCACGGCCTTGAGAAGACTGTGCTCTGGTTCCGCATTTCCAAAGCGCACTGAGAAATCCGGATTAGAAGCCCGAAAGAAAATGCAGCAAGGCTTCATTGAATTGTTTCGGGTCCTGCAAGAACGCGAAGTGGCTGACTCGGGGCAGAATCAGTTCGCCGGCGCCGGGAATGAGATTCGCCATGTGGTCGGTATTTTCACGTTTGATGATCTCGTCGCGGTCGCCATCGACGATCCAGGTGAGCACGGTGATGCTGCCTAGTTGGGCATCGGTAAAATTCGGCTCCGAATCCCACATTTTGTTCAATTGATCGTGAAAGGTGTTGAACTCCGTGGGCGCGGGGGAATGCTGGCGGTATTCCTCCCGGGTTCGGCTCAAATAGGCGGAGAAATTGGGGTTGGCCTCCGAACTTTTCACGCCGGACGGATCGGAGTTCGCCCCGAAGGCGAACAGCTTTGTTAACCGCTCGGGATGATGGATGGCGATGTCGAGACCGATGATCGCGCCATCGCTCCAACCCACCACCGCAGCTTTGGGAATGTGCAACATGTCCATCAGGGCGAGAACATCCGACGCCATCAAGTGATAGGTGATCGGCTCAGCATTGCGCGTGCTGCGGCCATGCCCGCGGCTATCCACCACAATGACTTGAAAGTGGGCCGCAAGCGGCGGGATCTGGAGACCCCAATAGTTCGAATTGGCCAGCCCGCCGTGCAGGAGAATCACGGGAGATCCGTGGCCAAATTCGGCGTACCACAAACGGATGCCATTTACCGGTACGGCGCCGCTGCGCTCCGGTTGGGGAAGTGCAGGAGTGTCAGGCAGTCGCTCCCAGGGGTTCTGCGCAAGCGCGGGCAAGGATGAAGAAAGGGCGATCAGCAACGGAATAAGAAGGCGGACAATTCGCATTGGGATTGACTGGTTTAACATTGATTCGGACCTGGCAGCTCTCTGGCCACAGCCAACTGTTTGCACGGCCCAGCGCGGACTTTATTACGTCACTTTGGAAGCAATCGAACCACCAAGCCAGCCAGCGCATCCTGCCACGCATGCGCCATCATTCCGGGACGCAAGCTTTGACGTTTATAGGCAAGCACACCGAACATGGCCCCGAAGACTCCGAGTAAGATGGTTTGCTTTGCCCCCTGATAGGCATGCACGCCGCCAAAAAGTGCTGCCGAGAATAGAATTCCTATGGCCGGCTTGCCCGACCATGCAATGAATTGGCGCTGGAGGTAGCCGCGAAAAATGGTCTCCTCGCAAAATCCGGCGGTCAGAGCCACAAGAATCCAGAGAATGGTCTCAGATCGGCTGACCGGGGTCAGAAAACGAATGGCATGCACGCCGCTCTTTGCATGCAAGGCCAGCCTGAGAATGGCCAAACACGCCAAAGAGACAATCCAGAAGACAAACGCAACCAGGACGTCGCGCCAAAAATCCCCTGCCCGGCGCCAGCTTCCGCCGATGAGATCCCGCAGCGAACCACCCCGCCGCCGAACCCCAACGACAATGTATGCCACAACCAACCAGTCAAAAACTATCGCCCGCAAATAATAAAAGACAAGGGGCGGCCCCACCCTGGAGTGAAGATTTGCTGCACTGATCACTCCGCCATAGGCCCAGACCGCAATAAGGGCCATCAAACCAATGGCATGGAGTCGGCTCGCGATCGGCTGTTGGGTTGAGTTGGCGTCTGGTTGGCTCATCTTTACCTTGGCCTGTTTTGGAGATTGAACCTTCCGCCACAAGACCGGTGTGCAGCCGATATTAGCACGCCACGGCCCATTGCATCGCAACCTCAACGAATTAATTGACATCCAATTAATGCGAGGCAAGGACAATCCGGGACTTAGCTTGCGTCCGATGCGCGATCATGGCACGATGGGGCTTCAGAGGATTCAAAAAGGGGCGGCTAACACCATGTTGATGAAAACCGAAAGTCAGCCTGTCGTGATCGGCGCGGAACAGAAACTTGTCCCTCTCAACCGTCCCTCACGTGTCAGGTTTGCCATGGCCTTTGGCGTGGCCGCCATCTCAGATGTTGCTTCCATGCTGACGGAGTTTGCGCCGCCCATCCAGTGGGGAATCGACCTGGTAACCGCAGGCCTGCTCTTTTTGATTCTGGGTCGAAGGTGGGCACTGCTGCCCGGGCTGATTGTTGAAGCCATTCCCGGAATGGGTGTCTTCCCCGTATGGGTCCTGGTGGTGATTTCCCTGATCGTCTACGACGAAATCAAAGTGCACAGGCCCGCGAAGCCGCAGGTGATTTCCTAGCACACAATCCGCAGAACCTCTCGAACGGTTACACGGTGCGGCGAAAGCCGCCTTGGAGTGCTTGTAGCAGCAGCCACGGCTTTCCACCCAAAGCTCATCCGCATCCTTTCTCAGTTAAAACCGCCATCATTATTACCCTGTTGATTTGAGCCGCTACCGACGGCGTCAGCTCCAACTTGGCGCACAAGGCCGAAACTTTATTGTGGCGCGGCCATGCAAACGGGGATACTTTGTTGGGACGTTTCATGGGTGATGGAAATTCTGATCAAATAACCCATAGGAGAACTAATGAACCGGCGTGAATTCGTGCAGGCGACACTGATCGGCGGAACGGCGGCTTCCACACTGCGGGCGGGAGTGGCTGCCAAAGGCGACGCAGGAGGCGCCGCTGCGGCTTCGGCCACAACGCTTTTCCCAACCGATCTGACTGAATTGCAGTGGCACGAGTTTCATGCCGCCGGGTTTGAGCCACTGGTAGCAGGCACCATCTACCATCCCGGCAAAGCGCCGTGCTGTGGGCTTCCCCTCGGGGGCATTAGTACCGGATGCATCGACCTCGACGTGAAGGGCATTTATGGATTTAACAGTGCTTTCAACGGCTGGTCGCATTGGCCCCACGGCATCGCGGTGGAAGGCTCGCGCATGGCAAGAAAGCCCCCCACGCTTCAGCCGCTTTTGGGCCTGGCCATGGGCGGGCAGACGTGGGTGCTGACCACCGATGCGGTGGTGCAGGGGGGCGACATCAGCTATTGCCGCGACCCTAACTTCAAATTGAGCCGCTTCAATCCCAATGTGAAAACACCCGCCCTCCAAGGCGTGAAGGCAGCCAGGGGAATCCATTATTGGGGACACTACCCCGTGGCCGATTTGGAGTTTGAAACCGATGCACCAGTCAGCGTGGGCTTGCGCGCCTGGTCGCCCTTTATCCCCGGCAATACACCCGCTTCAAACATTCCCGCTGCGATTTTTGAGGTTCACCTTCGCAACACCACGGAAGCCGCGCAGAAGGGAACCATCGCCTTCAACTTTCCCGGCCCGGATACGCAGGAGGCCCTGAGCAGCGAGTTCACCCGCCAGGAGATCAACGAAGACTTTCGCGGCGTGTTTGTATCTTCACAAGGAGGCGTAAATTATCTCCTGGGAATCCTTGGCGCGGATAATCTGCGGCTGGGCGCGGGACTGAACAGCAGCGCCAACGCTTGGAGCAAGATTGCAACGGAACTTCCCCAGCCAAGCCTGCGGGAGTGGGGCGGGGTTAGGGTCTATACGGACTCCAGCAGCTCAGCGGCGGTGGATTTTTCACTCGCCCCCGGCCAGAGCAAGGTAGTTCGATTTCTACTAGCCTGGTATGCCCCCGTTTGGCAGGGAGCGTACAAACCCGCGGTGGATGCCAGGAAGGTGAGTTATCCCGACCAAGAGTGGCTAGCCCCGGCCTGGATGGGCGACACGATTTACTACACGCAAATGTATGCGGCGCGTTACGGCAGCGCGCTCGACGTTGCCCGGCGAATGGCGGTGGAACATCAGTCGCTGCTGCAACGAATCCTCGCGTGGCAGAGCGTGATCTATTCGCAGACCAGCCTTCCCGCGTGGTTGCGCGACAGTCTGGTGAATAACCTGGCGCTAATTCCGGAAACAAGCTGCTGGGCCCAGGCCAAACCGCCCTTGGGCGACTATGCCTTCCCGGAGGGGGCGTTTGCCCTGATCGAAAGCCCTCGTGGCAGTCCGGACGTGGGAAATATTCCTTGCGACTGGTACGGGAATCTACCCTTTGTCTACTTCTTCCCAGACCTGGCGAAATCCAACCTGAAGCTCTACAAGCATTTTCAACGGGAAGATGGCGCCGCACCCTTCCTACTGGGGACACTGGGCACTTTGCCGGATTTTGTGACTCCTGCCTATGAGTGGCAGATCTCACTGAATTCCACCGCGTACGTGGACTTGCTTGATCGCCTCTGGTTGCGAACCGGCGACGACGCGGTGCTGCGTGAGTTTTACGATTCCGTCAAGAAGAGCAACACCATGACGATGAATCTGCGCCGCGGACCGGCTGGCGTGATCAGCATGCCGGAGGGCAACAAAGGGATGGAATGGTTCGAGTTGGGCGAGTGGGCCGGAATGTGCGCGCACCTGGGCGGCATGCACATGGCGCAGTTGCGAATCATGGAGCGCATGGCCCGGCGCATGGGTGACGAAACGTACGCCAAGCAATGCCAGGCGTGGCTGGCGGATGGTTCGCGCGCCATGGAAGAGGAAATGTGGACGGGCAACTACTATTTGAACTATTACGAGAAAGAGACCGGGAAAGAATCCGATGATGTCATGAGTTGCCAGTTGGACGGCGAGTGGACGGCGAAATTTCACGGATTGCCGGGCGTTTTCAAACCCGACCGGGTAAAAACCACACTGCAAACCGTGAAGCGCTGCAATATTCACCTCACCCCGGAAATCGGCGCCACCACCTTCGCGCGGCCGGATGGCACGGCTTTGGTTCCCTTATCCAAAGTGGCAGCGTATGGCGTCTATACCATGGTCGTGGGTGAAGTCTTGTTGCTGGCCATGAACTATATCCTGATTGGCGAAAGGGAGTACGGGCTGGACCTCGCCCGACGGCATTGGGAAAATCTGGTCTGCCGGCAACGCCATGCCTGGGATATGCCTAACATGGTTCGCGGCGATACGGGGGAACGCCACATTGGGACGGACTACTATCAGGTGATGATGCTTTGGGCCTTGCCGGTTGTGCTGGATGGCGCGGACATGACTAACGCTTGCGCCCCGGGCAGCCTGGTGGACCGTATCATCAAGGCGGGGAGTAAGATTTAAACTCGCTGCTAAACGTAGCTCAGCAGCAAAATCGAGCCATCGTATTTCCAGTTAGGTTTTCCGAGAGCTGGCGCGCAGACGATTTCTCAATCTCTGCGGCTTGAGCCGATAAACGACCGGTCATCCGGCATCGCAGACTGCCTGAGACCGCGTTGTTCGGCGTGCGTAGCAAAACGAGAGAGATCATATGAGTAAAGTCGTCATAACGCTGATTGTTGTTGTGATAGCTGTGCTTGCTGCAACCTACGGCCTATATAAATTTGCTCTCCACAGCATGTAGGCCTCCACTGAACACAAGTCAGCCCACACAGGAGCAGGGACTGTTGTTAGTGTATCGGGAGGTAATCCTTACGGGTCTTTAGAAGCGCGGCCACCTCAAAGTCAAGTCGAAATATGCTTTACGCTCGATGATTGGGGCAATGTACGCGATGACCCAGGATACGAATCGGCTGAACATGAACGAGAGCGAACTTTGGGGCCAAGATGTGACAAGTTCTACAGCTTGCCAGCGGCTTTGAAGCTTAAGCCGGGTGACAAGATCCAGGTTGTGTATTTACTCGAGAATGGCTTCAAGATCGACATTGCAAGGATAAACGCCGCCGGAGTTGACTTGATACCCAATTAGGGCCCCTCCCCCGTCTGATCCCGCGTCATTTCTTCAGCCGCGCAGGGGCGGTAGAATGTGGCCCATGGCACGAGCCATGGGATCGGATACTGCGTGCGGCAATGAGCCCCGGAAGGGGTGACAGAAGGTTACTGCCCGGTTGCAATTCTGTCGCCTCCTGCGGGGCTAAGAGAATAAATCACGAGTGCTGCTCTGATCCCACGGCTGGCGCCGTGGGCCACAATCTATCAGCTCTGCCGGGCCTGACGCGACCATTGGGTGGCGTGTTTATGAAAGTTTCCTCTTGCGTTCGCCGACGAAGTAAAACGCCACCCCCAGCAGCACAAGCGAGACCCCGACAGTAAGTGCGTTGAAGGGACCCACTCGTTCCGCATGGTTGCGCACGCATGTGATGGCGATCAGAATCGCGGGAGGGATGCCCACGAAAATCGCTCCTGCCAGCCCTCCTCTAACGCGGAACAGGCGTGGCAAGTCAGGCTCCCTGATGCGTAACGCAACCAATGTCACAAATTCCAGCAGAATACTGAGGCCGGTCAGCAGAACGTCGAGCATGACGGTGGCTTCAAACCCCAGGATCGTCGCGAGCGCCCAGAACATCGAGCAGACGAGGATGGAGACCCACGGCGCACCGTACGAATTCTCCCTGCCAAACATAATGGGAAGAAACCCTTTGCGAGCCATGGCGTAGGGCACGCGGGAGAGCGCCATCACCAGGGCGTTGAAGGTACTCAGCGCACCGAGCATGCCCGCGAGGGTCACGAGCAATGCAAGTTTCTGCCCGCCCAATCTTCCAGCCAGGGGAACCCACGCTCCCGTTTCCCAGTCGGAAGCTGGAATGCCGGCATGCGCCACGGCCAGGATGGGGATCATGTAGGTAATGATGACCAGCAAGAGACCGATGGCCATCGCCAGAGTGTAGGTGCGCCGCGCGTTCTTTACGTCACCGGCGATGGTGGAGGCGTTGTCCCATCCCATATAGTTCCACATGGCGACAAGGATTCCGGCAAGCACGTCGGGCTTGGTGAGATGGGTGGACGTCGTGGCCACCGGATGCGACGAAAAGCCATACCAGGTAAGAATTCCAAAAGGCACGAGCAGCGCCAGGACGAGAAAGATCGATCCCTCCCCCACAAAGTGGGTACCGCGAAGATTCATGGCGGCGCAAACCACGATCATGAATACGCCCACCAGGAATGGCGTGTACCCCTTGCCCAGCATCGGCACCAGACGGGAGAGATAGGTTGAAAACAGGATGGGGTAAATCGCCATATCAAAAATGCTGCCGGCAAACGAGAGCCATGATTGCTGAAATCCCCAGAACGGCCCCAGCGCGCGCGATGTCCAAACGTAAAAGCCGCCGGTTTCGGGGAGCGCTGAGGCCAGCTCACTCACCATCAGGGTTGTGGGCAGCCCCCAGAGAAGAGGGGTAATGATGCAAATGACGAGGAGGCCGAGACGGTATCCGCTGGTTTGAATGATCTCTTCCAAGCCGAAAGGGCCGCCGGCAACCATCGCGTAGGTTGCGCTGACCAGTGCCACTAATCCGATCTGCCGGCTTATCTTCCGGGAATTGGTCAATGTTTTCCTTTTGGCAAACGGAGCTGAAACCTCGTGGCTATTTATAATCTATTTTTGTAGATTCGTCAGTTGTTCTATCTGCGGGTAGCATTTCCTATTGGGTCCCATGGGGTCTAGCCGTAATCGAACTCGCTGCGTTATCGTCAGGAAGTAGCGGAAAATATCAATTGGGTTGAGTTGATGACTCAGAACACTAGCGTCAATCGTTTCGACACAAGATGCAACACGCGTTTCTTCGGGCCGCCGGCAAGTGCATCCGGGCGGCGGGAGAAGCTCACGCTAAATTCCCTCAAACTGACATTCGTATTCGTTGCGCTGCTCGCGGGCTTTGCCGTTGCCTCAGATCAAACCCAAACTTCCGGCTCCCCGGACCGCGCAGACCTTGTGAGTGCGGTCAGAACCCTGGAAAAGAAGCTCGGCTTTCGCCGCACAAAGAACTTCGACAAAGAATCCGCAGAGTCCGCCGTCGCTTATCGGTGCTACTACACCGGGAAGCTGGAACTGCCGGATTCCTATAGCGGGCTGCAACTGGTGGCGGGGACGAAAGACGGGTGTACGGTCAATACGCAAAAGTACGACGTGTTCTTTTACCCCATGGACGCTAACGCCAGCGGCAAGACGCCTCTCTCCGCAACGTTGGCGCATGAATCGACGGAACGTTTTCTGGTTGTCGTTCCACACGAGGACTTCCATGCCAACAAGGAGTTGCGCAAACTGCCGGAAACCTGGGGAGAAGCTTCAGCAACTCTAATTGGGTTTCTCACCGCCACGGAGGTGGCGCGGCAACAGTTTGGGGAGAAATCGGAGGTCTACCAAAATCTGTTGCGAGAACCGGAGCTGTTCGTCCGCAAAGCTGAAATCGTAAATCGCTATTACGCCCAATTGAGCCAGTTATACGCGGCAGCACACGCCGGTAAAGTATCCGAACATGACGCGTTGGAGCAAAAACAGCAGACTTTCGAGCAGCTTCACCAGGCGTGCACAGCCATCACTCCCGCCCCAAAATCATTCAACCGTTGCCCAGCCGCCAACAACAATGCTGGACTGGCCTTCGATGAAACCTACACGAAGTATTACCCCCTGATGTATCAGATTTATCTGGCGAAAGACAGGAAACTCAGACCAACACTCGATGCACTGGAAAACGCATTGAATACCAAGTCCGAAACGGATGCGGCGCAGAACCTCAAAAGAGCAGTGGCGAGTGACAGGTAAAGAGCAAATGGCGCATTCGGCAATATTGCTTGTTGGCCGCTACCATGATTCCCGGAATGAAGGATTTTTCTGCACCAGATTCTTCTTCATGCCCGGGCCCGATTCTGCCGATAGCCCCGCATAAAAGGGGGGCCTGAAGATTTTATTTTCGGAGTACACGGCTACGCTGGGGTTATCGGCAGTTGGAGGGTAAGGGTTGAGCCAGATCTATAAACACTTTGAGGTTGCAAACATTGAACATCAGACCTGTGCCATAAGGTGCTTGACAGGCCTTTATGTTATATATACTATACTTAAAGTAGTTTATAAATTACATAAAGTATAATGTGAATTACATAGAAAGGAGCAATTCAATGACAGAACAAGAGAGACAGGCTTGGTTTATGCTCGGCGTTTTTATCGTGACATTGACCGCATATATCGCCTTCATCTTGACGATCAGATTCGATCTTTCCGCGATGGCAGTATTCGCCCTCGCGGGAATTGCGGGTATTAGAATCTCGAAGCATCGTCGGGGTGAAATTACATATGACGAGCGAGACCGCCAAATTGAAAGACAGGCGCTGCTCTCGAGCATGCGCGCCTTCTTCGTTTTGATAGTGCTTCTCCCCTTGGCGGTTGGAGTCGCCTGCGGATGGAACGCTCCAGTACGTCTTTGGGTGGTGGTGCAAGCGATTTGGGCTATTTCGCTGGCAATTTGCGGACTCAAGGCCCTTCTCACCATCATGCTTTACCACAGGAGGAGCAATGCCTGAGAGGTCAGCGATCAAGAATCACATCCGGCGGCTGCGGTTCGAGCATGGGGAACTAACTCAGGAACAGTTGGCGAAGCAAGCGGGTGTAACGCGTCATACAATCATGGCGCTGGAAGCGAACAAGTACGTGCCCTCATTGCTGCTGGCGTTTCGCATCGCCAAAGCGTTTGGAGTACATCTGGAAGATGTATTTGAATTCAGCGGTGGGCTGGATGTGAATTAGTTCAAAGACATCGGCTTTACCATTGAGCTTTTGCGTTTTGATGCTTGACACCGATCTACGACCCTTTTTCTCAACCTATCGCTCGGCGCAGAATTTCCTCGAGTTCTTCGGGCGTGAGCACCAGGGGATTGCCTTTCATGCTGCTGGCTTTTGCCGCTTCTGCGATGAGTGTTGGCACGTCGTGATCTGCGATGCCGTAAGCTCTGAGGGGATGGATTTCCAGCTGCGAGCAAATTCCCCGCAACCAGGCAATTCCATCCTCGGCGGCGGCGTCGGGCCGGCAGGTCAGCATTCGGGCCACTTCCTGATAGCGGCCGAGGGCAGTGCTTTCAGGCGCGCGGGCACGGAGGGCGCGCAAATTGATTTCCATGCCATAGGGGAGAATGGCGGCACAAACCGCTCCATGCGGTGCATCGAACATACCCCCGAAGGGAGCAGCGAATCCGTGGATGACGCCCAACCCCGCGTTGGCGAGCGCCAATCCGCTGAATAGCGCCGCGAGCGACATATCACTTCGCGCCGCTGCATCATCCCCATGGTGAAACGCCTGCCGTAGCGAAAGGGCGACAAGCGGAACTCCCTGCACGCAGAATCCGTCGGTTACGGGGTTCGAGCGGATGGAAACGTAGGCCTCAACCAACTGCGTCAGCGCGTCGAGCCCCGTTTGCGCCGTGATTGACGGCGGAAGGTTTAAAGTCAATTCCGGGTCCACTACGGCCAAGCGCGGCAATAGGAACGGGCTGCGCAGGCTTGCCTTAACTTTGCGAGCGGGTGCGCCCAAAACGGCATTGCGAGTGACCTCTGACCCGGTTCCCGCCGTGGTCGGAACGGCAATGAACGGCGCGGCAGGATTCTGAAGAGGTTGACCTTTGCCGACAACCTCCAAATAATTCAAGACCTCGCCGGAATTGGTAAGAAGACCGGCAATGGCTTTCCCCGCGTCAATAACGCTGCCTCCGCCGATGGCAATCACCACTTCGCACTTGTCTGCCCGCGCCTGCTGCAAGCCTTGGGCAATCAAATCCACCGTGGGTTCGCCCTCGACGGCAAAGGTGGAGCAATGGGCGCCCGAGCCCTCGATCTCCCCGTGTAAATTGTTCCAGCGCTCCGGGGAGTGGCCGGTCACCAGCAACACGCGGCTTCCCCATTGCCTGGCAGCCGGAGCTACCTGCTGGACTGTGCCTGCGCCGAAAATGATTCGTGTTGCTGTAGCGAATTCGAATGACATAGACATAGGAGGTGTCAGGTGCCAGGGATCAGATGTCAGGGAATCTGACGCACGGAGAAGGCAATCTGATCTCTTCACCTGAACCTGAAACTTTCTTACTATCTGTGAACTCTGGGTAATCTGCTGATGCTCAGCCCCTTACCAGCTCTCGTCTTCCGGGGACACGTTTAAATACTTCACACTGGAACGAGGTTCGGCCATCAGGGACTCCATGCGGTCGCGCCAAGTGGCGTAATGTGCGGTGGCCTTGTGCGCCGCCGTGGCCTCTACGCTCCGATAGGCTTCCACCAGAACGAATCGCGTAGGATCATCCAACTGCTGCACCACATCGAAGCGCGAAATACCCGGTTCAAGTCGGCTTTTCCCGGCGTTTTCCGTCGTTGCCTGTTTAAAGGCCTCGATGCAGTCGGGCTTTACCTTGATGTGAACATGAACAACCAGCATGATTTATCCCCCGTTGTTAATTGCGAAGTTGCAAAGTTTTAATTGACTCTTGCCATTTGCCTTCCGATTCTGCTCCGGCGGATTGGCCGGCGTACCAGCAACCTTCTGTTCCATCAGCGATAACCCAATCCGAAGGTCTCCACCAATCGCCAATTTTCCACCGCCCCTTCAGTATGGTAGAGATGAAGGCTTGGCGCCTCGAACTGGATGTCGAACTGAAAACCTAATTCCACCATTATGTACTTTTTCACGTCGAGGGAGAAATTTCCGTAGAGGAGACTCAGGTGGGGCATGAAGTCAGGGTCAGGGGTACGACCAAATGTCCAGCAAACTGCCCGGTGAGCATCCCTCAATGGTTCCATCGGCTCGGCATGGACAAAGACGCAGCGAAAGTACTCGTCGCGATGGTCAATCTTTTCCAAGTGGATCGTAAACGGCATTAGGTCAGCGGCAACCAGGGAGGAGCGGCGGACCATCTCGTCGCGCTCACCCATGCAGCTCCCCAGCAAGGTTACGTGCGGAGGGAATTCCGGCACCTCAAATCGTGCACTGAGCCGCTTTAGGATCAGCGTAAGGCGATCACGCACCTCCCCTTCCGGCATGAGCCACAAGGAATATTTTTGCCCGGCAGGAGCGGTCATAACAATTAAAGGATGAAGGGTGAAGGCTGAAGAGTGAATGATGAAGACGGAAGGGCAAAGGAAAAGGTCAAGGGGTAAAGGGTGAAGTTTAAAGGGTAAAGGATGAAGGTTGGAAGCGAAGGGAAAATGGTAAATGCTAAATTGTAAATGTTAAAACGAACTTCCCAAACCTGCGATTTACCCTTTACCCTTCGGCCTTTTACCTTAACCCCTCACACTTCGGCCTTCATTCTTCAGCCTACAGGCTTTTGCCTTGATCCTCCAGCCCTCGATGCCAACGCTAAACCCTTCACTCTTTAAACTTTTGCCTTTACCCTTTAGCCTTAGGCCTTTAGACTTTACCTTTTATACTTCAGCCTTCACCCTTGGTTTTCGGTTATTGTCCCTCTTTCAGCTCGCGAATCCAGAGGTTGCGATACCGCACCGGGTGGTTGTGATCCTGCAACGCAAGCGGAAGCTTCTCCGGCGTCACCTGATAGGGTGGGCGTTGGTGATGTGCAGTGGGTCCGGTCAATTCCACGTGGTCTTGCACCAGGACGCCATTGTAGAAGACGGTGACGTTGGCTTTGCGCACCACCGCGCCGGTTGAGTCAAAGCGGGGGCCGTGGAAAACGATGTCGTAGGTCTGCCATATCCCAGGCGGCCGGGCGGCATTCACCAGGGGAGGATGCTGGCCGTAAACAGCGGCAGCTTCGCCGTCGGCGTAGGTCACGTTGTTGTAGGAATCGAGGACTTGGATTTCATAGAGTCCATGCAGAAAAACGCCGCTGTTGCCGCGATCCTGGTCGGTGCCGTGGGGTGGATTGGGCGTGGCGTATTCAACGTGCAATTGGCAATCGCCGTAGGCATCTTTGGTGCGGATGTAACCAGTGCCGGGCACGGTGGCAAAGTAGCCCTTGCCCACGGTCCATTTTGCCGGGCCGCCGTCTTTAACGCTGACCCAGTTTGACAGATCCTTGCCGTTAAAGAGCACGATAGCGTCTGAAGGCGGTTCGCCCGGATGATCCTGCGTGCTGGCTGTTCCCGGTGCAATGACGGGCGGCTCTGGCCGGCTGCGATCATTGGGCCCATATTTCAGTAAATCGTCCTGTGCCGCCACCTTTTGCAACGGCATCCCGAACGTCAAAAGCATGGCAAGCGCCATACTGCTTCCAACTAGCAAGAGTGCTTTGCGCATTTCTTTTCTCCCTTCGATCAAAAAATTTCGTCCCCATTGGATATCTGGCGAAACCTTCGGGCGAAAACCAGGGTGGGGAATGCTGCTGATCCGCCGTGTACCGTGCCCTAAGATTGCAAGCGCTTAAAGAGCTCCGTAAGCCCCTCGACTGTAAACTCGGCTGACTTGGAATAGTTGATGATCTGGCGTTCCATGGTTTCCACGGTCCGGACGCCTTCGGGAATGCGCGGGGCCAGGTCGATCGGAATATTTGTTACTCCGTGCTTGTCCCCGTGGAGCAGGTCTCCGGGACGGACAGTAAGTCCACCGACGCGCACGGGCGTGCCCACTTCCACGATGCGGACGTACGCGTGCGAAACGGCAATATGACTAGCGAAAAAGTGGAATCCCAGCGGCTCAACCTCATCCAGATCGCGCACGGAGCCGTTGGTGACGCAGCCCACGCAGCCCATAGCCTTATGCATGTTGGCATTGACTTCCCCCCAGAGCGAACCGATGCCGGAGGGCTCATCGAGATCTTCCACCACAATCACCCGTGGCGCGGGCACCTTCATCACATCCTTCCAGTGCTCGCTGGGGTAGATGATTGAGCTCTTCGCTCCCGGAGCGGCGGCCTGGATTTTGACGGTGACGGCATAACCCACCATCACGCCCATGTTGGGAAATATGCAGCGGATTTCCGGGCGCATAAAGCCTTCATTGCGCGGGCGCACGTCAAAGACCTCAATGGCGTTCGAGACGGTGGGGGTATTGTAGGTGCGTAAAAGTTCAAGCAGTTTCGGATCAAGCGGTCCCATGATGATTTCTCCCTGAATATGAACAGAATCTTCCCGCCCGAGAGATTATCTTGGCGCTCAAGGAAAAACAACTGCAATCCTTGATGGTGACCTGAGGTCAGGTCCTTGGAGGATATTTGGAGAGTTTGCGCTGGAGGGAGCGCCGGTGCAGCCCAAGAAGCTTTGCGGCTTGAGAGACGTTGCCCCCGCAATCGGTTAAAACCCGTTGTATATGCTCCCATTCCACACGCGCCAGACTGGGGACCGCAGTGGGTGGTGGATTTTCGCCAAGCGTGGAAAACCTCACGGCTTCGTAGGTGCTGAGAATCTGGTCCACATCGACAGGTTTGCTGAGGTAATAATCCGCCCCGCAGCGCACGGCCTCGAGCGCGGTGGCGATGCTTCCATATCCTGTCAGAATGATGATGGAAATGGTGGCATCGAGTTCCCGCAGGCTTTTCACCACGTCAAGACCCGATTCTCCGGGCATGCGCAAGTCCACGATTGCCAGGTCAGGTCCGGTTTCGCGCGCGCAGATCAGTGCTGCTTCGCCTGAGGCGGCGACATGAGCCTCCCACCCTCGCAGTTCGAAGGCGCGACGTAGCCGGTTGTGGAAGACCTCGTCGTCATCCACAATCAGTGCTGCGGGTTTATCCTTTTCCACCATGGCGTAGAGGCAGCTCCAGGAGGGCCGTGGTACCCGCGCCGGCCTCCGATTCAAATGTCAGGCTCCCATTCAATCGTTCCGCAAACAGGCGCACCAGAAACGTTCCCAACCCCAGGCCGCGCCCAGTCCCCTTGGTGGTGAAGAACGGCTCGGAAATGCGGCGCAGGGTTTCGGTTGCCATGCCTGATCCGGAATCCTGGACGGTGAAAGCAACCATTCCCTCCGCACATCGGGCAGCGAGAGTGACGTGCCTTCCATTCGGGCTCGATTCCAGCGCGTTCTTCACGAGCGCCATAAGCGCCTGGCGTGTGGCGTTGGCCGGGAGTGCGATATTGGCATCGTCTGCAATCTGGACGTCAATAAGGTCCGCCTGGCCGCTCACAAGCCCGTCCTTGACTTGCTTGCATATATCCTTGAGGCCAATCGGCGTTGGG
Organism: Acidobacteriota bacterium; assembly: GCA_003165315.1. Taxonomy (GTDB): domain Bacteria; phylum Acidobacteriota; class Terriglobia; order UBA7540; family UBA7540; genus Bog-366. Next base: position 24,707 of record PLSX01000265.1, read on the forward strand.
AATTCACCCGCGGGCTCGCCTCCCCGCCCGCTCATTTGGCGCAGGATTTCACTGCACCTTTCCACTTCGGAGCGTATCAGCCGCGCATCCTCGGCCACGCTTGCGGTTTGGCCCATTACATTTCCGAAGAGTTCCAGCTCACGCGCTACCACGGCGATGGTGGACAGCGGAGTTCCGAGTTCATGCGCGGCCCCGGCCGCCAGGGTGGCGATGGATGCCAGCCGTTCATGGTGCGCCAGCCGCTGCTGAAACTGCAACGCTTCCTGCTCCTGACGGCGCAATGCTTCAGACACCTTGCCAATAAACACGGTGATGAGCAGCGCGCCCACCACAAAAGCTATCCACATGCCCACCAGATGGATGGAAAACCCTTCCGTGTCATGATGCCCCTCAAAGACCGGAATGCGGACGTGCGCCCAAAACAGGGAGGCAAAGCCGAGGATGGAAAGTCCTCCCAGCGTCCACGTCCACGCCTTGCTCAACACAACCGCGGACAGTGTGATTTCAACCAGAAAGAGAAGGCTGAAGGGATTTGCCGCGCCCCCCGACAACGCCAAAAGTGCGGTGAGGCAAACGGTATCGAGAGCGAGCAGCAATCCCAGGGCAGATCGGGCCGCGAAGAAATTGGGAAAGCGATGCAAGCTGAGGTTGCTCGCAGCCGTCACCGCCAGCGGAATCGCCATCCACTGCAAGGGTAGCGAAATATGAAACAAATAATGGGTGAGAAGGATGAGAAGGAACTGCCCCATCAGCATTCCGTCCCGCAGCTTGGCGATCCAGGGAAGTGCGAGGCTGGGTGCGACCTCACCGGCCGGCCGTAAATCGGGCGGCGATGGGTGGTGATTTTCTGTTACGCAGACTCGCATCTGTTCTCACTATACTGGACGAAATAAGTCATCAGGCATTCGGCTGTAGCGGCGGTCACCGACCGCCGTCGTCGATCGGAGATCGACGCTACAATTTACGTCGGGTTGGCAACGCTGTTCCGCTTGAACTTTCGTTCCTGAGTATCACACAAACCAGGTTTTCCGGAATATGGCAAAGAGGCCAGTTGGGGGTGGTGCGTCAATTTGCCGCACTCGCGCCGAGGGGTGCCGGCAGTAAGATGTCGCTTACATTTTCGCGAGAGTGGAAAATCCTTCTCGCCAATCCTTTTGCGTTGCATCAATGCCGTTGAACACCATCCAAGGGGTGAACGATGAATGCCGACACGGGAACGACACGCATCCGAGTCGCGCTGCCGCTTGCAATTTTGACAACAATCCTATTCGGCGTGGCCATTGTTCAAGGTGAGCCCGGCAAGGCCGCCTTGACTGGAAGCGTCCTGGATCCCTCTGGCCACTACGTTTCCGGCGCCGTGGTGACGTTGGTTGAGTCCACCACTGGTCTTACCAAAACTGTGGTGAGTGGCAGTTCCGGGCAATATGGATTTCCGGAATTACCCGCAGGGACATACCATCTCAAAGTCAGTTATCCAAACTTTGCGCCCTACTCACAGGATGTTGCTTTGCCGGGCAACGAAGCCCGCAACCTGGACGTGACGCTCCAACTTCCTGCCAAAAAGGAATCCATCACCGTCACGGCGCAATTACCGGGTGTCTATAGTCCGGTTTCAGGAATCCAACGCGAGATGAACGACGGCGATCATGTGCGGAGCCTTAACGCCGCGGAACTTCTCGGAAACCTGCCTGGCGTCAGCCTGCGGGATAACGGTGACCTTGCCACCATGCCGCTGCTGCATGGAATGGGGGACGAACGCGCCAAGGTGGTGGTGGACGGCATGACGGTCTCTTCATCATGCCCGAACCACATGAACCCACCACTTTCCTACATTGACCCGTCCGCTGTGAGCGAAGTGAATGTAATGGCGGGCATCACCCCGGTCAGCATGGGCGGCGACAGCATTGGGGGTACGATTTCCGTCGATGCAGCTCCGCCGGCCTTCGGACGACCCGGCGAACGCCTGCACAATGACGGCGACCTTTCCACCTTCTTTCGCAGCAACGGCCAAAGCTATGGAACTTCGCTAACGGACTCCGTCTCCAACCAAAATTTCAGCCTGGGGTACAGCGGGTCGTGGACCAACACCAACGATTACCGCGACGGGGGTGGGCACTTGGTGACGTCCACCTACGCCCAACACGCGGATAACACCGTGACTCTGGCGGCACAGGGCGCAGGCAACCTGTTCATCCTCCGGGCGGGACTACAGAACACTCCCTATCAGGGTTTTCCCAATCAGCAGATGGACATGGTGGGAAACCGCTCCCAGTTTCTGAACTTTCGCTTCCGCCGTGACCTTGGCTGGGGCGTGCTTGACGCGCGCACTTTCTGGCAGAACGTCAGGCACGAGATGAACATTGGCAATGATAAGTCAACTTTTCCCATGGCCATGTGGATGCCCATGGATACGCATGGAAGAGACCTGGGGTATTCGGTAAAACTCGAAATTCCACTTTCGGAGCGGCACACGTTTCAGTTGGGCAATGAGTTCCAGCGATTTGTGCTGGATGATACATGGCCTGCCGTCGCCGGAACCGCGCCCTATATGGGGCCCAACACGTTCGTCAATATCAATGATGGTCATCGTACGCGCCTCGCGTGGTTCGCTGAAGTTGCCAGCAAGTGGAACTCGCAGTGGACCACGCTGCTCGGCGTCCGCAATGATACCGTCTGGATGAATACGGGCCCGGTCAGTGGCTACTCGTCGGATCCGATGTATGCCATGGACGCGGATGCGTTCAATTCCGTGAGCCGGGGGCGAACCGATATCGACCTTGACCTGACCGCGCTCACCCGCTACGAGCCGAACCGTCACTTCACTTTCGAAATGGGGTACGCGCGCAAGACCCGCGCCCCCAACCTCTATGAACGTTATGCCTGGTCCACCGATTGGATGACCAGTGGAATGATTAACTGGTTTGGTGACGGCAACTATTACGTGGGCAACGTCAGCCTGAAGCCGGAAATCGCCCACACCGCAAGCGCCACCGCAAGCTGGCATGACCGCGCCCGCAAGGTGTGGGAGATCAAAGCCACCCCCTACTTTACTTACATCCGCGATTATATCGACGTGAACGAACTGGCCACCCAGACTTATGGCGCAAGCACTTTTTCTCAACTGCAATTTGCCAATCATAACGCCAGGATTTACGGCGCCGATCTGACCGGAGAGTTTGCCCTATGGAATAGCGCCAGATTCGGCCGGGGCGAGATTACCGACCTCTCAGGATGGCTGCACGGCAGGCGGCTTGATACGGGAACAGGGCTCTACCAAATGATGCCGCTCAACACCCGGCTCGGCTTCACCGAGAAGCTTAAAGGATGGACCGCCGGTCCCGAGGTCCAACTGGTGGATCGCAAGTCCGACGTCGACCCCCTCCGTTTCGAACCAAGAACCCCCGGTTACACACTTCTGAACTTCAATGCCGGCTATCGATTGCATCACCTGCGGATCGATGCCGGGGCCAATAATCTGCTGAACAAATATTATTTTCTCCCCCTCGGCGGCGTGAACTTTGACGATTTCCAGGCGAGCGGTTGGATGAACCAGATCCTGCCCCTGACCGGCCCGGGCCGTTCATTCTATGTCGGCCTGAATGTTCCCTTTTGAACTCCCCGTGTTATAGACCGACGACTTTTCCTTCGAACCTGCCCGGAAAAAGCACGGCAAAAAGGCAGCAACGCGTGGTGCGACAATATGCCGCATCGACATGCTCAGTACTTCTCTTTACGATCCAATCTTGGGCTTGAATTGAAGACCCGCCGGGTGCTTTGGCATCGGACCCCTAAAACCTACGGAGACAGAATGCAATCTTTGGGCAAGATCAGCCGAAGGGCGGCCATGCAATCGCTCGCATTGTTCCCCGCTGTGTCTGCGGTTGCTCTTCAGGGGCTCTCGGCCACCGATCAAATTGGCGATGTATGGAATGGGGTCTATTCCCATCAGGATTCAGGTGTTCCAAGTTTTCCCAATCGTTTTCTGGCGGAAATGGTGCAAGGCCGCAAGCCGGGCCGGGCGCTTGATGTCGGAATGGGCCAGGGCCGGAACTCCCTCTTTCTGGCGCGCCTGGGCTGGGATGTAACCGGCGTCGACGTTTCCGATCAGGGAATTGACCTGGCAAAGAAGGAAGCCGCGCGCCTGGGACTCACAATGAACTACGTCTTGTCGGATGTTTCCGCGTTCGACCTGGGCAGGGATCGGTGGGACCTGATTGTCGGTGTCTATGTGGGTAGAGAAATTCTGTTTCAGGCTTCCCACCTCACGGACGGACTCGCCTCTGGCGGCCTCCTGGTGGTGGAGCACTACCGCCGCGACGTAGGCCGCACGTCAGTGTCTGGAGGCAGGCTCGGCTACCCGATCAATGCACTGCTTGAGACGTTTGTTCCCTCCCTGCGCATTGTTCGCTATGAGGAGGTTCTGGATTTTCCCGACTGGGGAGACCCGGGAGAGAGGGCTCCGCTGGTTCGTATGTTGGCCAGCAAGGGATGAGTTTCAAGGGCTCTCAAGGCGATTGAGCCTCCGCCGTTGGTATGCGAAGCGCTTTTGTAGAGACCAAGGCAGTGGAAAGAGGAATGTATGGTTCGACTCAGAAGATGTCTTTCAGCTCTTTTGTTTGCGGTGTTGGTGGGGGCGAGTGCATGGGCGGTGCCCCAAACCGCAGATTCGCACACCATCCGGGGCGGCGTTGAGGATACCTCGGGCAGTGCGATTGCGGGCGCGCACATCACGCTGCGCGATGCTGAGGGAGCGGCGATAAGTACGACCTCTTCTGATGCCGAAGGGCATTTTGTGATTTCGGGTGCCGCGCCCGGGAAGTACATACTGGTGACAGAAAGCAAGAGTTTTCTGGCAACGCACACCGATGTTGTAATTCCGCACTCTGCCGCCCCCGAGACAGAACTGCGCATCACGATGCGCGTGGCCGGAGTGCATCAAACTGTCACGGTCACGGAGTCAGGCTCTTATGTGGTTCCAGATGCCATTGCCGGCACAAAAGTGGAATTGCCTCTCATGGAGACTCCTGTGGCGGTGCAGGTCATTCCGCATCAGGTGTTGCAGGACCAGCAAACCATCAACCTGGTGGACGCACTGGTGAACGTGAGCGGCGTGGCTCCGACGAATGATTCCTATGGAACGTCTGACAGCTTCTCCATTCGGGGCTTCGATGCCAACTCGCTTCTTTATCAGGACGGGTTGAAGCTGGATCAGTACAGCTCCTCCGGCTTTCAACAGGACATGGCGAACGTTGAGGAGATTCAGGTGGTCAAGGGGCCCGCCTCCGTGCTCTATGGGCAGGCTGAACCCGGCGGGCTGGTGGACGTCGTCACCAAAAAGCCGCGCCCCGACCGGTTGACCGACGTGGAGCAGCAGTTCAGCAACCACCGGTTCTTCCGCACCACCGCCGACGTTGACCAGCCGCTCATCAAGGATAAGCTCCTCTTCCGCTTCGTGCTGGACGGCACAGATGCGAACTCCTTCCGCGATTTCATCCACACCAATGAGTTCAACATCTACCCGTCACTCACGTGGCGGCCTTCCAAAGCCGTGGACCTGACAGTTCAGACAGCCTACGAAACCGGCTCCAACATGCTCGACAATGGGCTTCCCTTCGTCAGCAACGGCAGCGCCACCACAGCGGCCAACGACACCTGGATTGCAACGGTGCCAACCAGCAGCAACTTCGTTGATTACGGGACCAACGTCAACAATATCGGCCAATACAGCTTCAAGCCCACGCTGAACATCCGGCTGGGTGAAGATTGGCAGCTCCGCCTGCAGTTCAAGTACGAAAGCATCAACAATCCCTCAGGGGTTGACGAGTACTACGCAGGCGACGTCGACGCCAGGGGCGATCTCCAGCGGATCGCCTTCGCTTCGCCTCAATTTCGCCATCTGAGCGACCAGGTGATGGCAGATCTTCCCGGCAAGTTTTCCATCGGGCCGGTCAAGAATACTTTTCTGGCAGGGTTTGATTTTTATCGGGAAAGCGGAGGCTGGTTCGGCAACCAGAGCCTTGCCCCCGCCGCCATCAACATCAACAGCCCCGTCTATAACCAATCCTACGGTACGCTTGATCCCAGCGGGAACATCTGGGCTACTCAGCTCTGGGCTGAATATGGTGCTTACGCTCAGGACGTGGTGGAACTGCCCAAAAAGGTCTTTATTCTTGCCGGCCTCCGCATGAACTGGTCCGAGGAGCAGGAGAACATCACCACAGCGAGCCCGTACTCCTACTCCCCCAACTATATTCACGACCGGCCCCTTACGCCTCGCACGGGATTGCTCTGGGAACCGAACCAGCACGTGAGCCTTTACAGCTCCTACACCTCAAATTATGGTGCCTCGGCACTCTATGCCTTCACGGCGAATGGCGCGCCCCTCCCGCCGGAGTCGGCCAACCAGGTGGAGTTCGGCATCAAGACGGAATGGCTGGACCGGCGGCTCAGCGCCTCCACCGCGGTCTACCGCATCATCAAACACAACATTCCAACCGCCGACCCGAAGAACCCGATTTACATCATCGCCATTGGCACAGCGCGTACCCAGGGGATCGAGTTCGATGTCTCGGGCCAAGTCACACATACGTTGCGCGTGATCGGTGGTTACTCCTCCCTGCAGGCGCTGACCACCAATGACACCAACTACCCCAGTATGGAAGGGCTTCCATTTCCCAGTGTGCCACACAACTTGGGCAGCTTGTGGGGTGTTTGGGAATCTCAGCGGCGCATTCTGCGCGGGCTTAAGCTCGGGGCCGGCATGCAAACGCGCTCCGGCGAGCAGGCCTATGAGTACGATGTGGATCCGAACTCGTTCAATCCCTACTATCTGGCGGACCGCATCCCATCGTTTGCCATCGTCAATTTCATGGCGGGATACGAGCATGCCGTCGGAAAGGTGCGCATCAGTGGTCAGATCAACGTCAATAACCTCCTGAACCGGCGTTACTTCAGCAACGTAAATCCCAACCAGGCTTTGCCAGGTGCGCCCTTCACTTTGATTCCTGCGCTACAAATCAGATTCTGAGCCAGGGGCAAACCAGGAGAGATTTCATGCCGGGAAAATTTGGAATCAGGGAGGTCAGCATCCTGCTTCATCGCTGGACAGGATTGCTGATGGCAGTTTTTTTGATCATCGTAGGGCTGACGGGTTCCCTCCTGGCCTTCCAGAACGAGATTGATCGGCTGCTCAATCCAGAGCTGCACGTCCTCAACCCACCTCATCGGCCCCCGCTGGACCTGGCCACGCTGGCCGAGCGCGCCGAGGACTCCGACCCGCATCTGCGTGTCGATTATTTCTGGATCGACGAGGACCAGGCGCACATGATCGTGGGCGGACGCACCGACCCGGCAACAGGGAAGCGGTATGAACTGGGTTTCGCTGAACTCATTCTCGATCCCTGGAGTGGGTCCGTTCTTGGCAAAGGCGGTATGGAAGAAGAGTGGCACCGGCGAGAGCCCTGGCGCCGCAAAGTTTTTCCTTTCATCTACAGCCTGCACACCAGCCTGGCCACCAACACAACCACTGGCTGGAGAATGATCGGAGTTGTCGCTTTACTTTGGACCTTGGACAGCTTTGTGGGTTTCTACCTAACCCTGCCGCGCAGCCCCGGCCCCTTCTGGCCGAGGTGGCGGCAGGCATGGAAGGTCAAGTGGAATGCCAACTCGTTGCGCATGCAGTTTGACCTGCACCGGGCGGGTGGACTCTGGCTGTGGCCTTTACTCTTCGTTTTCGGGTGGTCGAGCGTGATGCTGGGACTGACGCCCGTCTATGAACCGGTCATGAAGCACGTTTTCGATTACGTTCCCATGGATGAAAGCGTCGCCAAGAACTCATTGCTGAAGCCGATTGACGCAGGCGCGCTCACCTGGCGACAGGCCCAGGAGGCGGGTGAACGCGCCATGGCGGAGCAGGCGGCGTTGCACCGTTTTACCATCGAGCGGCCTTATGGCATGGCCTATATCGATCTGTACGGCGCCTATACGTATTGCGTCCGCTCCAGCATTGATTTTCGCGGCCACGGCTGGGATACAACGGTTCTGGTGGATGGCAACACGGGCCGGCTCCGCGACGTCGACCTGCCCCACGGCCAGCACTTCGGCAACTCCATCTCCACCCTGCTTTGGGGCATCCACTATGGCGACCTGCGCGACTGGCTGCCTTACCGCAGCTTCATCTTTTTGTTCGGGCTTTTCCTCAGTGTGATTTCTTACACCGGCGTTTATATTTGGTGGAAAAAGCGAAAAGGGAGAATCCTCGCGGCCACCCCACGCCGGTTTGCCGGGAGCAAATGAAGGATCACCCTATTGAATGATGGGAGTCAGCGGATCACCCGCGGAATGCAATAGATCTTTTGGACTTGTTACGCCAGGTTGGTCCAGAGGGTGAACCATCGGCTACAAAAGGTTGCGTTCAATTTCCCGCTCAATGTCGGTACCTTCGTAGAGCCAGAGTCGGCCCTTGATGCGAACTGTTTCTCGGTAAGGGCAGTCAAGCAGTTTCGGATCGAGCGGTCCCATGATGATTTCTTCCTGAATATGAACAGAATCTTCCCGCCGGAGAGATTATCTTGGCGCTCAAGGAAAAACAACTGCAATCCTTCGCCGAAGGTTTAGGCGGATCGAGCACCCCGCGTGACGCCACAGCGCAACTAGGGTATCAATCAACGAAGAGAGAGGGGGCTTGCCTGGCCCGGACGGACAGATCGCGGACACGATGTTCGTGAGGTTTTCAGCGCCGCCGAATCCGCAGCGTGTGGTGTTGATTCAACGCCAGGTGAATTTTCAGAATGGCAAGGCTCCAAACGGACGGGTAGTCCTCGCGTCACTGCGGCAAAAGTGCGGAATGAATACGAAAAGGGCGCTCGGGCCTTCGGGCGTAGCCTGGCTTATGGATGAACAGGCCAACCCCCTTCCGGCCACGTACGGAATGGCTTGCAGTGGTTTAACCCAACAGTCCAGTGTAAACGGTTCGCAGCAATCTCCGGGAACATCGCCTTTTCTTTTGAGCCCGAATCCGTTCTCGGATTACGATCTGCAGCGGCTGTCCAGAATGTGCAAATACCCGATCAATATCACGACGCTGCTGGATGAGAACCAGGCCCAGACCACGCTCGGTAGTCTGTCGGTGACGATGACGGAGAATGGGATCGATACCCGAGCCGCAATCGCGACGCAGAAATATATCGATAAGCTGAATGCGGCACAGACGCAGCGACAGATTGATCAAGGAAATCATCAGGCGGTGCCGAAGCTATAAGGTAAGCGAAGCGGGGCTAAATAAAATATAGGGACACGCGTACCAGTCCCCATCGTCCCCACTGTCAGCACAACCTTTCGCTGTGGGGATTTGGAATTGTAATTGTGCATACGGCAAGGAATCGCCTAATTCACTATGCCGCGGTGCAAGAAGAGATTCGGCAGGCTGTTTCCTCCATCAGGCCCGGAGAAGTGATTCACGTCGGCTAACAAATGTGCCGGTGGCGCTCCGCCTGGCCACCAACCACTATCCACCAACCACTACCTTACTCATGCCTCAGAGCCACTATGGGATCGACTTTGGTGGCGCGAAGTGCCGGGACGAGGCACGCTACGAGGGCGACGGCGAGCAGAATCAAGACTGCCACCAGGAAGGTCGTCGGGTCGTAGGCGCTGACTGAGAAGAGTTGGCTCGAGAGGGATCGCACGAGCACCGCCGCCCCCAGCGCTCCCACACCGATTCCAGCCAGAGCCGCCCGCAATCCCTGCGCGAGCACAAGCCGCCAGACTTGCCCCCGCCCGGCGCCGAGCGCCACGCGAATCCCTATTTCGTGGGTACGCTGAGCCACGTTATAGCTCATCACCCCATAGAGGCCAAGCGCCGCAAGGAACAGCGCCACCACCGAGAAAATTGCCAGCAAAGAAACGACGATCCGCTGGGGGTCGAGCGACCCGGCCACATATTGCTCCATGGTCTCGAGGCTGGCCACCGGCTGACCGGGATCGACCGACGCCACTGCGGCCCGCATTGAGTTGCCCATCTGTGCAGGGTCCGTCCTGGTCTTGACGATGAGGAAGGCCTGCGAAACAGGCTGTTGCATCAGGGGGTAATAACAGACCCCCTTGCCGGAATCCCCCACCAGTGCTGAAAGCATGACGTGGGAGGCGACGCCTACGACGGTGGACCAGGGGGCTCGGCTGCCGCGGCGCACGTGCCGGCCAATCGGGTCCTGGTGGGGCCAGTACTGGCGCGCCAGGTTTTCATCAATCACCACCACGGGTGGCTCGCCCATACGGTCCTGGTCGGTGAAATATCGTCCTTCAAGCAAGGGGATGCGCAGCGCCTGGAAATAATCGGGCGTAATCCAGCTCAGGTCGCTGTGCGGCCCGGGGTCGCCACGGCCGTTTACACGCCCCTCGATGGTGAAGGAAGAAGATGGAGCAAAGCCGCTGAACGGAAGTGGCGCGGCGATGGCGGCGGAAGAGACCCCGGGAAGAGCGGCAAGCTTCTCGTCCACGGCGCGATAAAAAGCGGCCAGCTTCTCATCCGCGTTGTACCGATCTTCGGGAAGTTGGACGGTCGCGGTCATCACGCCCGCCGGATCGAATCCGGGATCGATGCGCACCAGCCGCGTGAGGCTTTTCAGAAGCAACCCTGCGCCTACCAGCAAGACCAGGGCAAGGGCCACTTGTCCCACCACAAGGAGTTCCCGAAGACGTTGCCGGCCCTGCCCCGTGGTCACCGTGCGAGACTCCCCTTGCAGCATTCCGAACTGCTCCCGGCGGAAAACGTGCCCCATCGGCACGACGCCGAGAAAGATTCCGGCCAGTAAACTGACGGCAACGGCAAACAGCAGAACATGTCCATCAATTCCGATGAAAGGACGGGCGGGAAGGCGTCCCGGCACGAGCATCAGCAGAGTCCCGAGACCGCCGTAGGCCCCCGCGATGCCGAGCAGAGCGCCGCCGGCCGTGAGCACGAAGCTCTCTGTGAGCGCCTGGCGCAGCAGGTCTCGTCTTTGGGCGCCCAAGGCAACGCGGACGGCGAACTCCCGTGTGCGGGCCGACGCCCTCGCCAAAATCAATCCACCGATATTCGAGCAACCGATCAGTAACACAAATCCCACGGCGCCCAGCAGGATCAGCATCGGCGACCGCAGGTCACCTGCGCCGTACTCGGTGAAGGGAACAGCAAACATTCCCCAGCCGGAATCTCTGGCATAGGTATTCTGAGGGTACGCCGCTATCAACCGCTGCGTGAGAACCTGGAGGAAAGCCTCGGCCTGGCGAGGTGCAACGTCCGGCCGCCCCCGGGCGACCACGAAGAAGTTTTCATTGAAATAATTATCCGGCGAAAATTCACTGGGCGCCAAACCCAGCGGCATCCATAGGTCGGCCCGGCGGGGCCACTCGAAATCCGGTCCCATGACTCCCACGACGCGGTAATCCTGTTCGTTCAACCGGATGCTCTTGCCGACGATCGCGAGATCGCCTCCAAATTGGCGCTGCCACGCGCGGTATGCGAGTACCACAACCTGATTGGCTTTGGGCTGGTCTTCTTCCGGCCGGAAAACACGGCCCATCAAGGGCCGAACTCCAAAGACGTTGAACCACTCCCAGGTCACTTTGGCCACCATCATCCGCTCGGGCCCATTGGAACCAAGGCAATTAAAACTCTGTTCGTCCGAGGCGGCGGTGGAAGAGAAAACCTGCCGGCTGTCACGCACATCGGCGAAACCCGGCGCGGACACGACAATGCTCGGGAGATTCAGCTTCTGATATCTGACCCGGATGGCGAACACGCGGGCCGGATCAGCAATCCCAGCCGGATGCAGGAACAGCCCATTGATCACACTGAATATCACGGAGTTCGCGCCGATCCCAAGCGCCAGCGTCAGCACCGCCACCGCCGTGAAGCCGGGATTCTTTGCCAGCATGCGTAACCCAAAGAGAATGTCCTTAAGCAGGGTATCGATAAAGCGCACGCCCCAACTGTCGCGGCATTCTTCCTTTACCTGGTCAAGGCCGCCGAATTCTATTTTTGCCCGCCTTTGTGCTGCTTCGGGAGACATGCCAGATTGGATATACTTCTGCGCCTGATGCTCGAGGTGGGCGCGCAGTTCTTCATCCAGATCCGCTTCCATCGAATCGCGGCGGAATAAAGCTCGCAATCGATATAGAATATCGGTGATCATGATTCACCCCTGCCAATTTCCCGTGTCTATTCACCCGATTCTGAAGGGTGATGGAATCCAGCTACACATCACGAAGGTGGTGCGGCAAACAGAGCCCGTAGAGGCGGCTTTACGCCGCCACCAGCCCAATCAAAGCATTCGGGGTGATGGCGGGGTAAACCCGCCGCTACATCGGCATGCCGACCTCAAGGTCGGCGCTGCATCGGCGTGCCGGGCTCAAGCCCGGCTCTACACCTGTTGCCTTCGGTGGCGACGGCAATAGTGAAATACCATAACCTGTGCGCTCCCGTTAGCCACTGGCCACCCTACACTACCCACTGCCTTACTCATGCCTCAGCGCCACCATGGGATCGACCTTGGTCGCCCGCCGGGCGGGGATGTAGCAGGCAAACAGTGTTACGCCGACCAGCGTGATGGCGACTACTCCCAAGGTGAGGGGGTCGTTCGGCCTGATCCCAAATAGAATGTTTGCCAGGACTCGGGTCAAGACGACGGCCCCCGCCAGACCCACGACGATTCCCGCCATTGCGAGCCTAAAACCTTGCGCAACAATCATGCGGAGAATATCGTCATTCCGCGCCCCCAGCGCCATGCGGATACCGAATTCGTGATTCCGCTGGGCAACCGAGTACGAAATCACTCCATAAAGCCCGATGATGGCTAGGAGCAGGGCCAGTCCTGCGAAGAGCCCCGAAATGAGCATCGTGAGGCGCCGAGGGGCGACGAATTCCGAGACGATATTTTGCATGGTTCGGACACTGCCCAAGGGCTGATCAGGATCGACAGAATGGATGACGCTGCGAACGTCAGCGATGAGGTTGGTGGGGTTCTGGTTCGCCCGAACCACCAAGGTCATTTCGGGCCAGATTTCAAGGAAGTACATTGCCGTGACGGGTTCCCCAGTCGCGCCATCCTCCTTCACGTCGCCAACCACACCAATAATAGAATTCCAACTACACCCTCCCCTCGAACAATTGACCCCGAAGCGCTTGCCAACTGGATCCTCACCGGGCCAGTATCGCTGGGCCATGGCTGCACTGACGACGGCAACACTCTTATCCTCATCCGCGGCAGCGAATGATCGACCCTTGAGCAGGGGGATTCCCAGGGCGCGGAAGTAGCCGAGGCTCACGGAACGATGACCCGCGTAGATCGAATCGTTGAGCGGACGGCGCGGGCGCCCCTCGATTGCGATGTCCTGCCCCCAAGCAGGGCCGCCATATAAAGGTTTGAAGTTGATGACTCCGGCCGCCCACACCTGGGGCAAGGCGGAAAGGCGTTCGAGCACGCCTTTGTAGAAGGCGTCCGGCCCCCCTTTGCTCCGTGCCAGGTCAACCGTCAACACATTTTCAGCTTCGAAGCCTAGGTCCACGGCCGATAACCGGGCAAAGCTCTTAATAGCCAGGGCAGCCCCCATCAAAAGCATGGCCGCCAAGGCCACTTCACCCACAACCAGTGCTGCCCGGAACGACCGCCTGCTCATGCTAGCCGGTGAACTTCGCAGTCCTTCCTTCAGGCTCACGCTTAGATCAAAGCCCGTGGCGCTCCAAGCGGGGGCCAACCCAATCAAAAACACGGTCAGCAGCAAGGTCACCAAAGCATACGCAAGCACATGAGCGTCGATGCCGCCACGCGCAATGGGTTGCCATCCCGCAGGCAGACCGGCGTAGAAAACGCGTGTACCGGCAAAGGCCAGCACCAGACCTCCTGACCCTCCCAAAAGCGCCAGCACCGAACTCTCCAACAGCATTTGCCGGATGACTCGAGCCCGGCTGGCCCCTAGTACTTAGTGACACTGGATA
>PLSX01000208.1 GCA_003165315.1 Acidobacteriota bacterium
GGTCGAATAACCAGGTGTACAACGTGGAGGAATTGGGGGTGCTCACTCCCAAGCCTGTTCGCGTTGATCAATTGGCGGCTGGTGAAGTCGGGTTTGTCATCGCCAACATCAAGAAAATCTCTGAATCGCGGATCGGGGACACGATCACGGATGACGCCCGCCCGGCTCCAGGCCCCTTGCCCGGCTTCGAAGATATCAAGTCGATGGTTTTCGCGGGGCTCTATCCNNGGTTGATTCCAGCGCTTATGAGAATTTGCGCGATGCCATTGACAAGCTGACACTCAATGATGCTTCGCTGAGCCATGAGCCGGAAAATTCCGAGGCTCTTGGCTTCGGATTCCGCTGCGGCTTCCTGGGGCTCCTGCACATGGAGATCGTTCAAGAGCGATTGGAGCGGGAATTCGGTATCGACCTCATCACCACCGCACCCAGCGTTCGCTATCGCATTACTACGAAAGTAGGGGAAGTATTGGAAGTTCACACGCCCACCAAGTTCCCGGTGGCGGGTGATATTGAAAAGGTGGAAGAGCCCATTATTCGCGCTCAGATCTTCACTCAGGATGAATACCTGGGTGGGATTCTGGGCCTGCTTGAGGAGAAGCGTGGGGTACAGAAGGGATTTGAGTACGTATCGGGCAAGCGCGTGCTTCTGACTTATGAGTTGCCCCTGAACGAAATCGTTCTCGACTTCTATGACCGACTCAAATCAGTTTCCCGTGGGTACGCCTCACTTGATTATCATTTCGCCGGATTTTGGACTTCGGACCTTGTCAAGGTGGATTTCCTTGTTGCGGGTGAAGCCGTGGACGCGCTCAGCTTTATTTGCCATCGTGACGTGGCCATGGAGCGCGGACGTTCTCTCTGCACACGCATGCGCAAATTGATCCCGCGACAGATGTTCGAAGTGGCCCTGCAAGCTTCGATTGGTTCCCGCGTCATCGCCCGCGAGAATGTCGCGGCCATTCGTAAGAATGTTATCGCCAAGTGCTACGGGGGAGACATCTCTCGTAAGCGCAAGCTTCTGGAAAAGCAGAAGGAAGGTAAGAAACGCATGAAACGTGTGGGCCGCGTCGATATCCCTCAGGAAGCCTTCCTCGCCATCCTCAAGGTTTCAGAGTAGAGCCGAAACCGCTCAGCATCTGAACTACTATCCTCCCGCGCTCACTCGCGTTAGAATCGTCATTGCGTAATTACGGGAGCCACCTATGGAACTTAAAATCGTCGCTGTTGAAAAACCCGCGGAAATGAACTTCATTCTTGGCCAGGCGCATTTTATCAAGACAGTGGAAGACCTCTATGAAGCGATCGTACAGACCGCCCCGCAGATGAAGTTCGGTATTGGCTTTTGCGAATCTTCAGGGCCGGCACTGGTTCGTTTTGCGGGGAATGATCCTAAGCTCATTGAACTTGCGCAGAAGAATGCTCTTGCTCTCTCCTGCGGCCATGCGTTTATCATCTTCATGGAAGGTGGATTCCCCATCAATATTCTGAATACTGTGAAGAACGTGCCCGAGGTTTGTCAGGTCTTCTGCGCCACCGCCAATCCTGTAGAAGTTGTCGTGGCGGAAACTGCGCAAGGCCGTGGGATCATGGGCGTCATCGACGGCGCGAATACTCAGGGTCTCGAGACCGATACTGACATTCGAACCCGTAAGGAATTCCTGCGGAAAATCGGATACAAATTATAGACTGAAGGTTTCTGGGATCGGATCCCATAATTAATTATGGGGGACACCTCATCCGAAGCCTGATTGTGGCTTTGACAAGGGCATGATATTTATTCAACAAGAGATTGCCGGGCGCTGCCGGAATGGCAGATGTATCGCTTTATCCGCTTTAATTCTTGCAACAATCTGCCATACCAATCTCCTTTGGTACTTGGAACCGGGTGAGGCATTTGCTGCCCAAAGTGTCATGGCCACGGCTGTACCTCAACGCACTTCCACGGTTGTCCCTTCACCTACATCACGGCCGGCTGTGAGGAAGTCCTCCCTGACCCAGCGTTCGCAATCACGCCTCAGCGTAAGATCGAAGATTGCCCTGGTGGTGGATGCCAATACCTCTGAGGAGTTATTGGTGAAGGATCCTGACCGCGTTGTGCCCATCGCCTCGATCACCAAATTGATGACTGCCATGGTGGCCATCGATGCCAAGCCACCAATGGACGAGAAGCTTAAAATAAGCGACGAAGACCGGGATTTGGTGATGGGAAGCACCTCGCGCCTGCATGTGGGTTGGACTCTAAGCCGGGAAGAAATGCTGCATTTGGCCTTGATGTCATCGGAAAACCGCGCCGCTTCCGCACTCAGCCGTTATTATCCCGGCGGCCAGCCCGCCTTCCTCAAAGCCATGAATGACAAGGCGGCAGAATTGGGGATGTTGCATACACACTTTGTCAACCCCAATGGCTTGACGACGGAAAACGTTTCCACTGCGCACGACCTTGTGAAACTGGTTCAAGCGGCCGATCAGTATCCATTGATTCGGCAGTTCACAACGGACCCTCGGTATGACGTAAGAGTCAGCCGCTCTGTTCTTGCCTATTTCAACTCGAACCAACTCGTTGGCCTGCGCAATTGGGACATCGAAGTCCAAAAGACCGGATTCACCAACGAGGCAGGGCACTGCCTTGTGATGAAGGTGAATTCAAATGGGCGCGCACTGATTATGGTTTTCCTCGACGCCGACGGAAAGCTGACACGTTTTGCTGACGCTCGGCGCGTCGTAATGCAGTTGGCGCTGGCGGAGAAGAAATAGGGTTAGGAATGAGTCTGGCACAAGGACAGCATGCAGCCTCTCTGCCGTATGCCATTTCCGCATCCTTACTTCTTGCTCCTAAGATCATTCCCCTTCATTGACCAACGTTTCGATCCTTCACTATCGCGCCCAGTTCCCCCTTCGCGAGATGGAGAGACAATTCTGCGCCGATAGCCACCTGTGCAGCATCGCGAATGATATTTCCGCCCGCGTCCCGCGTGATGGAATAGCCGCGTTCCAGGATTGTACGTGGACTTCGTTCCTTTAGTACCACTTCCAGTTGTGTCAGGCGATTGCGCCGCCCGGTTAGAAAGCGCTGGATGTCGTTCTGAATCCTCTGTTGGCGATCTTCCACGTTGGCCCGCTTCAGCCGAATGTGGCGTATGAAATCATATCGCACTACTCCCGCCGAGGCGCGCAGCCACTCCTGCCTGGAGGTGTGGAGACGCGTACGCATCCATCGTTCCATCGCGCCCACACAATCATCCACACGCTGAGCACGTTCCGCAATTTGGGTGGCAAGAGTTTGGAAGACACGACTCAGACTGAGTTGCATCAGCGCCTGCCGGGCTTCGGAAATCTTCAGCCGGATCATCTGCGCCATGTGCCGCGCATGGTCGTCAATTTCGGCCACATAATCCTGTTTACGATGCACCACTAATTCTGCCGCCGCCGACGGCGTGGGCGCGCGCAAGTCGGCAACAAAATCCGCAATGGTGAAATCTGTTTCGTGGCCGACGGCGGAGATTACCGGGATCTCCGAAACGGCGATTGCCCGCGCGACAACCTCTTCATTGAATGCCCACAGGTCTTCCATGGACCCGCCGCCGCGGGCCACAATCAGCACGTCAACGGGCGCCTTGTGGTTGAAGTATTCGATGCCCTGGGCAATTTCCTGTGCAGATCCCTCGCCTTGCACTTTCACCGGATAGATTAGAACATTGATGTTGCGGAAGCGCCGGTGGAGGACCCGGAGAATGTCCTGGATGACTGCGCCCGTGGGTGAAGTCACCACACCGATGGTGCGCGGGAGTGTGGGCAGAGGCTTCTTGCGACCAGGATCAAAAAAGCCTTCGGCCGCAAGCTTCTGTTTCAATTGTTCAAAAGCCAGCTGAAGAGCGCCCAACCCTGCCGGTTCCAGGAACTCGACGTAGAGCTGATATTCACCGCGAGCTTCATAGATGCTCAATCGCCCGCGGGCGATCACCGCAAGCCCATCCTGCGGCTTAAACTTCAAGTATCGAGCCTGATTGCGGAAGCAGACTGCGCGGAGCTGTGCCGATTCATCTTTGAGTGTGAAGTAAAGATGGCCCGAGCCGGCGGCGCGAAGATTGGAAACCTCCCCGGTTACCCACACGTCAGGAAATTGTCTTTCAAAAAGATTGCGGATTTCCAGGCTCAGCTCTGACACGCTGTAAATCCGCCGCACTGGACCGAAATTGAGCGAGGGTTGAGTCATAGCATTTTGGCTTTGTGGTTTTGAATTGCCAAAAACAATTCCGAAAACACCAAGTGGTATTATTTCCTTGCCAGAAGGGATATAACCCAAAGAATTGCCGTAACAGCCGCGCTCAAAATCAGGCAAGTCACGATGGGAAAATTGAACTGGAAGTCTTTGCCTCTGAATGCAACATCGCCGGGGAGCTTGCCGAGACCCAAAGAGGGAAGCCGCGCCCCGGCCATCACGATCAGACCCAATACCACAAGGGCGACGCCGCTGATGACCAGAAGCCTTCCCATTTGCAAATGGATCGAGCCACTCATCCCCATCCATGGTCGCCGCGAGTCTGGTGGATGTCAAGCCGGCGGCGCACAAGCTGGAAGCACGTAAATAAGAGGGTCTAAATTAACGCGATGCCGGGAAAGAAGTAGCCCATTTCATAAGCAGCGGTTTCAGGCGCATCGGAGCCGTGAACCGCGTTGCTTTCGATGCTGGCCGCATAGAGCTTGCGGATGGTGCCTGGCGCGGCGTTGGCAGGATTGGTGGCGCCCATCACCTCGCGCAGGCGCAGGATGGCGTTTTCACCCTCCAAAACAATCACCAGTGCGCTACCGGAGCTCATGAACGTCGTCAGGCTTTCAAAGAAGCCTTTGCTGCGATGGACGGCATAGAAGCCCTCGGCTTCCTTCTTTGTCAGCTTCACCAGACGTGCCGCTACAATCTTGAATTGATTGGCCTCGAAGATTTTGATGATGTCGCCGATGTGTCCTGCTGCGACAGCATCGGGTTTAATGATGGTCAATGTGCGTTCGGTTGCCATGATTCTCCAATCAGGGGAAATTCTGCGTTATGAATTCTAAATCGAAGGGTCTGAGAGCCGCCCACTTTATTGCGGGTGGACTTTCAGCATTCATAATTCTCAATTCATGATTTTCTTCAGCGCTTCACCGATGAGTGCGGGACTTTCAGCGACTGTAATCCCGGCGGCTCGGAGTGAGGCGATCTTATCCGCTGCGGTGCCTTTTCCCCCGGAAATAATGGCTCCGGCGTGGCCCATGCGGCGGCCGGGTGGCGCTGTGCGGCCCGCGATGAAGCCTACAACGGGCTTCTTGACGTGGGCTTGCACAAAGGCTGCGGCTTCTTCTTCCGCCAGCCCGCCGATCTCGCCAATCATGACGATGCCTTGCGTATCGGGATCCTCATTAAAAAGCCGCAGTGCGTCAACAAAGGTTGTGCCAATGATCGGGTCGCCGCCGATTCCGATGCAGGTGGACTGCCCGATACCAAGTGCTGTGAGTTGGCCCACAGCCTCGTAGGTCAGGGTTCCGCTCCTTGATACGACGCCAACGTGTCCTTGCAGATGAATTGAGCCTGGCATAATGCCGATCTTGCATTTGCCCGGCGAAATAATACCAGGGCAGTTTGGGCCGATCAGGCGCGTCGGCTTGCCCGCCAGGAATCGTGCCGCGCGCACCATGTCGAGAGTGGGAATGCCTTCAGTGATGGCCACCACGAGAGGAAGCCCTGCGTCCGCGGCCTCCATGATAGCGTCTGCCGCGAAGGGGGGCGGCACGAAAATGACGGTGGCGTTTGCGCCCGTCCGATCCACGGCTTCCTGAACAGTGTTGAACACCGGGATGCCTTCGACGCTGGTTCCACCTTTGCCGGGGGTTACACCGGCAACAACCTTGGTGCCGTAAGCAACAGCCTGTTGGGTGTGGAACATGCCCTCGCGGCCAGTGATGCCCTGCACGACCAGGCGAGTGTTCTCATTAACGAGGATTGACACAGTGCCCCCACGATTTGTGAATGGTGAATGGTGATTGGTGATTGCTCAATGTGACCTCGCCGTAATCCGAGATGCTTGAAAAATCCGTACCAGTTCGTCCGCCTCAACTGATAATTTTTCCAATCGTGCTCTTTTGATAATATTCGCGTCGGCGAGCAGCTCCAACCAAAACGAGGTCTCATCGGCCTCTTCAATCGTTACGCCAATCTTCGATATGAAGTCGGCACGTGATCTTGCCCTGCCCGCGCTTTGGTAGTTCGCCGCCACAGAAGTCCCGGAACGAAGAATTTGCCGGCCCAAGACGCGAGCCTCTTCTGTTTTTGGCAGAGCCCGGAACAATTCAATGATGCGCAACGCAAAAGCTTTGGTTCGGCGGCGCAATTCCTCCGGGCCGGAAATAGTGTTGGATCCTTCGCTTTCAATCACAAATCACCAATCACTATTCACCAATAACTTAACGAAACAGTTACCCAGCTAACGCCACTACCTTTTCGGCCGCTTCTTTCATATCGTTCGCGACTTCGAAGTTCAGGCCCGATTCCTTCAAGATCTTCTGGCCGAGTTCGACGTTGGTCCCTCTCAGCCGTACGACAATCGGCACTTTGATGCCCAGTGTTTTGGCTGCCGCCACCACGCCGTTGGCAACAATGTCGCAGCGCATGATGCCGCCGAAAATGTTGATGAGCACGGCGCGCACATTGGTGTCGCTCAAAATGATCTCAAATCCCCGACGAACCTGCTCTTCGTTGGCGCCGCCACCAACATCAAGAAAATTTGCCGGGCGGCTGCCCGCGTACTGGATGATGTCCATGGTTGCCATCGCAAGACCAGCGCCGTTCACCATGCAACCCACGTTGCCATCCAGTCGAATGTAGTTGAGGCCGTAGTTTGAAGCCTTCACTTCCAGCGGATCTTCTTCGTCCAGGTCGCGCAGTTCGCGGATGTCGGGGTGACGGAACAGGGCATTGTCATCAAAATTCATTTTTGCATCCAGCGCAAGCGCGCGCCCGTCGCGGGTGATGACAAAGGGATTGATCTCCACCAATGAGGCATCTGTGGCCTCGAACGCGCGATAGAGGCTTTGAAATAGGCGCACCGCCTCGTTCACAACCTTGCCCTGAAGCCCCAGCCCGAAGGCCAGCTTGCGCGCCTGGAAGGCCTGGAAGCCAACACTGGGGTCAATGAATTCCTTGAGGATTTTTTCCGGATGCTTGGCCGCCACAACTTCGATTTCCACACCACCTTCGCTGGAGGCCATAAACACGGGTTTGCCGGAAGCGCGGTCGATGACGACGCCGAGGTAAAGTTCGCGCGCGATATCCAAACCTTCTTCAACCAGCACGCGTTTTACCAGGCGGCCTTCAGGCCCCGTCTGGTGGGTGATCAGGGTCATGCCGAGGATTCTGCCTGCCAGGGTTTCAGCTTCGGCGGGGTTGCGGGCCAGTTTTACGCCGCCACCTTTGCCGCGGCCGCCGGCGTGAATCTGGGCTTTCACCACCACCGTACCGCCGCCCAGTCTTTCCGCCACGCCGCGGGCTTCCTCGGGCCTTGTAATCAGCTCGCCGCGAGGAACGGTGACTCCGAATTTTGCAAGAATCTGTTTTGCCTGATATTCGTGAATTTTCATATTGATCGCTGTTATTTGCCAGTTTTCAGTTGTTCCCCGGCGGTTCTGAACTGCTGAGAAAAGACCGCTGGCGCACGACTGGATGTGAAATCAAGTTTTGGCAAAGCGGATGAAGCAGCTTAAACTAGGAAATTCAACTCGCTTACCCCTAATCAAGGAGTATAGGGAATCCGCGCGAGAATTGCAATGAAAGTGAGGCCGCGCCACCCATGATCTGACATGCGGCCGCGCGGTGAAAGCATCGGATTGCCCATGAATATTCGGGATTTCATCGAAATCATCCAAACGCAAACGCACCTCACGCGAGGCGAGTCGCGCGAGGTTATGCAATTGCTCCTTTCGGGTTCGGTTCCGGATGAGGAGATTATCGCCTTCCTCGCCGGGCTGCGTGACAAAGGCGAGCAAGCCAATGAACTGGTGGGATTTGCCGAGGTGATGCGCGCCCACGCCGCGGAAACTTTGCTTGCCGCTGGTGTCAGGGTTGAAAACATCTCCCACGCGGAGCCTTTGCTCGATACCTGTGGCACGGGCGGGGACGGACGGGGAACGTTTAATGTTTCCACGGCAGCCGCGCTGGTTGCAGCTGGGGCGGGAGTGCGTGTTGCCAAGCACGGCAACCGTTCGATTTCGAGCCGTTGTGGCAGCGCCGATGTGCTGGAAGCACTGGGTGTGGCTCTGGATTTGCCGCTGGAGCGAATCCCCCAATGTCTTGATGAGGTCGGAATGGTCTTCCTCCTGGCGCCCCGCCTGCATCTTGCCATGAAGCATGTGATGAACGCGCGCCGCAGCTTGAAGACCAAAAGTGTTTTCAATCTTTTGGGCCCGCTTACGAATCCAATGGCCGCAACCATCCAGTTGGTGGGAGTTTTTGAGGCTGCCCGCACGGAAATGATGGCAGAGACGCTTCGCGCTGTGGGAACCTGGCGGGCCTATGTGGTGGCTGGTTCCGATGGCATCGATGAGATCACTACAACGGGGCCGACACGGCTTTCCTCCAGCTCTGAAGATGGGGTGGAGACGCGCGATGTGCAGCCGGAAGAGTTTGGTTTGCCTCGTGCCTCGATTGAGCAATTGCACGGTGGCGACTCTGCCACCAATGCCAGTCTGTTGCTCAGTGTGTTGGAAGGGCAGCGCTCCCCGTATCGCGACGTAGTTCTGGTGAATGCAGCGGCGGCACTTACCCTGGCTGGCAAGGCAAAGAATTTTACCGAGGGCGTTGAACGTTCCGCCGAGGCGCTGGATTCGGGCGCCGCGCGCGGAAAACTCCAGACGTTGGTGGAATTTACCCAGCGCCACAAGAAATAGTGACGTGTGACAAATGACGAGCGATAGGCAAATATCGTCACAAGTCCTCGGCACTTCATCCATTTGCTCGGCAATTGTCTTGTTACGCAACACTGCTCTTCTACACTCGCAGAAAATTTCCCAAAAGCTGTTTGCCCGCATTGGTCAAGATCGACTCAGGGTGGAATTGCACGCCTTCCACTTTCATTTCACGGTGCCTTAATCCCATGATCAGCCCGTCTGTGGTGGTGGCAGAGATTTCCAGGCAGGCGGGAAGGGTCTTGCGTTCAACGATCAGGGAGTGATAACGAGTGGCGGGAAAGGGGTTTGGCAATCCATGGAAGATCGTTTTACCATCGTGGCTGATTTCACTGGTCTTGCCGTGCATCAGTTGGGGGGCGCGAATGACCTGCCCTCCAAATGCCTGCCCGATGGCTTGGTGTCCGAGGCAAACCCCCAGGATCGGTATTCGGCCGGCAAATTCAGTGATGACGTCCAGGCAGATTCCAGCTTCGTCAGGAGTCTTGGGGCCGGGTGAGATAACGATTCGTTCCGGCGCCTGCCGGGCAATCTCTTCCACCGTGGTTTGGTCATTCCGAACGACTTGAATATCCGCGCCCAATTCCCCCAAATATTGGACAAGGTTGTAGGTAAAAGAATCGTAGTTATCGATAACCAGAATCATAAGAACGCCTTTCGAACGAAACCTTCCGAAATATTATATCACCCGGCTAAAGTCATGCCGGTTGCCTGCCCTCTGCCTTTGGAAGCCAGCATCGGCATCAGTGACGGGGGCTTCAACCACCTCTATCCTCGAAATATTCGAAGGGAGTAGAATGTGCATCAGCGTTGAAGCGTTCATGCGCGAGAGCAGAAGCCGCGCAGGGCCACGCCGTGGGGGGAAACAGGGATGCTCAAATCCGGACGCAGGGGCTTTCTCAAAGCCGGGGTTCTTTCCGCCGCAAGCTTGGGCACTCTGGGAGCGATGGAGGGCCGCGGTCTTCCCGCCCTTGCTGAGAGTGCTCTTCACCTGGACAAAGCTCCTTCGCCGCCGCCTTTTAAGTTGGGCCTGGTGACTTACAACCTGGCGAAAGACTGGGATATCGACACCATCATTAGTAATTGTGAGGAGACGGGATTCGAAGGCGTGGAGCTGCGCACCACGCATAGACATGGTGTGGAAATTTCCCTCAATAAGGCCCAGCGGGCTGACGTGAAGCAACGATTTGCCGCTTCCCGAGTGCGCCTGATGAGCCTGGGCACCACTTGTGAATTCGAGTCGCCCGAGGCCGCCGCGGTGGAGAATAACATTGAAGAAACGCGGCGCTGGTGCGAGCTGGCGCAGGACCTTGGCTGTGTGGGCGTAAAGGTGCGGCCCAATGGTTTTCCCAAGGACGTTCCGGAAGAGAAGACGCTTGATCAGATTGGCCACGCGCTGGCCCGATGCGGCGACATCGCCCGCGACCACGGAGTGGAAATCTGGCTGGAGGTGCATGGCCCGGGCACCATGCTTCCGCCCAACATTCACCATATTCTGAGCGTGGCAAATCATCCTGCCGTGGGTGCGTGCTGGAATTCCAACGACACCGATGTGGTGGATGGATCGGTGAAGCCGTCTTTTGACTTGCTCAAGCCCTGGATTCGGAGTTGCCACATCAATGAATTGTGCCGCACGCTCTTGCCGTGGGGCAGTGGCCTCGCGGTGTCGGAGAAGAAGGAGCCGGGGTTTCCCGAATGGGAGAAGCCCTATCCCTGGCGAGAGCTCTTTACCCTGTTGCGCGGTATTGGTTTTAACCGCTACACCTATGCGGAGGTTCCGGAAAGTTGCGAGCCCATCCGCTTCATGCATTATTATCGAGCCTTGTGGCAATACCATGCGGCATGAGGTTTGGTCGATTCCGAAAGTGTCCCGAGGGGAAACAATAATGAGCGTCTTTCTAGTGGAGTGGGAATGCGGCAGTTGTGGCCACGGCCACTCCTTCCGGCACAGCGTGAATGAAGAGGACGGCTGGCCAAACAAGTTCGAATTGACCTGCGAGAACGCCGATTGCGGGCAGGAACAGGATGTGCCCTTTCGCGCTTGCACGGTGACGCCTGTCGACTTGGCGTAACCCCGAGTGAAATGCGCTGAATGGACCATTGCTACGTATACCTCAGCCAACGGAGCAATTCCACCAGCGATGGCCGTTTCCCATACATCAGGATGCCCACGCGATAAATCTTCGCAGCCACCCGAACGACCCCCACCGTTGTCGCCGCGCAAATTGCCAGAGAGAGGGCGATTTGCCAGAAGGGCGGGGTTTGCACCGTGATGCGGAAGACCATGAGGATCGGGCTGGAAAACGGAAACATGGTCAAGCCGATGGCCAGGGGTGAGTTGGGCGCGCGTTGGATGACAGGATAAAGGATGAAACAGGAGACGATGGCCAGGGTGACCGGCATCTGGATCTGCTGCAACTCTTCCTCGCTGGACACCATGGAACCAATCGCCGCATAGATAGAGGCATAGAGGAAGTATCCCGCCAGAAAGAAGATCACCGGATAGACCAGGTAAGAGATGGGCAAATGGAAATTGGGCGCTGCGGCTCCGGGCCGGAATGCTGCGCCTGCGGCGGCACCATAGGTGGAAACCAATGCGGCGGTGGTCATCCAGATCAGGTACTGAGTCACTCCCACTGCGGCCACACCCAGGATTTTCCCCGTCAACAGATGGACAGTGCTGACTGAGGAAGCCAGGATCTCGACGATGCGCGTGGTTTTTTCCTCCAGAACCGAACGCATGGTCATGACCCCGTAAACCAGGAGGGTAATGTACAGGACCATGACAATGGAGAGCTGCACCAATAGACTCTGCCCATTTTCTTCGGACTTGCCGTTTGTGGTGACCTTCACCAAATTCAGGTCCACGGGCTGCATAATGTGGCTCAGATTGTCGATGTGAACGCCGCGGTCGGCGAGCCGACGCTCGATGACCGCGCTATTGAGGGCGCGGCGGATGGTTCGATCGGTTTCATAGTCACTGCCGTTCAGGTTGTGAAACGTGGCATCCTTGCCGATCAGAACATCCTTGGGTATTTCCAAAAAACCATCCAACTGTCCGTTGCGGACCTGCCGGGTTAATTCCTGGTAGGCCTCCTTCGTGGACGCGGGCCGATCCCAGGCGCGGACAAGTTGGAATCGCGGCTCCCCGTTTGGCAACTTTTCGTCAAGTGACAAAAGAACTTGCGGCGCAAACCCACCGAGATTGTCGAGGATGGAAATCCTGATCGGGTGATCGGCTTTGCGATCTGCCAAGGCCATGGTAAAAGCAAAGATCCCGATGCTGAAGAGTGGCAATCCCACCGTGCTGAGAATGAAGACCTTGGTACGGACGCGCGTGAGGTATTCCCGCTTGACCACCAGCCAGATTTTACGCATGCGCCTCCGATACTTTTTCGATGAAGATGTCGTGCAGGGGCGGTTCCACCAGCTCAAACCGTGTCAGGCGCACACCTCGCGCCACAGCGGCTTTTAAGATTTCCTGGGGATCCGCGCCCGGCTTCAGTTTGGCTTCCACCACCGCGCCGTAGTGATTATGTTTTTCGATCAGATCCGGTAGGTCAAGAAAGTTGTCGTCGCCCGTATATTCGATGCGAACCGTGTTCTTTCCGTAGGACTTCTTGATATCGCGCAAATCCCCCGCCAGCACGCTACGTCCGTGGTTGATCAGGCAAATCGCATCGCACATCATCTCCACCTGCTCCATGCGATGAGTGGAGAGGATGATGGTGGCGCCCTTTTCCCGCAGGTCCAGCATGATGTCTTTGATCTGAGCCGCATTGACGGGGTCAAGACCGGTAAACGGTTCGTCAAGGATCAACAGAGGGGGGTGGTGAGCGACAGCGGCGATGAATTGCACTTTTTGTTGCATCCCTTTGGAAAGTTCGGTGATTTTCTTCTCCGACCAGTCCGCCAGTCCCAGACGCTCCAGCCAGGTGCGGACGCGCACGGTGGCTTCCGATTCACTTAGACCTTTCAAGGCCGCGAGAAAAACCAGAACTTCACGCACTTTCATCCGGTTGTATAACCCACGCTCCTCAGGGAGATAGCCGATCAGGTCTTGGGTGCGATCGCTCGAGGGTTGTCCCAGCACGTGGATGGCGCCCGCATCAGGCACCAGGATGTTCATGATCATTCGCAGCGTCGTGGTTTTGCCGGCGCCATTGGGACCGAGCAGCCCGAAAACCGCGCCTTGTCTAATGTGCAGGTTGAGATCGGAAACTGCCACGACCGTATCGAAGCGCTTGGTGACGTGATCCGCAGCAATGGCTTCCATTCGTCAGTCTTTCCGCCACGTTGCCGTAGCTGGGCTGTTGGGTGGGAGGCAAAAAGGTATTTGTAGCACCAAATGACTGAAGAAGGCAATTGACCTCACATTCGCCTCGCATAACCATGTAGGAATTGTTGAGTTCGTTTCGGTTCGGAATACTGTATTTTCCACTTGCCGCAGGGCTAGATTGAGTCGATGTTTCCAAGAGTCTCTTTTCCGTTCATTTTCGTTAACTACCTTATTTTTCAACGACATCGTGGAAAGTGTCGAGTAACTCATTTGTTTTCATCAACATCGTGCAAAGGCAAAAGTTGACATTTTTTCTACATTTCCTTTCAATAACTTAGGGGGAATTTTCTCTAATTTTTTCCCCTTTTTTGTTTTCCCGATTCCTACCTGTCAAATGCCGATTAAAGGTTTTATTTTCAATTATTTAGATTTTTGCCCTGTTTTCATCATTGGACGATAACTTGTTTTATTTCTAACACATCGTGGAAAGCCGTGCTCCTTTTTTCATCCCGGCATCTAAACTCAACGCTAACTGCTTTAGATTGAGTTAGTTTCATTTGCAGACGATTTGTCCATCAAGTGCTAACCATATTTATTTTCAAGCACATCGTGGAAAGACGCGCACATCGTCTTGGCACACATTTTCACTTTCACTTTAACTCGATACATATGAATCAGATACAAGCCATGACATTTCGTCCAGAGCGCTAACCCCCTTTGTTTGCTGGCACATCGTGGAAAGGCTGGGAAATCATGGGCTTGAGCTTGAGTGCCACCCCGCCCCGGGACGACCATTTAGTATATACTTGGATATTATGCTTGTCAACCCGAAAAGAGGCTACTTTAGAAGTCTATGATGGGGCGAAACTGGCCGCGCCGGGAGCTCGACACTTAACCCTAGACAAATTGTCGGAACCTCCTCTTGTGAGCGAAGTCTCCCGAGGTTCGTCAGGCAGGGTGGGGTTTTCCGTGAAGCAGCCGAGCGTATGCCGAAGCATGATTCCCCACCCCTATGGTTCGGAAGGCAAGTGGCAGGGGAGCAGCTCATGTTTGTGCGGACACTTTTAGGCACCACGCCGGCGATGAATGCGCCACTGCTGCTTGCCCGAATTGGGAAGCTTATAAGAATTCCAGATTTGCAGCCCTTGTACTCTTCGCCCGGCCCATCCAGAACTGGCTGTACGAAATAACGGCGTATCGAGTAACATGGTTACCCCATCAAATTACTATGGAGATGCAAGCCAACATGCGGAACGTCGTGATTATTGGTTCAGGGTGCGCCGGGTTAACCGCCGCCATTTATGCGGCGCGCGCCAATTTGAAGCCGCTGGTGATCCGTGGAGTGGAAGCCGGCGGGCAGTTAACCCTGACAACGCTGGTGGAGAACTTTCCCGGATTTCCCAAAGGCGTCCAGGGGCCGGAACTCGTGGAGTTGATGCAGAAGCAGGCCACCGAGTTTGGGACGGAATTCCTGGAAGGAAACGTGACGAAGGTTGACCTTTCCCAGCGGCCGTTTGTGCTTGAACTGGGCCACGAGCGCATCGAAACCAGGACACTGATTGTCGCCTCGGGAGCTTCGGCGAAACTCCTGGGTCTTGAAGCCGAACGCAAGCTCCTTGGGTATGGAGTTTCCACCTGCGCCACCTGCGACGGCTATTTCTTCCGGGGGAAGGAAGTGGTGGTGGTGGGCGGTGGTGACACGGCGGCGGAAGATGCGCTATTCCTGACGCGCTACGCCAACGCTGTCCATATCATTCATCGCCGGGATCAATTGCGTGCCTCCAAAATCATGCAGGACCGGCTTCTGCGGAACGAGAAGATCAAATTCATTTGGAATACCGAAGTGCTGGATATTCTGGATTCCGACAAGCGCGAAGTTTCGGGAATAAAGCTCCGCCACGTCAAGACAAATGAGGAAACCATCAAGCCCGTGCATGGAGTCTTTATTGGGATCGGCCACGAGCCCAACACCCATTTGTTCCGGGGACAATTGGAGGTTGACGACCTGGGATATCTCATCACCCACGGAGGGTCGAGAACCAATGTCCCGGGTGTTTTCGCTGCCGGAGACGTCAAAGACCGCATTTACAGGCAAGCCATTACGGCGGCGGGGTCAGGTTGCATGGCGGCTATCGACGCTGAAAGATTCCTGGAAGCGGAGCACTGAGTTGATTCTGGTTTTTGGGCCTTGGATTTTGGGTACGAACATTGACGGGCCTTGTGCCGATGGAGGCTGAGATGATAAAGATCAGCATTCTATATCCGAACAAGAAGAATGCCCGGTTCGATATGGACTACTACCTCGAGAAGCACATGCCGTTGGCAATTCGTCTCCTTGGCGCACATTCAGGATACAAAGGAGTTTCAGTGGAGCGCGGGCTCGGCAGCGCCATTCCCGGCGCAGAGGCGGCGTACGTCGCAATGTGCCATTATTTGTTTGACTCGGTCGCCGCCTTTATGGCCGCTTTTGCGCCCAATGCGGGAGTGCTGCAAGGCGATATCCAGAACTACACAGACCTAGAGCCAGTCATTCAGGTGAACGAAATTGTCATGTCGCAGTAGGGGAGCGCTGCACAATATCCCGCCGCCGACCAGTCGCAATCGCAATAGGTTTGTTCCAGCGGATGGCGTTTTAAAAGGATAATTTACCGCAGACGCCGAAGGCGCTGTGCCCTTGCTTTCCGTCCCAACCCGGTATAATGTTCATCCTTGATCATGCTTCGTTCCCTCCTGCTTTATCTTTCCGAGCGCGATGGTCCCAAGAAACTTCTTACGGGCAACCCTGCTGGACGCCGGTTGGCCTCACGATTTATTGCCGGTGAGAAACTGGAAGACGCGATAAGGGTGATCCGCCGGCTCAACAGCGACGGTTTTAAGGTGACGCTCGATTGCCTGGGCGAGAGCGTCCGAGAGGAAACAGCCGCTGAAACGGCCTGCCAAACCTACCTTCAACTGCTTGATCGACTCGCGGAAGAGAAGTTGGATTCGCACGTCTCGGTGAAGCTCACGCAGTTGGGTTTGGCCATTGATGAGGGGCTGGCACGGCGGAATTTGGGCCGCCTGGCTGAAAGTGCGGCGCGGCATCACAATTTTGTGCGTGTTGACATGGAAGGATCCGTCTTTACGGATTTCACGCTGAGGGTTTTTTGCGCTGTGGACGCTCCCCGCGACGTTGTGGGGATTGCCGTCCAGTCGTACCTTCGGCGCACTGCGGGCGATGTGGAGGACTTGCTAAAACGCAATGTGCGCATCCGCCTGGTAAAAGGCGCGTACAAAGAGCCTGCTGACATCGCCTATGCGCAGAAACGCGATGTGGACCGGAGCTATCAAGAGCTTACGGAGAAGCTTCTTGCCAGCGGAATCTATCACGCCATCGCCACGCATGATGAACGTATTATCACGGCCACGGAGAGTTTCGCGCGGGAGCACGGCATTTCGCCGGATCGTTTTGAATTTCAAATGCTATACGGCATTCGCCGGCGACTTCAGCGGGAGCTGATTCAGCAGGGATGGCGTGTGCGGTTGTATGTGCCGTACGGGCCGGAGTGGTATGCTTATTTCATGCGGCGACTCGCGGAGCGGCCTGCCAATCTGTTTTTCGTCGTGCGAAATCTTTTCCGGGCTTGATAAGCTTGTGTTGAGTGCTAAGGGGCGAGTGACGATTAAGTCGTGGAACAACTCAATTATTTTGGATGCGGCAGCCAAGGTCTTGGTTAAGCCGAGAAAACCAATCCTGGAATCGCTCGCTTCTCTTCACTTGTCGCTGATTTTATGAATTATCAGGATGCAATTCGCGAGTTCAACGGCTACGTGGCGCGCCCCCTGGAGGAGGTCCGCCTGGATGAGGCCGCCCTGCTGCTGGCGCGGACGGAGTATCCCTCGCTCGACCTTTCGGCACAATTGGCCCGCCTGGATGCGCTAGCGGCCCGAGCGGAGTGCAATCCCGGCCTCGATCCCCACGCCAATATCGCCAATCTGAACCGGCTCCTCTTTGAAGAAGAAAACTTTGCCGGTAACGATGATGAGTACGATGACCCTCGCAATAGTTACTTGAATGACGTTTTGGATCGAAAAATGGGCATTCCCATCACCCTGTCACTCGTTTACCAGGAAGTGGCGCGTCGTTGCGGCTTGCCCATTGTCGGAGTGGGATTTCCCGGCCACTTTCTCGCCAAGTACCTCACTCCTGCGGGAGAAATCCTGCTGGACCCCTACCATCGTGGCATCGTTGTGAGCCTCGAGGAGTGCGAGGAGAAACTGAAGACTCAATTCGGGGAGGAGGCGGAGTTCCGGCCGTCCTACCTGGCTGCAACATCCACCAAGCAGACCCTCAGCCGCATGTTGAATAACCTGAAGGGCGCATTCTTCCGCCGCAAGGACTTTGGCAGGGTCCTGACGATGATTGAGATGGCCGTGGCCATTGACCCAGCTTCGCGCCAGGAGATTCATGATCGCGCTATGATCTATTTTCTCTTGCGGCGCTATGCGAAAGCCATGGCGGACCTTCGGGCTTACATTAGCATTTCCCCTGCCGACGACCCCCAAATCCGGGACGTACGATCGATGATGCACCGGATCCAGGCGATGCATAACTAAGAAATCCCCCCGGAATTTCCCCGCCTCGAGTGGCTTCCCCCCAATGGAGCGGTACTCATCCTAATGGATTTTCCAACTGGAAACTCCACTTGACAGGGACAGTGTGCCGCGATATTCTTAAGGCGAACAAAAGGCGAATCTGATGAAAAAGCCTTCTGCCGGCAAAATCCTTGTGGGCCCTGCGGGTTGGTCCTACGCCGACTGGGAGGGCATCGTCTATCCCCGCTCCAAGCCGCGCGGATTTCACCCTGCTGCCTACCTGGCGCAGTACTTTGACACCATCGAAATCAACACTTCCTTTTACAACCCCCTCCGTGCGGAAGTGACGGCGTCGTGGGTGGAGAAGGTTCGGCACAACCCCTCATTCCAATTTACGGCCAAGCTTTGGAAACGCTTTACGCACGAACGTAGCGCCAGCCTTCAGGATGAAAAAATCTGCAAACAGGGACTCGACCCACTGGCCGCTGCCGGCCGATTAGGGGCGGTGCTCCTGCAGTTTCCATGGTCGTTTAAGAATACGCGGGAGAATCATGAATACATGAGCGGGCTTTGCGTGCAGTTTTCGGAATACCCGCTGGTGATTGAAGTGCGCCACAATTCATGGAATCAGGCGGAAGTTTTGGACAGGCTGCGGGAGCAGGGTGTGGGCTTTTGCAATATCGACCAGCCGGTCATCGGCCAATCTCTCGCCCCCAGCGAATACGTCACCATGCCGGTGGGCTATGTGCGTCTGCATGGGCGCAATTACGAACACTGGTTTACAGCAAACGAGCATCCGGAAGAGCGTTACAACTATCTTTACCGCGTTGAGGAACTGAAACCCTGGGCGGACCGAATCTCCCACATCGCGCAGACTGCCGAGGTCGTTTTTGTGGTTACCAACAATCACTTTCAGGGGAAAGCCATTGCCAACGCTCTGCAACTGATCAGTATCCTGCGTGGATCCCGCATAACTATGCCGGAAAATCTGTGTGAGCAGTATCCCCAACTGGAGCAGATAGCGCTGCACCGCGCCATGCCCTCTGGCCCCAAACAAAGTGATCTGGCGTTTGGCACCCTTCCGGCAGAGAAATAGGGAAGCGTCAGCTCAGGCCCATATGCCTGGGATTGGGCCAGGTTGTGACTCCCGCCCAATAAGGCTTAACGTGTGAGAAGATTATTTGACAGCCGGAAAGAGCCACTGATAGCATAAAAAGGTTGCTCGCTGCAGGGGGTTCATGCTGGGCGGAAGCTGGCCCAGCCGGTCTTGATCAAGAAGTTCGCACGCTTGGCATTTTCGAAAAGATTACCTCTCACGTCCCCGTCGTCTAGCCCGGCCTAGGACACCGCCCTTTCACGGCGATAACACGGGTTCAAATCCCGTCGGGGACGCCATTCAATTCAAACGACTTACTGCACTATTCCTTCCTGCTTTTACCTCTTCGGTTACTTTCAGGTTGCTTAGAATCGAATCCAGGCTATTTACGGCATCTCGAACCTGCTGCGTGGCTACGTGCGCGTAACGCGAAGTCATTCGCAGGTCTTTATGGCCTAGCTGCTTCTGGATTAGGTCAAGCTGGACTCCCTGCATTCTGAGCATCGTGGCATAGGTGTGGCGAAGGTCATGAAACGAAAAATCTTCCACACCCGCGCTGCGGCAGGCTCGAATGAAGGCCATCGAGACTTCTTCCGGCGTCACGTCCAAGCCAAATACAGGCTCCTCCGGCACGGTATCGGTATTAGTCCAAAGCGACCGGAATACATCAAGCGCGAGTTCGTTCAGATAAACGGTGCGGCCTTCGCCATTCTTACTTTGGGGCAAGTTTATGCATCGATTCAGTAGGTCCACGTCTAGCCAGCGAAGGCCCAATATTTCTCCCCTGCGCATGCCCGTGGCTACCGCAAGCTGCGCGACGGCTCTCACCTCGGGCGATAAGCGTTCAAGTACTCCTTGCAGTTCGTCCGGCTGCAAGTAGCGGAGTCTGCCAGCAGGGGGTTTAGGCAATCTGACGTTTGTGGCGGCATTGGAAGGGACGTAGCCGTGATCGGCGGCATAGCGGAGAAGGTGCTTTAGGACTCCAACTTCTTTACGGACTGTGGCGGGCGAAACTCTCTCACTGCGTTCTGAGACGTACTTTTCGACTCCCTCTCGGGACACGTGGGCCATTTCTCCCTTGAAAAACGGTTTCAGGTGCAGTTCTAGAATCGAGTCTTGGCGGACGTACTCCTTTTTACATAGCAAGGGCTTCTGGACGTGCAAGAACTTTTCCGCGATTTCTTTGAAGGTCATGGGGACAGTGCCACTTTTCTTGGCCTCTTTCATTCGCTCCCTTTCCCGTGCCAATTCGTCCCTTGCCCCCTGGTACGATTGTTCACTCGCCCTTCGAGTGCGCCTCTCCTTCTTACCGCTAGGTAAAGTTACCGTCCACGTTATGAACCACGCGTTCCTTCGGTCCCATCTTCTTCGGATTCCATCGCCTCTCATCGCTTTTCTCACTTTCGACAACAGATCAGCCCTCAACATGATCAAATGCAGGAAAATCTACTTTTGAGGGTTTTCGGGAAAAGAAATAACTCCCCACTGAAACTGCTGAGTCGCACTCTCCGACAACTCCAGGCCTGCCTTTTGGCAAGCGGGCAGCGGGCCTAAAGCATTATTCATTATAAGATATCATATATAATAATACAACACAATTAAGATAATATCTTATAAATGTAGAGGTGGAAGTCGGTATAAAGTGGCCGAATTCGGCGTTAGGAGGCAAAAAGGCCCCTCCGACCACTCGGCAGGGGGGCATGCCGGGGCGAGGAGGCCCCTAAAATTGCCTATTTTCCGGGAATGGACTCCTAGCAGGGATTTTGCGTTGCATCGGGTGTTTTGGTGTTGCTTGGAGAATCCAGAGGCGACATTTCGTTGCCCATCCCGCAATTGGTGTTTTCGAGTGAGGAAAATCGGGGTGTATTCGTGAAGAATCTCGGATCGTCCTTCCCACTTGAGGTTCCATTGGTCCCTGACGGGTAAATTAAAGTAGCGGGATTTTTCCCGTGGTCTTTCCGGCTGTTCGGCGGTTTATCCCCCCAAGAGATTCCCGTCGGCAGCCGGGAAGGCAAAATCTCTTGGGGGTGACCGGCAGTGGCATATACAGACGATTGTGAAAATTATCCCAAAGAATTCTTTAAAGTGATTTTCGGCAAGACTATCGAGACTCGCGGTCTGTGCATAGAATTCCTACTCCGCCGAAAGAAAGAAGGAGAAGAGGGAAGAACAGAAGTCAAATTTGAATGGCATAGGACCTTAAGGAAACTCGAAGCGGAATGGGGGCGCATCCACGCTTTGAATGTAATTGGGGGCTGGGATGTTGATTTTGCACTCGCCCCACGTAAACGGAATGGCTTCATTACAGACAGAAGCCATGACCTACCTGAAAACCCCATTTTGACATGCCTGTGGGCAGACATCGACGTTGGGAAAGGCAAACCGTTTTTGACATGGGAGGATGCCTTCGCGCACCTTAGAAAAGTTAAGCCTTTCCCTGGAGTGATCGTTCAATCCGGGCGCGGGTTGCACGCCTACTATCCGATTACGCCGACGAAAGTCTCCGAAAAGCAGGCCCAGGTGTATCTGAAAACTATCGCTCACAAACTTCACGCTGAAGTGGGCGCTCCCACGCAAATCAAACGACGGATGCGCGTTCCTGTCGGCGCGCATTCAGAAACGT
>PLSX01000217.1 GCA_003165315.1 Acidobacteriota bacterium
CACCACAGACCAACGCCCTGTATAACAATTACTTTGTGAATGACAAAGACCCGGCGACAACTACTTGGTACAACTTTAAGGTGGATTACAACGTCTCAACGAAGCAACGGATCATGTACTCTGGGATGGTTACGGGTTCCTATACGGTCCAGAATGCGCCTGCCAATCCGATCGGTACCCTGGACATCTGGGGCCCCATGGCGCCCACCATGCAACTCACTCACACCTACACCATCACCCCTACCCTGATTAACGAATTTCGTCTTGCGTATAACCGGGGAGCAGTCTATAACTGGGGGCCCGACTTTCAACATGGGTATCCGGCGAAGCTGGGCTTGAATAATGCCGTCCTCGATGCTTTCCCGAATATCAGCGTCGGCGGGGCGGTATCTCCTTCGGGGCTTGGCACTGCCCCCTCCAATGGCCTTTGGCAAAATAACGGCGCTTTGACTGACACCGTCGATTGGATCAAAGGGAAGCACGCCATTAAGATGGGAGGAGAGTTCGACAGGTGGCAAGTGAACCAGGATCCTTTCGATTTTGTAGATTCCGGCAATTTTAACTTCAGTGGGGAATTTACTGCGGGACCCACTCCTCAACAACCACCCAAGACAGGCGCTAGTGCGGGTTTGGGTTACGCCGACCTGCTGCTGGGGTTGCCCAATACCTGGGGTGTCCAAACCGGGCCGGAAACCGGCGGCCGCACCTGGAACACGCAGTTATTTATCCAGGATTCCTACAAGGTGCGTCCCAATCTCACCCTCAACCTCGGAGTGCGGTACCTGAGTCAACAGGGATGGACGGAAGAACATAATCACATCGCGCAGTTTGACCCCACCCTGACCAATGCTGCTACAGGCACTTTGGGAGCAATTTGGTACGGGGGAGCCGACGGGCGTACTATGGTGCAAGCGTCTCACCACGCGGTATTTGTTCCCCGACTGGGATTCGCATGGTCACCCAAGTCGGCTTGGACAGTGCGTGGGGCATACGGGATCTATACCTTCCCGTGGGGTGACCAGAACTACTTTGGCTCTGGCCAAGGTGAGGATGGCTGGTTCGTCCAGGGGGCGGAGACATCGACAGACAGCGTCACGCCACTCTTTACGATGACCCAAGGTCCGCCTTCTCCCGTTTATCCACCATCCAACCCCATTACCGCGCCCAACAGCCTCTTGAACGGCCAGAACGTGCTCTATAACCCTTACCATGTTCCGATGTCCTACATGCAGCAGTGGCATTTTGGAGTTCAACATGAAATTGGAGGGTTCCTGGTTGATGTCTCCTACGTGGGCAGCCAATTTGACCATTTGGGATATGGCGCTGATATCAATCAGGTTCCAGAGAGCAAACTTGCCCCTGGGACTGCCCAACTACTTAGACCCTACCCGCAATTCGGCACCATCTCCGGCGTAACCTTCAACGGCTGGTCAAATTACAATGCCCTCCAGGTCGGCGTCCGGAAACCGTTCAGCCACGGCTATTCGATTCTCATAAACTACGCCTACGCTCACTCGCTCGATACCGGGACCGGTGAAGGGGGCAATGGGATGCTGAGGACGGAGATTTGGCAAAACGCCTACAACCCCAGATCCAACTATGGGAATTCGGTGAGTGACATTCGGAATAACTTCAACGGGGCTTTTGTTTATCAGTTGCCTTTTGGCAAAGGCAAACAGTTTGTAAACAATAATGCCGTGGCCGACGGCGTTATTGGCGGCTGGCAAGCCTCCGGCATCTTCCTGGTCCATACTGGGGAGCCATTCACTCCGGTAGTGGGAACGCTGGACCAAAGTGGCGCCATCACCGGAACTTGGTATCCCAACCGCATTGCCAACGGCTCCATCTCCAATCCTACGACTCACCAATGGTTCAACCCTGCGGCTTTTGTGACGCCGGCGGCTTATACGTTTGGCAATTCAGGGCGCAACATTTTGTACGGGCCAGGAGTTGCCAATCTCAACTTCAATTTAGCGAAGACCTTTAACATCGAGGAGAAAGTGAAACTCCAAATCCGCGCGGATGCCATCAACATCTTCAACCACGCCAACTATGGACAGCCTAATGCGGCGGTGGGACTCGGGGTGCAAGGGTCAGGAGAGATCTCTTCCGCGGATGCTGGACGCACCATTCAACTTGGAGCAGTTCTGCGGTTTTGATATGAACTGACTTCAGGACCCACGCATGGAGAGTCCTCGCGACTGCTTTTTACTTCCCAGGGTTGGTGTGCAACGAGTTGTGCGCCATCCCTGGGGAGGTTCTTACACCTACCCACTCCCCCCCTTCAATTTCCACCCATAGCGGTAAGCGCTGAGGATTTGGCTACGAGCCCAAATCCTCAGCGGCCCTTTCTCGTGGCCGGGCGATGAAGAGGTTGGTATTGAGACTTGATATGCCGCGGTGGAAGGCGGTATCTGCAGCGACCGCCTTCCACGCACAGGCCTCCGTCAATTTGAAGGCTGGGTGGGGCGCGGGGGGGCGGGGGTATATTTTTTGGGGGTTGTTGGGGCGCGGGCAGGGCGAGGACCCAGTGGGGCAATACCCGAAACCACTCGCTGGTCAACGTACTCCAACAGGCTTTTCTTGAGGCTCTGTATTTCCGCCGAGGCCAACATATCGTGGGGAAGCTCCTGAAAGCTTGATTCAATGGTCGCTTTGAGGTCCCGATTCATCTCCCGCGCTTGGCGGTCCAGCAGGCGGTCCATCGTATCGTTCAGCCTCAGCATTTCATCGTGATTCTGTTTGGCATACAGTGCCGCGTAGTCGTAGGAGTTGTAGATCGGACCGGTGCACTGCACCATTTCGTAGGTCCAGTTCTCGGTGGCGTCAATCGGAGTGTGGGTAAGTTGACCCTCGCACACGTACCCACCCCTACCCATGCGAATGGACTGGTTCGGTTCCGCGATTACACGGATTTCCTGTGCTCGCAGCGCTCCGGCACTCAACAAAAGGGCTAACGCGACAGGCGCTGAACATAAAGCAAAACGGGCCGTGTTCCTGGACTGACTCATCATGGTAACTCCTTTGTCACGGAATATGGGCACATCGCCAAGGCGGGTGATCTCCTGGCTGCAGCTTTTCTCCCGTGCGATCGCGTGGTGAACTGTGAACGTTTGGTACACTCGCAGGTTATCATCACGCCCCAACGCCTTCAAGCGCCACGGTTGCTGCGACACTTGACCGCATGAATGCTATCAAGCAGGATCCCATGGGCAAAGGGACACATTCCGTTATTCGCCACCCGCAATCCATCCCTGGTCTTGACATGGAATTGAACCTGCCTATAATTCCCATCAGTGCGGCATTCACCGCGCGGAAGGAGCAAACCGGCTTGAAGCTCTAAAGACATTCCTAACCTTCGGAACGAACTTCATCCGCCACCTCGTGGTGGAGGGGGAACGTTATGTTCAAGGAGTCGAGGATGTCTTTATTAAATGCAGCCGATTTGAGCTTTCAATATTCCTTCCAGCCTGAGCCGTTATTCCGCAAGGCCTCATTTGAAATCAATCCCGGTGACCGCATAGGACTGGTCGGTCCAAACGGAGCAGGAAAGTCGACGCTTTTGCGCATTCTCACGGGAGAACTTGCCCCTGACGCAGGCACCATCGCGCGCCGCTCGCAGCTGCGCACCCTATGTGTTCCGCAGCAGACTCCGGCGCTGGAAGAATGCCATCTCAAGGACTACGTGCTCTCGGCTGAGCCTGAACTTGGAATCCTGCACAGCGAAATCCGCCGCCTCGAATCCCGCCTTGATGACGTGACCCGGGCCACGCGCTATGGCGAACTTCTGCATGATTATGAAGAAGGTGGAGGTTTTCAGCTTGAAGCCCATGCGGAGCGGGTGCTGCAAGGACTTGGATTCACGTCCGGCGACCGGCAGTTGCCGATGGCCAGCCTTTCCGCCGGGCAGCGCGTGCGGGCGCAGCTCGCCCGGCTGCTGCTCGCCTCGGCGGATCTTCTTTTGATCGACGAACCCACCAACCATCTCGACATGGCGGGGCGGAAATGGCTGGAGGACTATCTTCTCCAGCGCGATGTTGCCTACCTTATGGTCTCGCACGATCGCGCCTTCCTGACTCGGGCGACAATGCGGATTTTTGAGCTGAAACGCCAAGTGCTGACCGTCTATGAAGGGAATTTCGAATTTTACGTGGAGCAGCGCAATTTGCGGCAGTCGCAGGCCATGCGGCTTTTCGAGGCTGGGCAGGGCCGCGTGGAATCTGAGCGGCGAGCTTCTGACCGACGCCTGGCTTTGTCGCACCGGATGGCTGAGGCTCCCCGGGGTGTGCGGCACGGCAAGGATTATTACGCCGCCAAGGCGGCGCGGGTGGCCCGCACGGCTCGCATTTTGCGCGAGCGCTCCCGGCACGATCCCGTGGCTTTAAAACCCTGGCAGGAAGATCCCATTCCGACCCTCGAATTCCCCCAAACCAGCAGGCTCTCAGGTGTGATGCTGAGTACCTGCGGGCTGGCCAAATCCTTTGGCAGCAAGCATTTGTTCAAAGATCTCAACCTCTGCGTTCACGCGGGCTCCCGCTGGGCGATTCTAGGGCCAAATGGGTGCGGCAAGTCCACGTTGTTCCGAATCCTGCTGGGTGAAGAGACGAGCGATGAGGGCGCCGTGCAAGTATCTTCCAAAGTCAGGTTCGGTTATTACGCCCAGGAAGGTGAGCATCTGGATCCTCGCCGTTCCCCTTTGGAATTGTGCAAGGAGTTGGACCAGGATGAAACGCGCGTGCGCACCATGCTGGGCTGCCTGCGATTGCGTGGCGAACAGGTGACGCATGCCCTCAAAACCATGAGTGCAGGGGAGGGAGCTAAATTGGCCCTGGCCCGACTGCTGCTGAGCGGGGCAAACTTCCTGCTGCTGGATGAACTTACCAATCACCTCGACATCGAATCGCGGGAGGCGGTGGAAGATGCGTTGCTCCGCTATCCCGGCACCGTGATGTTCATTACCCACGACCGCTACTTCGTGGAAAAGCTTACGGATGAGGTGTTGGAACTCGGGGTCAGGGGTTGGTGACATGGGATACGGCAAAAGACAAGAGATTAGATGCCCTCAACCCGTTATGGGTGCTTGTGATGAGGAGCCGCCCACTAATCCTGCTCACGGCGGGACTGCGAGTTTACGAATTTCGTCAGGGCTTGGCGGTCCTCCGCGCTAATCGATGTAAACTCCACCCCTACTCCCTTTCCACCGGCAGACCACCTCACGATTCCTCTCGCACTTAATGCGGGCAAATCGGGCGGTTGACCAAAGACCAGGTGGAGTTGAGTGCCGGCGGGGAACAATTTCCTTGGACAGAGGCACAGCCCCGTTTCGCTCAAGTTTTCCGTATCCACGACGTAATGGGCCGTCCCTTCCCTCAGCGACACCGTCAAAATTGCGACTACCCGCGGAGCACGTTCCGGTCCCTCTATAGTAGGCATATGGGTTGCCCGTTATCCCTCTGTGTGACTTCGGTTCGATGGAAATATGATACGTCAAACCGTCCGAATCGGCGCGGTGAAGTTTTACAAAGTCACCGATTTCGCGCTCCTCAGCCGTTGACCCGAGTCCCATAACCCGTGTGCCTACCCCTGTCCCGCTATTTGCTCCCGGTGGGGTGAAAGGTAAATCGGACGTCCACCGTCTTGGTATCTTCGTGGACCGTCGGCACGGGATTCCCCACCGTCCACCCGGCGGGAAGCTTGCGAACCACATCCTGCAAATAGATAGTCCAATAATACGCGTTGTAAGGGTCGCCGGGGCGGAGTCGGGAGAGCTGCTGGAACAACTTTGTGCGGGCATCATCCAAGCCGACAATTTCCAGTTTTCCCAGGCGGAACTGATCTCCCTGTTTGATTAAAATCTCATAGGAAGCCAGGTGGCCGGCATCGTCCAGGGTCAGCTTTGGGTTCACATCGGCATTGAGGTAACCCATGGGATGGAACAACGGCAGCATGGCCAGAGTGTCCTGCTCAATCTGAACGGCATTCACCGGAGCGCCCACCGATACGTGCATCGTTTTTGCCAACTGGGGGTAGGGAATGGCGCTGCTGCCTGACCAGGTAATCTCTTTCAGGCGGTATTGCTCACCCTCGGAGACTGCAATTGTGACCGAGACGGCGTTCGCCACTGGGTCGCCCGTGAGCAGGCGGGGAACAGGATCTTGGAAATCCGCGCGCAGATAACCGCGCTGGCGATAAACCGCACCCACACCTCCGCGGGAAAAGCTGCGGATAAAATTTGCGTCATAATCCTTATTAATCAGGGGGGTCGCGGCCTGCCGCAACTGGGCCGCATCGACCTTTTGAACGCCAGTGAAGTCGATTTTGCGGACGGGCATGGGAATGCCCATCACCTGGAATTGAATTCCCTGAATGGGGCCGCCGGCCTCTCCCAGTGGCGTGGCCTGGACTTGTGCCTGGATGCCATGCGCATCCAGCATGGCGGAAAGCGCGGCGGAAATGAGGTCCATCATGCTTCCGCCCGGAGGCGCGTAGCCATCAAAAAGAGGAACCCGGGAACGGATTCCCTCCGTCAACTCCTGCGGGGTAAACCAAATAAAATTCCCGAAGCTGCAGGGCAGGAATTGGGCGGCATCCTCAACGGTAAAGACTACAGTTATGGTATCGCCCTGAGTCTCATAGTGATAATTGACCGTGGCGAAGGCTCCAAGCGACGCCAGCCGGCTCGCCGCCACATCCAGCGACTTGGGGGTGATTGAGTCGCCCACCTTGAGGCCGGAGGCCTTGGCCGCTTCCGCCGCTGCGTAATGATGGGACCCAACCACACTGACGCCAACCACGTGGAACGGGCCGCCCTTCTGGGCCTGCAACGTGCCGGGCATGATCAGCAGGAATGCCAGCAGGGCGGCGTGGAGCCACGGCGTGCTGAGTATTCCATGGGCTAGCGCCTTACTTTCAAACCGATTCCGTAAAGTGAATGGCATGGATCCAGCCCCCTGTTTCGAAGGTCCTTC
The DNA here is from genome assembly GCA_003165315.1 of Acidobacteriota bacterium. Classification (GTDB taxonomy): domain Bacteria; phylum Acidobacteriota; class Terriglobia; order UBA7540; family UBA7540; genus Bog-366. Next base: position 6,969 of record PLSX01000217.1, read on the forward strand.
TCATCTTGCCACAATCAACAGCTCAAAGGTCTGAATACAGGCCGCCGGGGTAACCGGCTGCAAGCGGATACCCCGGCGTTACCACGGGCACAATTCCTCTGTCACGTGGACAGAGTCAATCCGACGACCCGAACTACATATCCAGAACCTTGGTCCTGAAGATGATTCCGGAAACTATTCCCGCTATGCTGGGAACGATCAGAAACATCCACACTTGTGAGAGGGCTTGGCCGCCCACCAGCAGCGCCGGTCCCAGGCTGCGGGCGGGATTTACCGAGACTCCCGTAATGTTGATACCGAAGATGTGAATCACCACTAGCGTGATTCCAATCGCGAGGCCGGCCATTGCCGTGGGCGCTCCGCCCTGGGTTGAGCCGAGGATGACGATCACAAAGATCAAAGTAGCGACAAATTCGAAGACCATGCCGGCCTGTAGGGAGTAACCCATCTGGTATCCCGGCCCCCAGCCGTCCTGGCCCAGCCCATTCGCGGCTACGCTATATCCGCTCATGCCTTCCGCGATGACCCTCAGAACGGCGGCGGCAGCGATTCCACCCAGCACCTGGCCAACGATGTAACCCACAAGGTCTTTGACGTTCATACGGCCTGCGGTAAAAACTCCCAGGCTCACCGCCGGATTGATGTGACACCCTGAGACCGGTCCAATACCATAGGCCATGGCGATCAGCGCAAATCCGAAGGCAAACGCGATTCCGAGATGCCCCACCGCCACGCCGGACACAACTGCCGTTCCACAGCCGAAAAGCACCAGCGTAAACGTACCAATAAACTCCGCCACATATTTTTTCATAGCGCCCCCTTATTCCTCTCCTGTTGTTTTGTTGAGTCCTGTTGGTGAAACCCCGTCCAATAGCAGAACGGACTTTCACCTCTGCTCTACCTGGATGGCACAGAGTATACAGTCGGAGCAGGGTAAGAACAACCCCCCTGCATTGCCGCTCCCGAGGGCGGCTCTCGATGGCTGACATTTGTGGTTTAACGGTTTCGTTGCCCCTGCGACTTTCAGGATTTCACTCTACCTTCACGGAGGCGCTACGGCAGCAGGATTGAATGTCGAGCGGTGCGGAGGACACTGAGGAATGGACCTCGATTACTGGTGCATCCGGTTTCCACCGCCGACGTAAAGTAATTGGCCGGTGATCCAGCGGGCCTGGTGAGAGGCCAGGAATACAATCGCGTCGGCAATGTCTTCCGGCTGGCCCACGCGCCGCAGGGGAATGCCAGGTAGAACCTTCTCCTCAAGTTCCCGGGACATCCAACCTGTCTGCACGGGGCCGGGTGAAACGATATTTACGGCAATACCCAACGGACCCAATTCCACGGCAGCGGCACGGCTGTAGGATTCCAGGGCGTGCTTGCTGGCCCAATATGATATCTCATCCGGAAAACCTGACGCCCCATCGGTGCTGACATTGATGATCCGGCCCCAATTAGCACTGCGCGCAAGGTAGCGGTGGGCAAATTCGGCTGTTAACAGGGCCACCGCCCGGCTGTTAATGGCAAAGTGTTGGTCGTGACTCGCCGCCGTGATGGTACGCTTGCTGGGGCCCAACCCGCCAATGCTCCGGTCGCCCGCCTGGGACGGGAGAAAGGTGTCAGGCTCGCAGTGGGCGGCATTATTCACCAGCACCTCGACCGGCCCGAAGGCTTGCTCGGCGCGATCGAAGAGTTGAAGAATGACAGCGGGATCGGCCAGGTCCGCCATCCATGCTTCAGCGCATCCGCCAGCGGCGCGAATTTCATCAACAACGTGCTGTGCCGTCATCGTCTGTGCCGCGATGTACCACTCTTCTCCCATCTCGCCTATTTTGCTGACGCCCTCCCCTTGCACGCTCTTGGTTTGGAAATAGTGAATAAATACGCGCGCTCCCTGCGCCGCAAAGGCTCGTGCCGTCGCCGCGCCTATCCCTTTGGGATTGTTCCCGCCTGTTACCGCTACGACTTTGTCTTTGAGTCCCGTGTCAATCATCGACTTCTCCATGTGCAACAAGCCAACGTAATCCGGCCCTGCACTTCGCCGCTGCCGACATCAATGAATCTCGATGGGCGCAAGGTCATACCAGCCATCGGGTTGCAGGCCCTCGATGGCGAGCTTTATGGCCGGCTTACCTGTGCGCGGGTCCAGCAGCGCCACGCGCAGGCGGTAGATTCCCGGGAACAGGGTTTCGGGGATGTAGATTGAGCCGTCAAAAACGGCGTCCCCTGGCAGCCACTTGCGGACGTCCACCGGCAGCTTGATTTGGGCGCTGCCGCCAGAGGATTGCAGTTCCAGGGCAAGGTCGTACGGGCGATAAACCGGCGCCACCCCCGCATTCAGCCACCACATATGGATAGGTTGCATCGAACCGGCAGTCACTGAGGGCGGATACTCAAGCCGCCTCAGGGTGAACCGGTAACCCATCTGCTTTTGAAATTCATCAAAGGCCGGTTTCCACTCCTTAGGAATTGCCGTGGACTTGATGTTCACCGACGACACATGCCACCTGAGCGCCTGGGAAAGGATGTAACCGAGATCCCACCCCTGCTGTTTCCAATAGCCTGGAACCCAACAGGATTCCAGTGATACCGGGCTGCGCTGCCACGCGCTCTGGATTCCTGCACGGACAATCTGCTGCGGGTAAATGTCCAGCATCTCCGGGGGAAAGTAAGGATCGTTGGATGATGTTCGCATGTCACCCCAGCAATCCAACCGCCAGCCTGAACCGCGCTCCGTCCCATAAGCCAGGGCTTTTTCTTCGTCGAAATTCATCAGCAAAGGTGTGTGCTGGAACGCCTCCAGCCAGATGTCCACCAGTTTCTTCTGCACCTCAATTGCCGGCATATACGGGCTCCAGCCCTCGCCCCAATAGCCAACCGAGGAGATGTCCACGCTATCCAGATCAGGATGCCCGTCGTAGCGCATACCCGCAGCTGCCACCAAAGCTCCCCAATCCTTCAGATACAAGGGGTCGGCAAAATCTGGCTGCCAGATATTCCCATCCTTATCAGTAGGTTGGTTTGCTCGACGCGCCCCCGATTTGCGATACCACTCTGGCAGCGGGTGCTTTTCATCGTAGGGCATCAGCCGAATTGCCAGCGACTGATGATGTGCGTGCGCTTCATGCAGCGCGGCATCAAGAATCTCCCAGCGCACTTTTCCCTGCTCCGGCTCCAGGGTTTGCCAAAACCAGCGACAATAGGAGATCGAAGATGCAGGAAAATCCACTGCTCCTGTCCCTGGCGACAACCTCCCCACAGGGCCTTCTTCCGACCAATCAAGGCCCGGATTGATGGCATCGCCATTGAAGCGCTGGAAAGTCTGAATCCCCATGCCCGGATTTACCAGCACATCGTCAATCGATTTGGGGCGGAGGACGGTGGTTTGCGTTTGCGCCAACACGCTCGCGACGCAAGCCAGAAAAAGAAAAGTGACCTGAACTGGTCTCAATAACATGGTGATATCTCGCCCTCTCATCAGCGAAGAACATAGGGCGCTTGGCCAAGCATACCAAGCCCACACTGGCCTACGACTTCCCGGATGATTCGATGAGCCAATGATCCGACGGCCTGACCGGGATCAGTCCATCAGCATGCCGCCGTTCACTTCGATGGTTTCACCCAGAATGTAACGGGCCGCGGGGGAAGCAAGGAACAGGATGACGTCGGCAATTTCATCCGCTGTTCCGGGACGGCCCTGGGGAATATTCGCCACCATTTTCGCCATGAGCTCGGGCGGGCTGTAACGCTCATGGTAGGGAGTCGCGATGACGCCCGGGTTGATTCCGTTTACGCGAATTCCATGCGGAATAAGCTCCTTGGCCAACGACTTGGTGTAGGTCATCAAACCACCCTTTGCCGTGGCATAGGCTCCCGCACCCAGACCCCCGCCGTTGCGTCCGGCGATGGATGAAACATTAATGATAATTCCGTTTTTGCGGGCCGCCATCTCTTCCCACACCGCCTGAGTGCAGAGGAAGACGCTTTTCAAGTTTAGGTCCATGATCTGATCCCAATACTCCTCCGTCATGTCAGTCAGGGTGCGCCTTGCAATCAAATCGCCCGCGTTGTTCACCAGAATGTCAATGTGCCCAAATTGTCTGCGTACATCCGCCATCAGGTCGCGCACAGCATCCTGGCGCGTAACGTCAGCGTGAACCGCCACCGCCTCGCCCCCCGCTTTGCGGATGGCTTCCACCGTCTCATCGGCGCCTTTTTGATTCTTGAGATAGTTCACTGCCACCCGCGCTCCTTCGCGCGCCATGGCCTCCGCCGTCGCCCGACCGATGCCACTTGAAGCTCCCGTAATCACTGCAACTTGTCCAGTAAGAAACATTCCATCCTCCTCTTCGATCAATATTATGCGGCTCAGTCTCTCCACTCGCACGCATCGAGAAACTGAAGGAAGCATCGTAACGCATCCGGAATCACCCGCCAACAACCAATGCGCGAATCCATTCTGGGCAGCAGGCAGGGGCGGCCACCCAGCACCCTTCCGCCTCCAGATAAAAGACACAGATGTGAATGTGGCACAAGGGCCAGCTTGGAACTTCCTCATGAGTCTTTCCCAATTTGGAATGAATCTGTATCGGCATAACTCAGGCGTGGAAATATGATCACCTTCTTCCCTACACTGCAAGCGGTTCATAAGCAAAGCACTTCCCGACCCCAGTTGGCCTTTAAAGCTCATTACCGAATTTCCCTGTCTTGTGGGCAATGACTTGCCTCTTAGACAACTGCATATGGCAAACATTACCCAATGGAGATGGGAAGTTGATAAGGCGGGCGGCGTAGTGATCTTTCTCCTGGGGTTGGCACTGCTGACCGCGACTGGAAGCACAGGTTGCAGAAGATCCCCCACCGCCCAAAACAGCGAGGGCAAGGACTCCGCTGATGTGAAGGATAAAGGCGTATTACATCTCGAACCCTTTGTCGTGAACCTGGCGGATACCGAGAACAACAGCTTCCTCCGGGTGGGAATAGATTTGGGATTGGACAAGCCACTTTCTGGTAAAGAAGGCGAAGCATCCTCACCACGCATCCGGGACTGCATCATTTGCGTTTTGTCCACCTGGCGGTCTGAAGCTCTGCTGGCTCCCGACGGTAAGCAAAAACTCAAAGAAGAAATTCTGCACGCAGTTAAGGACCGGGTGCCCGAACTGGGAGCCCAAGCGGTCTATCTCACCGAATTTCTTGTGCAACGTTGACCTATGGGGAGTGATGCGCAAACACGTGTTGTGGATTCAACTCTACCGCCAAGGGAACTGTGGCCGGAAGCGCTGCAACTACCCTGTCAGTTGACCGTCGCTTTAGGAGTTCCTCATTTCACCATTCGCGACCTACTTTCTCTCGACGTCAACTCGTTGGTGAATACGCGACGCCGCGAGGGGGCTCATGTGCCTGTGATGGTGAACGGCGTCATGGTGGGGTGGGCGGAATTTGATGTGATCGATGGCCGGTTGGCGGTTCGGATGACGGAAATGGTCTGACTCAAATAAGCGGACCCGAGCTCGGGAAGGGAAAAATCATGGAAGCGAACGCTGAACCCCAGGCAATCTCGCCGCCTGAAACAGTATGGACGGCCGCTCTTAGGAACATTTGGCAATGGAGCCGGGACGCCGTAAAGGTTCGCAAGCCTCGACGCCTCAGGGTATGCGAAACCCTGTCGCTCGGTGAGCGGCGCTTTTTGGCGGTTATTGAATTCGACCGCCAGGAATTCCTAGTAGGCGGCACGGGAAGTTCCCTCGAAGTGCTGGCAAGGTTGGACGACGGAAGGGTTGTCGCCGAACCTCCCGTACAGGGGCGGCCGCGCTCCATTTAGAAGGTGACGAGTGGTCTTATGAGGAAAATCTGTTTAAAAAGCCGATTGCAGTGGTGGGCGGCGGGAATTGGTTTACTAGCATATCCACAGACAATCTCACCCGCACCTCCAGCCGCGCCGAATGGACTGGTGATTCCCGGGCTGACGCAAGGCAATGCGTCAATACCATGGAACATCGTCATTCTTCTCACCGTCCTAACACTTCTTCCCGCCCTCCTGCTCTCCATGACTCCGTTCGTAAGAATTCTGGTGGTCTTCCATTTCCTGCGGCAGGCGTTGGGAACGCAGACCACGCCCACCAATCAAACTCTGATCGGGCTGGCGCTTTTTCTTACCTACTTCGTCATGCAGCCTGTGGGGGCGGACGTCTATCAGGTTGCCATCGCCCCTCTCCAAAACAACCAGATCACCGCCATGGAAGCACTTGACCGGGGCTCAGATCCCCTGCGGGTTTTCATGCTGAAGTACACGAGGCAGAAGGATTTGGCGCTGTTTGTAGAATTGGCAAAGGAACCTCGTCCCCGGCGTCCGGAAGACCTTTCAATGCGAGTTGTGATTCCTGCCTACATTCTTTCGGAATTGAAGACCGGGTTTCAAATCGGGACGATCTTGTTCCTCCCCTTCCTGGTGATCGACCTGGTGGTGGCTTCCATCACCACCTCCGTGGGGATGATGCAATTGCCACCCGTAGTGATTTCCACGCCCCTGAAGATTTTGCTTTTTGTAATGGTGGACGGCTGGAACCTGGTGGTGGGGTCATTGATGAAGAGTTTTTATTGAACCAGGAGATAGAAGTCAGGAGCCCGGGGTCAGAATGGCCATGCCGCTTAAACCCGCCAGAACATTTCAGGACCTGATCGTTTGGGCCAAAGCCCACGAATTTGCGCATGGCGGATACAAGGTGACAACGTCTCTCCCAAAACGCGAAACCAACGAGTTATGCAGTCAGATGCGGAGGGCAGCAGTTTCGTTTCCGGCAAATATCCCTGAGGGCTTCCGAAGGCATGGAAGGGCAGAAAAGGTCCGATTCATGAACATAGCGGAAGGCTCCCTGGAGGAAGGCCAGTACTACCTGATTCTGGTCCGCGATTTGAGTTACGGGAGTACAGAGGGACCCGGGAGGTTATTGGAGGAAGTCAGCCGGCTTCCGCACGCCTATTCAAAGGCGATTCGAACTGCTGGTGGTCGCGATTCTGACTGCTGTCTCCCGACTTCTCTCGAGGATTTATTATGACTCCTGAAATTGTCGTCCAGATGGCTCGCGAAACTCTGGTGACCGCACTGTTGCTGGCCACACCTATTCTGGCAGTCGCCACTGTGGTGAGCTTGTTGATCAATATTGCCCAGGTGATGACATCCATTCAGGAGCATACCGTGGCCACCGTCCCAAGACTCGCGGTTGTGGCCATCGCTACTTTTGTCATGTTGCCGTGGATGCTGCGCAAATTGATGGGCTTCACCATTCATTTGCTTGCCGACTTCCATCGCTGCCTTGGATAAAGCACAAGGAGTAACACGTGGGGCTGCATTTGGAAACGTTGATCGGACGACTGTTGACGGTGGGCGCGAGGGTGAGCGCCCTGATGGTGTTTGCGCCTTTCTTTGGGAGCGTGACCATTTCACCGCGCATCAAGGCCGGCCTGGCGATTGCGCTGACGGCCATCATCTATCCGCTGGTGGGGCCTGAGTTGCCTTCCCTCTCCACTGCAATGGGGTGGAAGGTTGCCGGCGGTGAAGTCATCGTGGGCCTGGTCATGGGGATCACGCTCCAGTTCGTTTTTGAGGGAGTTGAGTTGGCCGGGCAGGTGGTGGGCTTTCAGGTTGGGCATGCATTGGCGAACCTGATCAATCCGCAATCCGATGCAGAAACGCCGATCCTTGCCAACTTCTATCAAGCCATAGCCCTGCTGATCTTCCTTCAACTAAATGTCCATCACTGGCTGCTGCGAGGGTTGATCAAAAGTTTCGAGTATTGCCCTCCAGGCATGGTGGAGGCGCCTCCCGCGTTGGCCGAAATGATCTGGCGCGCCGGCGGCGGAATGCTGCTCATGGCGGTACAAGTCGCAATCCCCACACTGCTGGCCACGATGCTCATCGATGTTGCTCTAGGTTTTCTGGGCAGGGCGTCACCCCAGCTTCCTGTTCTGTTTGTGGGAATTTCCGTCAAGAGCGTTGTGGCATTCCTCGTGGTAATGGGCACGTTACGCTTTTGGCCGGGCCTGCTGGAGCGATATTTCGGAGAAGCGCTCACGACCAGCGAGCAAGCGATGCGATTGGCGAGATAGGGAGCAGAACGCGTGGCGGATGAAAGTCGCACAGAACAAGCAACACCTCGACGGCGGCAACGCGCCCGCACCGAAGGGGACGTCCCGCGCAGCCGGGAGCTATCCTCCGCTCTCGCTCTGATGACCCTGGTGCTGTTTCTCTGGTGGTACCCGCACAACTGGAAAAATGACTGGCGCGAAATGCTGGAGAACGCTCTCAACTATGCGGCCAACAACGATATATCGGCAGGCACTCCGGTATTCAATTGGGTCATTTGGACATTCTCTGTTTGGGCAGGGCCCACCCTGGCAATTGTCTGGGTGGTAGCGCTCGCTGGCAGTTTCGCCTCTGGCGGCTTCGTGGTTGCACCAGGTGCGCTTGCCCCCAAACCGCAGCGGCTAAACCCCGCTAATAATCTTGGCAAGCTGTTTTCGCTCCAGGGGATCCAAAGCCTGATGAAATCTCTGATTCCTTCAGGATTCGTACTCTACATCACGCTGGCCATGATAACTCGCGATTGGGGCCAGATGATGCAGATGAGCCGCGTGAGTGTCAAGTCATCGTTGGGGTGGATGCTTTCACGGCTCTTTGAAGTCTCATGGAAGGGATCATTGGTTTTCATCCTCTGGGCGGGATTCGATGTCCTGATGTCCCGCCTCAATTTTGAGCGCCAACTCCGTATGACCCGCCAGGAAGTGCGTGAGGACTTCAAAGAGATGGAGGGCCATCCGGCCATCCGCGGGCGCATTCGGCGGTTGCAGCGGGAGATGCGGCGCCGCCGAATGTTGCGCGATGTGGCCAGAGCCACGGTGGTTGTGACCAACCCCAACGAATACGCCGTGGCGCTTGAATACAAGCCGGAGGCCATGGCGGCTCCTGTGGTGGTCGCCAAAGGCCGCAACCTGCTGGCGCAAAAAATCAAACGCGAAGCACGCTGGCACGGAATCCCGATCGTGGAAAATCCGCCACTGGCTCAGGCCCTTTATCGCGCCGCCGAACTTGGACAGGCGATCCCGGCGAAATTGTACACGGCGGTCGCGGAGATTCTGGCCTTTATCTTCCGTACCCAGCAGATGGTTAAGTCATGAAACCCGCACTTCCCAAACCCGCTTCCGAAAGTAAAGGCATGACCCTGGACTGGGTCGTTCCCCTAATCGCTGTGGCGTTGGTCTTCGTGATGTTGGTTCCTTTGCCTACCTTTGCGCTGGACATTCTTTTGTCGGCCAGTCTCACAGCCTCGGTCCTGGTGTTGCTGGTGGCAATGTACATCACTCGACCGGTTCAGTTCTCCGTATTTCCTTCCCTCCTCCTCTTGCTCACCTTGTTCCGCCTGTCGTTGGGATTGGCAAGCAGCCGGCGCATTCTGCTGCACGGAAATGAAGGAACCACCGCTGCCGGACACGTGATTGGAGCCTTCGGCCAGTTTGTAGTGGGAGGCAATTACATCGTCGGATTCGTCCTGTTTGTGGCCTTGATTGCCATTCAATATCTCGTCATCAACCACGGGGCAGTGCGCATCGCGGAGGTTACGGCACGCTTTACCTTGGACGCATTGCCAGGTAAACAGATGGCCATTGACGCAGACCTTGGTGCCGGGCTGATTGATGAAGCCCAGGCCCGGGCGCGGCGTGAGCTGGTGGGCCGCGAAGCGGAATTCTATGGGGCGATGGACGGCGCAGCTCGTTTCAGCCAGCGCGATTCGCTGGCCACCATACTCATCACCGCCATCAACATCGTCGCCGGCTTTTTGATTGGCGTCTTCTACCATGGGGTCCAGCTCAGCGAAGCTCTGAAAACCTACACCATCCTCACCGTTGGGGATGGACTGGTCACCATGATTCCATCGCTTCTGGTCTCCGTTGCTGGGGCGATGGTGGCCACGCGCGCTTCTTCCGAATCGAGTTTGGGGGATGACATCACCCGGCAACTGCTTCCACGCAGCAACCCTCTGTGGATCGTCTCCGGAGTGATGGGCACGCTGGGTCTGATTCCCGGCTTGCCGAAAATTCCTTTTTTCCTGATGTCCGGCATATTCGCCTGGCTGGCCCGTCGCGCACAAAAGAAGAGCGAGATTAAAACCGCAGAAGTGGTAACCCCATCCGCCACGCATCCTGCTGAGAAAGCGCAAGAGCAATTGGAAACCTTGCTAAAGCTGGATGATTTGAGTCTGGAAGTGGGCTACGGACTGGTTGCGCTAGTGGACCAGGCCCATGGCGGCCAATTACTGACGCGCATTCGCGCCCTTCGCCGGCACCTTGCCCTGCAACTGGGATTCATTATTCCTCCTGTCCACATCACGGACAACGCCCACCTTAACCCCCGCGAGTATGTCATCCGCCTGCGGGGAGTTGAAATCGCGCGATGGGAGATGGCCCAGGAAGGATTGCTGGCCATCAGTTCAGAGGCAACGGCGCAGCCCCTGGACGGGCGGGAAACCCGCGAACCAGCTTTTGGAGTAGCCGCCAAATGGATCGCGCCCAATCTTCGCGACCGTGCCTTGGCAGCTGGCTACGCGGTGGTGGACCAAACCTCGGTACTGGCGACTCATCTTGCGGAAGTCATCAAGCAGCACGCCCACGCGTTGCTGACCCGGCAGGAAACCAAGCGGCTGCTCGACGCCAATGCGGAAGCGCAGCCCAAGCTGGTGGAGGAACTTGTCCCCAAACTCCTCAGCTTGGGCGACGTGCAAAAGGTGTTGCAACAACTTTTGCGCGAGCAGGTTTCGATTCGCGATCTGGTTACGATTTTGGAAACGCTTCTTGACACCGCAAGCTCCAACAAAAACCCGATTTTGTTGGTTGAAACGGCCCGCCAAGCCCTGGGCCGCGCCCTCGTCCAGCCCTTGCTTGGAGACGACGGCAAGCTTACCGTCATCCAGCTTGACAGCACGGTGGAAGAACAGCTTGCGCAGGTTTTGGATCCACAATCGACCAACCGTTCATCGAACGCCCTGCAGCCATCACTGATTCGCCGGGTGCTGGAAGGCATGAAGAAACTTCTTGGCGAGCCGCTCTCGGTTCCTTCTCCCATCGTTCTTTGCAGCAGCCCGACGCGGTTCCATCTGCGGCGGCTGATGGAACCATTCCTTCCCCGGGTCGTTGTCCTATCTCCTGCGGAGATCCCCGCCGCGGTTTCCATTCAATCCCTTGGAGTGGTGCAGTGATGAGAAGAGGATCCCCAATATTTTAGCTCCTGCAACGGACCAATTGTGCCGAAGGTAAGGAATGAGATCTGTCGAGAAAGGGAAGTGAATTATGAATGATGCCAAAAAAGCCTACGAGTCGGTTTCACATCTGGGAAGCGGAGAGCAGGAGCGCCTGCTGTTAGAGCAACTCCCGCAGGTGCGCTACATCGCCCGCCGAATTCATGACCGGCTGCCTTCGCACATCCCGTTTGACGACTTGGTGCAGGCCGGCATTTTGGGCCTTATAGAAGCTCTGCACAAGTTCGACCCCGCAAAGAATGTTGAGCTCAAGACCTACGCCAAACACCGGATTCAGGGAGCCATCCTCGACAGCTTGCGTGATCTGGACTGGAGCCCGCGTCCGTTGCGGAAGAAAGCCCGCCAGTTGGAGCAGGCCCACCAGAGGCTGCGAGCGCAGTTTGGGCGGCCGGCGACGGAACCCGAATTGGCGATCGAATTGGGGATGGAGCTAAAGGATCTCCAGCACCTCCTGGGTGACCTGCGAGGGCTCGATCTGGGGAGTTTGCAGGATGAATACACCGAGTCCGGCCAGGAACGCGAAAGTTTGGCCGCACCAACAGAGGGACCGGATCAACAGCCCTTTGAGCAATGTCTGCAAGGAGAACTTCGACAACTCCTTTCCTCCGCAGTGGGTGAACTCCAGCCACGCGAACGCCAGGTCCTCTCACTCTATTATTTCGAAGAACTCACCATGAAGGAAGTGGGTGCGGTATTGGGCATTGGAGAAGCGCGGGTTTCACAGATCCATTCCGCCGCTCTCGTTCGGCTGAGGGGAAGAATGAGGAGTTTGCTTGATCCTTCCTCCCGGCAAATCGATAGTCCGCCCCCAACCCAGACTGGCGCGATGGAGACGTCATGGAGAAGATTCTAACCCAGGAGGAGATCGATGCCCTTTTCCGTGCCGCACAGGGACGCGCCGCCGAGAAACCGAAGGGCCTCACTGAAGCAAGAACCCTAACGGCTTGCAATTTCCGCCAGTCGGCCCGCATCTCCAAGGAGCAACTCCGCTCCGTCAGCCAGTTGCATGAGCTTTTTGCGCGCAATCTTACCCACTCGCTCGGTGCTTACCTCCGTCTTGCATTTGAAGTCAATCTGGTGTCGGCGGAGCAACTTAATTATGGTGAATTCCTGCAACGCATCCCCGAGGTGACTTACCTGGTGTCTATGACACTCCGCCCCATGGGAGTGTCGGCGGCCATCGAAATCGATCTGCCACTGGCCTTTCCCATTATCGATGTCCTGCTGGGAGGCCCGGGCAGGGCGGAAGCTGCAATCCGCGAAATTACAGAAATCGAGGAGCAGATCCTTGAAAGCGTGGTTAAGATCATCGGACGGGAGTTGGAAAGCACCTGGGTGCCGGTACTCGAAGTACAGTTCGCATTTGACTCACGCTTGCGCCAGGCCGATATTTCGCGCCTGATGCCCCCCAGCGAGAAAATCCTTTCCCTCAGTTTCGAAATTCGCATGCCCGAATCACGCGGCATGTTGAACATCGCCCTGCCCGCCGCCGTCGCCAACGGCCTTTTGCGGAAGCTCACTCAACAGGCTTCCTACCGCAAGCAGCGCGGAACAACGGATAGTACGGCCCTAATGCTGCGCCGCCTCGACCATTGCATTTTCCCCGTCCAATTGGTCCTGCCGCAACAGCGTATTCGCGTCTCCAAGATCCTGTCGCTTGAGCCCGGCGACGTCTTGAAGCTGGGTTATTCCCTGTCCGATACCGCGGACATTCTGGTAAGCGGCAAAGAACTGTTTCACGCTCGCCCGGTTCGTGCTGGAGGGCGCCGCGCCGCCCAGGTGGATGGGAGGGCGCATTCCCTGGACGTGGTGCAGAAGGAAACAGCATGAGCACCGATAAACCGCTTCTCCAAAGCCCAAAGTTACATGAGTACCTGCAAGTCTGGGGAACCAGCATTGGCCGCATCCTGCAGGAGGTGGCAAGCGCGCCGCACACCTGGCACGAACTCTCCCCTGGTGACTCGCAGGCGCATCTCGCATCGCTGAAGGATAACAGCGTCAGCATCCAATTCGAGGCATCTCAGCACCTGTCGGGGAACCAAGGATTTACGCTGGCAACAAAAGATGCGGTACGGCTCTCCCAGTTGTTATTGGCAGAGGCTGAAGATGGCAGCGAGGCAATGAGCGATGACCATCGGGATGCCATCGGTGAGTTGTTCCGCCAATTTGCCGGCGCCACCGCATCATCGCTTAAGGGTTTGGCGGGCGGAGAGGTGAGCTTTAAGTGGGTGGGGTTACATCCCTTCCCCGAAGTCCCCGGCCTGCAAACCGGCCTACAGTGGACCAGCCCTGGCCTTCCACCGCTAACGATTGTCGCGGATCTCAGTTCCTCCTTGCTGGCGGCTTTGAATCCCGCCGCGCCCCAACCCCTGGATCTGCCGCCTCCGTCCCCTCCGCCTGCTCCATTGGCCAAGACCCGTGATCCCAAACTGGAGTTGTTGATGGATGTTGAACTGGACGTGACCCTGCGTTTCGGCGAACGCCAAATGGCACTGCACGACATCCTCGATCTCAGCGCAGGTTCGGTGGTGGAACTCAACCAATACGTCCAGGACCCAGTGGAATTGCTGGTGGGAAGGAAGGTGATCGCTCGCGGCGAAGTGGTGGTAGTGGACGGAAGCTACGCCCTGCGGGTCATGCAAATCATCAGTCCCATTGAACGGATTGAGTCGCTGAGAACTTGAAGAGATCGGATCGACTAACCATCGGATCATCGATCCATTGAAAAGCTGTCCCTCGTCCTTCGTCATGGGTGATTCGTCCTGGATCCACTGTAAGTGATCATCGCAGGCCCGATGATCGAGGCCAGGGACCACGGGCAACTGACCACGGACACCCTTTTGACGAACCGATGAGCCGGTTTTATTGGAGTTTTTCGCATGGCAATTATGAATGTCGAACGTTTGGCAAAACAATGTGAATACCCTGCCTGCTCCCATCGGCGGCGGGTGTGGAGAGTCTGGCTTGACCCCGTGCGCGGCTACACTCTTGGGGGGCACTGGTATTGCAGTCCCGAGTGCTTTGAACAGGCCCTCACTGCCGAGGTCGGGCAATTGCTTGAAGCCAAGCCCCAAGCCCCGGCTGTGACTCACCGAGCTCCCCTCGGACTGCTGATGCTCTCGCGCGGGTTCGTGGATAATGAGCAACTCAAGAAAGCGCTGAAAGCGCAGAAGGACTCGGGCACTGGCCGCGTGGGGGAATGGTTGCGGCACATCGGCGCCGTCACGGAGGAGCAGGTAACCCAGGTTCTCGGGTGGCAATGGTCCATTCCGGTGTTTCCTCTCAAAGAGAGCCGGCGATTTCTGGAATGCGCCCATCTTGTTCCGTTCCCCCTGCTGGAAGTGGCGGAAATGGTTCCGGTCCACCACATTCCCAACAGCCATCACCTCTACGTGGCCTTCATCGATCGCATCAACTACTCAGCTCTCTATGCCATGGAAAAGGTCCTGGAGTGCCATACTGAACCCTGCCTGGCGGTGCAGTCGCAAATCATCCTGGCGCTGAATGAGCTTCGTGAGCGGCATCGGGCGCAGGAAATTCTCGTCGACAATATTTCAGAACCCGCTGAGATGGCCGGTTCAATCCTCGCCCAGGTATTAAGGCTTGGAGCCATGGACGTTCGAGTCAGCGGGTTTGACGGACTCATTTGGGCCCGCATCGTCTCTTCCTCCGGGTACGACGACATGCTGTTCCAGGCCCAAAGAAACCTGCCGGAATTCTTTGGCGCGGCGGATTCAGGATAGTCAATCATCACGATCATTCCATTGCCCGGCGGGCACAGGCGGTGCGAAAAAGCCGGTAGGCCTTTTCATATTGTTCCACTGCTTCCGGCTGTGGGGCGTGGGATTGAATCACACGAGACATGGAGCGGATCGCCGCCGTCAAATCTCCTCCAAAGAGGACTGTTGCCGCCGTCAGAATGGCTGCCCCAAACGAAGCGGTGGGGTTTGCGCCACGCAGCACATTGCGGTTCAAAATGTTGGCGCGCAGTTGCGAGAGCACTGGGCTGGAGGCAGCGCTTCCGGCGGAAAACACCTCGGTTCCGACGGCAACTCCGCAGGCCTCCAGGCGCTCATAGCCCCATCGCTCGACACAGGCAAGAGATTGCAGTTGCGCCGCGTAGGCTTCTTCTGGGGACGCGGCGGGCCCTTCGAAAAATGCGTCGGCCCGTGGATTCAAAAAGGGGAAGCGCTCGCCCCGCGATCCCAGGAGGTAGCACTGAACCAAAGTGGGCAGATACGCGGCGGCTCGGCGATCCATTTCCTCAGGCGTCGCACCCGCATGTTCAAGCCTCAAGCTGCCTGGCCCCGTGTTGCTGGCCGCACCGGGGACCCGAAGATGATTGGGCAGATGGTGGCAATACATTCCCGGCCCGAGCCGGGGGGTGGCAGCCGTAAGAACTTTCCATACCAGGGTTGTACCCAGCGTAGTATTGGCGTGGCCCGGTTCGCTCGCCCCGGATCCGACGAGGCTGGCAAGGCCGTCGGAGGCAGCGGCTATAACGGGAATGCCCGCAGCCACTCCCGTCTGCTCACTGGCTGTGGCAGAAAAAGTCCCCACCTGATCTCCCGGAGCAACAACGCGGGGAAACATGGAGGCCGGAATATCCGCCAGGCCGACCGCCGGGATCCAATCACCTTTTTCATGGTCATAGCCGAGCTTGAGGGCATTGGAGTAATCGCAAATTCCCAATTGCCCCGTCAGCCGGGAGTTCAGCCAATCGGCCGGGTGCAGGATGTATGTCGCCCGGGCCCAATTCAACGGTTCGTGCTGCCGCACCCATAATGCTTTGGCGAGGGAGTAGGAAGCATTAATGGGTGTTTCCCCGGCAGGAAGCCGCCCATTGAGTTCACTAGCGATGGATCCCGCGCGCCCGTCATCGTAAAGCATGGCGGGCCGAACCGGTTCCCCTTGCGCATCCGCCAAAACCAATGAGCCGGATGTGGAGGTCATGGCGACACCTGCAAGGCGGCGCCATCTTCCCCCTGGATCGAGAGACCGCCGGAGTTCCTGAATCGTTTGGCAGACCGCGCTCCACCAGGCGCCAGCGTCCTGTTCATGCGCGGCGCCAACGGCAGGCAGGTCTGAAAGCGGCGCGCGCGCTTCCGCCAGAACTTCGCCGGTTGCTGTCACGGCAACGGAGCGAACGCCGCTGGTTCCGACGTCGATTCCGAGTACAAATGATGAAGTGGATGAAATCATCGTGTTATGGGTGAACCGAGAAAATCGCGAATGTCGTGCAGTACCCGCTGAAGCATCTCTGCCGTCAGGCGGCCAGTCTGGGTGTTTTGTTGGCTGGGGTGGTAAGAGCAAAACAGCCGAGGCAGGCCGGGGGGCAGATTCATGCTGGCTCCATGGGAAAAGACAAAGCCGGATCGGGGCGGAAAGTCTTTGCCTTGGCCCACCACATGCAGGTAAGCGTCAAAAGCGATACGCCCCAGCGCCAGGACCGCGCGTACATCGGCCAACAACTCCAGTTCCCTCTCGAAATACGGCTGACAATTTCGCAACTCGTCCGGTGCGGGCTTGTTCAAAGGCGGAGCGCAGCGGAGGGGAGCGGTGATGTAACAGTTGCGAAGCTCCAGCCCATCGTCGCGATCCCGTGAAGTCGGCTGATTCGCAAATCCGGCTTCATAGAGACAGGGATAGAGGAAATCGCCAGAGCGGTCGCCCGTAAACATCCGCCCGGTGCGATTGGCGCCATGCGCTCCCGGGGCCAGACCAACGATCAGCAATCCGGCATGAGGATCGCCGAAGCTGGGCACGGGTTTGCCCCAGTATTCGCAATCGCGGTACATGCGGCGCTTCTCTTGGGCAACCTTGCGGCAGTAGGCAATGAGTTTTGGGCAGCGCGTACAGGCAATGACCTGCTGCTGAAGTTGGGCGAGTTCACGCTTAATTTTGACCATGCAAGTCTTGAGATGGTGTATTTTCAATACTTTCTCGGGTTATCCCCGCAAGGGATGAATTAACGAAGAGAAACGTGGCGAAGCCGGAGTTTTTACTTAAACCTGTAAGTGCCATATTTTTCATAAAGATCGCCGGATAGCCCGCAACCGTGCTCACATCGAATCCATGCTTCCTTTGTTTTCAATATCTTCTGGGGTTATCCCCGCAAGGGACGTTTTCTTCTCGATTCCAGAATCGCAAGTTACGCCCAAAATGTCCGGATTTCCTAGTCGGCCTTCTTCCCCGCCATTGCCAGCAGGATTTTCCACTGAGCGTCTGAGACCGGCATCACGGAAAGGCGCGGCAGGCGCACGAGATCGAAATTCTTGAGCGCCGCGGTTTTCTTGACCTCATCAAGGGTCACGGGCCGGGGCAGCTTCCCCCTGGCCTGTAATTCGATGACCACAAGGCGCGGGTCCTTCTGCTTGGGATCGGGATAGGGATCGCTCACGGCCTCGGCCAGACCCACGGCTGCGCGCTCATCGCCCGTGTGATAGACAATCACCTGATCTCCGCATCGAACAGCTCGAAGATTTTTAAGCGCCATGTTATTCGCAATACCGTCCCAAACTGTCTTGCCGTCACGCTCAAGATCGAAAAAGGAATAGTGTTCAGGATCGGACTTCAATAGCCACTTCGCCGCCATGGTGGTTCCTCCCTTCGGGAATGAGCAAATTTCGAATCAAAAGAATAAGAATGGAATCTCACCTTTGAGATGTTATCGCATCAGTTCCACGTTCGTGATGCGAAATTCTTGATCCCCAATTTTCCAGGTAAATGGCTAACCACCTTTCTTATCATCAACATCGTGGAAAGCCACTTATAACTACCTTTATTTTCATACACATCGTGGAAAGGCAAAAGTTGACATTTTTTCTATATTTGTTTTCATTAACTTACAGTGATTTTGCCCTCTAATTTTTCCCCTTTTTTTCTCATAGCCCGCGCTCACCTGACGCCCAGTAAATACATTATTTTCAGCAACATAGATTTTTGGCATCCACTCGGTCATCCATGATAACTCCTTTTCTTTTCTATAACATCGTGGAAAGCCCACCTCATTTTCTCGTTCCCGTTTTCGATCTTGCGGCTAACTCTTTATATTTTAGGCAGATAGCGATCACGTCTTATTGTCGCTAATTGCTAACCGCTTTATTTTCTAGTACATCGTGGAAAGCTGTCGCGAGTTCCTGGCGCCGGATCCCAACTTTCTCGCTAACTGTTTATAATTCAGCTAAATACAGCCAGCGACATTTTGGCACAAAATGCTAACCCGTCGTATTTTCTAACACATCGTGGAAAGCCGGGATCGACGGGCATCGGATCACCGGAGATACATGCCGCGCCCTCGCGTTGGACCACGCGCCGACCGACTATCGGCAGACCACCCCTCTGTACTAGACTAGATCAGAGCCCAGCATATCTGTCAACAAAATTCTAGCACGCTGCCCCCCACGGGAGGGGAAAAATGCAAAAGTGCACGCCAAAATGTCGCTGCCATTCCGACCCATCGGAATGGCTTGTGTGGAATCATCCATTTCCGGGGATTTGGGAGGGGTATTTCGCGAATCACTGCTGTTAAGAATAAGAGACGCCGTTTTGGGGAATCGGCCTGCCACTGCACGGAAAGGATCCGCGTTTCCGGGCGCTTGCGCACCGTTTTGCTATCCTCCGCGCTGCCCAAACGGGCTGGAGGCAGAACCCCAGAGAACGAGCACATCGAACAACGGCACCGTCAACCAGCTTTTAGTTGACGGTGCCGTTGGCTTACCCCTGACAGCTGTGGCCAGATCAGAACGACCGCAGCTTGAATCTACCTGTCATCCGCATCCGGTTTTAGTGCCGCTTTTGTTTTCGGAGACCCCGCATGTTTCTCATTCAGCTCCTCGCGGTCTTTCTTCACGTCTGGTCCAGATGATGCGACAGGATAAGGCCGGTTGCCCATCATTCCTTTCCATAGAATCCGGTTGTAGACGGCTGGATCGACAAGGTCTGCGTCTGAGAAGTCCAATCCCCTGGTGGCCCGCGCCCAATACTTCGCATTGTGCGTCGACTTGGGCACGCGCAGGCCGGCCGTCTTGGGAGGCAGCGGCAGAGTGGTGTTGTAGAGATACGACGAGGGCGTGGCAGTAAAGCTCCATGGGCTCGGGGTGGTGTTAAAGACATCCGCCATGGGCCGGGCGAGCGTATCGTTCAGGTTCAATTGCGGGATGCCCATTACCTCTTCCATCGTGCGTACGAAGTTGAGGGTGTTGTATAGCGTGGAGACGACGGCTCCCTGCTTCACGTAGGCACCCGCCACGAACGCGATGGTGCGGTGCGAATCAACGTGGTCGGCGCCATCCTGCGCATCGTCTTCAATCACGAAGATCAAAGTATTGTTCGCATAGATGCTGCCCGCAACCTTCTGAACGAGCAAACCGACGGCATAATCATTATCGGCTTGCTGCGTCTCCGGAGTGTTCACCAGGTCGATGGCGGTGCCGAAGTTTCCGGTGTGATCGTGCATCAACCGTACGAGGCTCAAATTAGGGCAACAAATTACTTGACTCATCCACTTATTCGGAGTAGTATTGCGCTTGTGGAGAACAAAAACATGAGCGAACCCAAGACCCTTCAAGAAGCAATCCTCTTCTATTCCGACCCCGACAATTGCCTGCGGAAGATGGTTTCCAAGCGCTGGCCTGATGGCGTGGTGATCTGCCCCAACTGCGGCTCCAAGAGCGTCAAATTCAATCCTAGCCGCCGTGTGTGGCAATGCTCCAGCCACCACGCCAAGCGGCAATTCTCCGTCAAGGTTGGCACTATCTTTGAGGATTCCCCTATCGGCCTCGACAAGTGGCTCACCGCAATGTGGATGATCGCCAACGACAAGAACGGCATCAGCAGTTATGAAATCGGTCGTGGCCTTGGCGTAACTCAGAAAACCGCTTGGTTCATGATGCACCGTATCCGGCTTGCCTTGCAGGATCAGGACGGTGGGATGCTTGGCGGTGAAGTCGAAGTTGATGAGACTTTCATCGGTGGCCTTGCTCGCAACATGCACAAAGACAAGCGGGAAAAGAAAATCTCTGGCACTGGCGGAAAAGACAAAACCCCAGTACTGGGATTCGTTCAACGTGGTGGAGAAGTCCGCGCCCAAGTTATTCCCGACCGCAAACGCGATACTCTCCAAGGATTGGTTAAGGCAAACGTCTTGGCAGGCTCCGCTCTGTACAGCGATGCGCTCGCGGGTTATCAGGGACTCGAAACAGAATTCTTCCATCAGGTTGTTGACCATGCCGTGGAATACGTTCGCGGAAACGTCCACACCAACACCCTCGAAAACTTCTGGAGCCTCCTGAAGCGGGGCATTAAGGGAACTTACGTTAGCGTCGAACCGTTCCATCTTTTCCGTTACCTCGACGAGCAATCCTTCCGCTATAACTACCGCGAAGACCTCGATGACAGTGGCCGATTCGAGATCGCCCTTTCACAGATTGTCGAAAAGCGGCTCACTTGGAAACGCCTCACAGGAAAAACTCAAGACTCGGAAACGTGCATTAACTAAGAAAGAAAGGAAGCGTGAGAATAGGGGAAAGCGAAACCTACGATCATGATTGGTCACCCTGATATCCTTTGGGGCTACAGGCCAACGAGAGCGCTTCATAGAATCTTGCGCCAAGTTTCCAGTTCTCTTTCGCCGCGAACGCTATTGCATCTTTGAATCCACAGTAATTTGCGAGAGTCAGAATGATGACTTCTTCAGCAGAAGACGCTATTCGATTATTAAATAAATGGAAGAATGACGAGTCGCTTATCTTGGTTAGCCTATGTGACAAACGCCTCGTTGCCGAACTATCCACAGTGCTATCGAATCCTGAGTCCTTAAGTGGCCCGATTTCCTTTGAGATTGAGCTTGTCGGTTTTGTTCGTAACGTCTCTGACTCAAGCCTCGAAATATCGTCCGAGGTAGAGAAACGGACGGCAGGTAATGGACGCTTCGTAATAAGCCTTACAGGAGCGTCATTCCTGTACTCTGAGCCCCGAGACCGGTCATTGCCTCTTACCGATACAGAACGCGAAGCGGCAGGTAATACCTTTCGTGCATCCCTAATGGTCGCTTGGCTAGATAAGACCTGTCTTCTTTGTGAATTTGAGCCAAGTTGAAGTTTGTTATTCATATTAAGCCTTAGTCCGCTTCTTCCGCTTGCGTTGCTTCTTCCACTTCTCTTCTCGGCGCACCAGTTCGTCGTGAGAAACCGAAAGCGCTTTACCGAGTGCCGCATCAAACTTCTGAAATTCTGTTGGGTCTGTTTTCATGAATCCATTTCCTCCTTACCACACAATCACCCAATAGTGAGTGCCGTCTGGCCTCTCGAATCTTTCGGCAGTCGCTTGATTGATGGGTAGTTTGGTGTGGGGAATAGAACTTTGCTCAAAGTCGAACTTAACAATGCAGTGAGTGGGAGTTCTTGGAATCAATTTGATACCGCGCACCGAGGCGACCGCTGGTATTATTTGTTCAAACTGCACATCATCTATACAGGAAGTCGTGCTCTTAGCTATAAAACCATTGAATACGCTGGGCTCCTTAGAATTCAATTCCGCTTCCTTCGCCTTTGTCTTTGCCTTATCTTCGACTTCCGAACACCCAGAAAACTTGAGCGGTTTATACTTGGATTCAATTTGTCCCGCTGTAAGAATATAGTTCTTCTGGGCCTCGCTAAACGCCAGTTGCTTAATTTCTTTCAATTCTGACTTTGGAATTACTTGGTGGCCACATGCGGAGAATGGCATCACGACTAACGCTGCTAAAAATAGCTTTGTCCATCCACAATGCTTGATGTTCATAACTCCCTGCCCAAGAAAAGCATGAAATCTTTGACCCTATTGAATACAGCAAGAGCCTCTGCCTCTATATACGGCTTCCGGGCATGAGAAATATTATTTCGCCAAATCTCTTTCATGAATAGGCAGTGATCCGCTGCATCAGAATAAAATTCCAATCTCGCCTGTCGTCGTGGCCCCCGAGGAAGTTTTCGGCTCGCCTCGATTTTATTCTTAATTGCCGTTATCACTCCATCCCATTCAGCAAACTCTACAGGAAGAGTTTTCCCTTTGTGAGTTAGCCTTACATTCACCTTCCGCGAAAGTCCTCGAAGTCCATGTTCAGCGACCCGCATCAAATGAAATACCGCAGCAGTAAAAAGCTCTCCGGATAAACAATTTCCAGATGCTTTCACGTCCAGCCGGGCCGACTCGAATTTTTCATACACGCCATCCCCAAAAAGCCTTTCCTTTTCGAAGTACCCCGCAAGGACTGGCTGAATAAACGCGAAATCTCTCTTAGAAAGCCCTATTAATATCGCTGTGTTGAGATTCTGTAATTCAACATGCGCTATACTCAGGCTGCAATTATTCTTAAGCCTTGTTTCGATAATCACGATGTGATTGGCCGCGTCTTCCAGTCCCAAATAGTCACATTCTTTTTGTGCATCGGCAAGCACCTTAAGAATCTGTTTCTTATCGTTTTCTGCGATAGAAGAGGATTCACCATTGGTTCTTATCCGGGAACCAAGCATAAGCAGAGCACCAAGCAAGTCCTGGATCATCGCACAGAGCATACTGCAAACGTGTTTAATCATCTCATCCAGGTTCCAGAGTTTTCGGCTGTCCCAGATGAACACTTTGGGATCGGCGGCGGGCTTCATCTTACACCTCCGCCGCTATCATCTTGATTCTGTTGGCTGGATGAGTCAAGTAATTTGTTGCCCAAATTAGGGAGACCTCCCTTGGCGTAATTGGCATCGAAATCCCGCGCCCATTCCGTGTAGCGGTAATAATCAGGAAAGTTATTGTCGAAGCCGCGGAAATACGGATCGGTGAAGGGGGTCAGGGAGACATTGGTGGGCGTGGCCACGACGGTATTGGTGGCGGCAGGGTCATGCGCCAGGGGAATGGCACAGGAGGGAACGCTATAGCAGTTCTCGTCAATGAAGAACCCATAATCGCGAACCGTTAGACCTGCACGCAAGGCGGAATCCCACAAATAGCCGGTATTCACTTCATTGTTAGGTCCGTCCGGCGCCTCCACGTCGGTCTGGCCCGCCATGACATCCGGATCATTCGAGGAAAGGGGATCGGCGGCGAGGCGCTGAGCGACGGTCGGAAGCGCCACGTTTACATAGCGATTCAAACCCTCGGCATCCTCGCTAATGCCGCGTCCCGAATAGAAAAGCGGGAATTGGCGTTCCACCACGTCGGGGGCGCGAGCCGAAGTGCTCCACGCCCAACCGTCAAAGCTGACTTCGGCGCTTGCCATGATGTTATCGAGGGTGACAAAGGTTTGGGCCAGATTGTGTAGATTGGGAGTGATAGCGCTTCCCCACTGAACCAAACTTGCATCGCCGTTGGCGCCGGGCAGGTCACCCAGAACCTGGTCGTAGGTGCGGTTTTCCTTGAGGACAAAGATAACGTGCTTCACACCCTGACGCACGGCCGCCATGACCTCGGCGTCGCTGGAGCTCTCGGTGGCGGATAAATGGTTGTTGGTAAGCACCTGCGCCGTCAGCGCCGGGAGCTGCGCCGCCAGGGTGGCCGTGGGAAAACTCTGCAAGCCAGCTTTGGTCGACTGGGGGTTCCACTCATTCATGGTAATGCAATTGGGGTACCCCGCTGGTCCGGCGCCATAGCACCAGGAGGGATCCGGGCCCGTCGGCGACTTGCTGTTAACCACATACGCCCAACTGCCATCGGGGCTGAAGCTCACTGAGTTCGGGTACCAGCCGGTGGGAATGAGGCCAACAACCTTGTCGTTCTTATCCGTTCCCGTCAGCGCCACCACGGCGATGCTGTTCAGATTGCCCATGGTCGCATAGAGTTGCGTCCCATCCGGCGTAAGCGTCACGCTGTTGGTATTCGCGCCAGTTAAATTCGCCAGTGCAGGATAGGTTGTGCCCACGACGGAGGGAGGAGCGATAAGCGGGATGGTTTCAATGACGGTATTCCACGTGGTGATGTCGTTGGGATTGGTGTCAATGACGTCAACCGTATCGGACTCATCTTCGGCGACATAGAGCCGCGTCTGGGCGGCGTTCAACGTCAGCTTGTTCGGTTGGCCTTTAACCGGGATACGGGTTATCACCGCCGGAGTCTTTCCATTCAAATTCACAACATCGATTTCACGGTCGCGAACGCTTGAGACATACGCCCAAGTGGTTGTAATGCTACCCGCTGGCAGCGGCGTCGGCTGCGCGATCGCCACCCAAAACGGATATTCTCCGCCCGGGGTACCCGGCAGCGGTGAGCTGGCGGCCTTGCCGGGGCGAAGGTCAAGTTCCCCCATGTTCTCCAGTCCTCCGGGCTCTTCAGCCTTGAGGCTGCTCAGCGGAGTCCAGGCGCCCAAGCCGCCGGTAAACACATTGATCGAGTCATTGTAGTAGTTCGCCACTACCATCGTTTGGCCATCTCCGGAAATAGCCACGCCGGCAGCGCACGGCTGCACGTAGGTCAAGCTGGTCACAATGGTTGACTCGGGAGTTGAGGAAGGCACGGGAAGGCCAACGCCTCCGCCGCTGTGGTTCAGGAGAAGCTCCGGCCCGGGCGCCACCGTCGACGGTGCCGGCACCCAGGTTGTACCGCCGGTCCCTCCCAGAGTAAAGACGTGGACATTGTCATATTGAGGGGGGTCTGCCGGGGGGCTAAAGGGAAAGCCCCGGCTGTCCCAGGGGAAGTCACCCATACCGCTGGATACGTAAAAGGCAGCGCCGGAGGGGTCGACTGCAATTCCGTTATAAGAATTGGGGATCATCACGTTTTGCTGATAGACTGGCGCCCCCGACGAAATGTTGTAGATGAAGACGTACTCACTTGAGGGCGAGTTGGCTGGGTACCCGCCGGCAGCCCGGGGCGCGGCGGTGGTCACGTTCCCCCCGGCCGCGAAGGCAAAGTCGCTTAGGGCGGGGCCGTTGAAGATGCGGTTGAATCCACTGGTCAAAACTAACAGTGTGTTCCCACTAACCGCGGTTGAGACCGCTTGCCCGGCCAGCCAGGGATTACCGTTTACCACCCACGGGGTCACCAGTGGTTGCATCTGGGAGCCTGTGGGCGCCAGCGGTGTAATCCATTGGTTCAAGTTGGGGATGAACTGGACACCCGCGCCGGCGGCATTGACCGTGATGGTCAGAGTTGCAGTGGCATTCCCGGTCGAGTTTGTAGCCATCACCATGTAGCTGGCCGTGGCGGTGACGGCCGTGGGGGTTCCGGTGATAATGCCTGTGTCGTCATCAAGGTTCAGGCCCGCAGGAAGGGCCGGGCTCACACCGTATGAGGTCACAGCCCCGCCGGTGCTGGTGGGGCTGTTCGGCGGGATTAGCGTCCCAACGGTATAAACCGCAGTACCCGTCGTATAGGAAAGGCCCGCCGGGGCCGCGACATTCACCGTGATGCTCAAAGACACGGTGGTGCTGCCCGCCGAGTTGGAAGCCGTTACCGTATAGCTGGACGTGGCAGTGATGGCCGTGGGCGTTCCACTGATGACACCCGTGATGACATTCAGGGTCAGACCGGCAGGAAGGGCCGGGGTGACACTATACGAAGTCACTGCTCCGCCGGCGCTGGTGGGATTGTTCATCGGGATCGGGGTCCCCTGGATATAATTCGCGGTTCCCATAGTGTATGAAAGGGCCGAGGGCGGCTGGATGATGGGACTGGAGCTACTCCCGCCACACCCGCAGAGAATGAGAAATAATGACGCAGTCAAAGAAAGACAAAGCACATTAATTAATCGCATGTGAAGCTCCTTTTCAATCGTCAAAGACACTTCATGGCACGATGTTTCGCCACGGGGGGACGGAAAGATCCTTCTCATCCCATCAAGGCACCGTTCAAGAGCGGACGATTCGGGTGCCGCTGCGCCAGACTCAAGAATGCTCCCTGAGCCGAATCTCCGCTGATCGACGGCCGGAACTGCTAATCCGAGCCGGCCTACCGTGGAATTTAAAGCAGTGCAAGCACCAAACTCACAACCAATTGACATTAGAATTAGCTAATTTTGAATAGCGGTATTAGGGGTGTATGCCGAGGAGAAGCCAGACTGAGGAACAAAACCGCCTCTGGTCGTAACGAGACAACTCTTTCGAACTGATGCAAACAATGACTAATCCTCCCGCACATGGAACCAGCAGAGGGGGGAAGGGCTTCCCAAAATCCAACCCCACTTGAATCCTATTGTTTCAGAGTGCATCTAACGAGTCTGGAGGCAAAAGGGAGAACCATGGATAAAGTATTACATGTGCAAGCCGCCGATTGGCAGGGGCTCGAGACCAGCCCCAAGCCGGTATTTCTGGACTTTTGGGCAGACTGGTGCGGTCCCTGCAAAATGCTGGGGCCGACTTTCGAGCGTTTGGCGGATCAGTACGGGGAAAAAGTGACGTTCGCGAAGGTCAATGTGGACGAACTGCCGGAAATCGCCAATAAGTTCTCGATCAGGTCCATCCCGACCCTCATTTTGATGCAGGGCGGAAGCGTGGTGGAGACTTTGGTGGGTCTGCGATCAGAACAGGAACTGGCCCAAGTGCTAACCCGTCACACCAACGGCAACAAGTAGGGATTAGGGGTTAAGGACCAGGGATTTGCGTTTCCTAATCCCTAACCCCCAAGCCACAAATTCCTCGGGTTTAAGCTCCCGGACGCTGACCCAGCACATTTGTGGTGCTGGGGAAGAAACCCTTCGGCGTGCTGATATAGCCTGACACGGTATCCTTACCCAACTTATTCACCACCAACTCCAGGGCGCTGGAGGCTCCCTGCACGTAGAAGTACAGAGGTTCATTCACAGCCTTGTTGCTGCGTTCCGTCAACTTGTCATCAAAGGATAGGTTGACGCTGAAGACATTGCGCCTGGGGTCGGTCTTTTCCAATTCCACGGTAACGGTTCCAACCTTCTGCTGAGCCTTCTTGCGAGGCAAAGTAAACTCAAAATAATCTCGATCGCTCTTATGTGCCAAGGCGACCAGTTCATCGTGGGTACGGGCGATGGCTCCGTTTAATTCGCCCTTGGTGCCAGTAAGCGCGTTGGTAAACTCGGACTTGGTGCTGGCCAGATCCTGCTTGGTGCTGTCCAAATCCGTGCTGAGGCCGCCGATTTTGGCGTTGGCGTCAGCCTGAAGCTTGTTCACATCCTGGGCGCTGGCCTTCTGGGCAATGGCCTGGTTCAACTGCTTCACGGCGGTCTGCTGTTGCTGTTGGACCTGTTCCGCCAGTTCGTGGGCACGGCTCAATTCCTGTTGCGTCATGCCGAGCTTTTCCGTGGTCACCTGAAATTGCCCTTTCAACTGCGCGTAACGGTCGTCGCTGGAGTCCATGCGCCGGGTCAGCAGGTTCATCTCGTCAGCCTGCTTCGTCGCATAATCGCTGAACTGAGATCGCCCCACCAGCACCAGCGCCAGGTTGGCCACCGCCAGGACGGCAAGCACCACCACCAGCCATTGCATCATCTTCCCGCCACCCGCGGCAGGCGCCGCTTGCGGGACTGGCTGAACATAAACATATTGAGGGGCTCCGGGTTGGGGCGCGCCTTGCGTTGGCCCAGGATCGGTAACTCGCCGTGTAGGCGCATCATCGTTCAGGCCGAACATTGAATGGCCGGGACTAGGGTCTTTGTCTGCCATACTTTCTCCTCTATTCTCAGATGCCGGTGCGGGTTCACAAGAAGCACCGGGCCAGCCTATATTATGATGCCGCGTTGGGAGCAACAGTTTAAGTGTAAATGCAATTTAACCTTCATCAGACCAGCCCAGTATCCCACTAAAAGGATGCGGGTTCAAGCGCCGGTGAGTGCGGGCCCAGGCTGGGCTTGAATCAGCGCCACGGCGTCAGCACGGATAGCCTGGCCACAGCCCACGGCGTCCAACCCTTCACCGCTCTTGGCTTTGACGCTTACTTGGCTGGCCTTGAGGCGCAGAGCAGCGGCCACTTTTTTTTCCATGGGGAAGATGTGAGGCCCCAGTTTGGGGCGCTCCAACCCCACCGTGGCATCGATGTTAACGATGCTGAATCCCGCCGCATCGAGCAGTTGGCGGACGTGGCGCAGAAAGAGCAGGCTAGAGGCGTTCTTCCACTGGGGAGCGGTGTTGGGAAAGTGGCGCCCGATATCACCCAGATGCGCTGCCCCCAACAGAGCATCGCAGATGGCGTGGGCCAGAACATCGCCATCGGAGTGGCCTTCAGGACCTTTTTCATACGGGATGCGCACACCGCCAATGATCAGTTTGCGGCCAACGACGAGCCGGTGGATATCGTTTCCAAGTCCCACCCGGAAATTATTCAAGGTTGGGGAAAGATGCCGAAAGGTGCTTTCGGCTTCAACAGCGCCGGACAAAATATCTCGATTTGCCCCTTTTTCCCTCTTGCTCGGTGGTTTCATGTTAGCCCGATTATGCGCCTTCCCGGATTTGTTCACGCTCCTGCGCGATAAAGAGTCGGGCCAGGGGAAGATCCGAAGGTTTGGTGATTTTGATATTCCGATCCGATCCCATGATCACCTTCACGTCGTGACCGTCGTGTTCCACCAGGCTGGACTCATCGGTGCCAAAATAACCTTCGGAAAGGGCGCGGTCAAACGCCTTGCGCAGGGTTGTGTAACGAAACGCTTGCGGCGTCTGGGCCAGAACAATGCGCTGGCGGGGAATGGTGCCGGTAATGGTTTGCCGCTCGACCTTCTTCACCGTATCCACACTGGGGATGCCCAGAATGGCGGCGCCGTCTTTGCGCGCGGCGTCGACAATCTGTTGAATCATAACCAGTTCAACAAAAGGGCGCACGGCGTCATGGACCACCACCACTTCAGTTTCGGGCGGGGCCTGATCAAGACAGAAGGCAACGGTCTCCTGGCGTGATGCTCCACCCGCCACCAAGCGCACGGGTTTGACAAAGTTCTGTTTGGCGATTTCCTGATAGGCCCGGTCCATCTCTTCCGGCCGCAGCCCAAGAAAAATCTCGTCAATCGCTTCAGAGGCGTCAAACTTCCTGAGGGTATGAACGAAAATCGGAACGCCCTCAAGGGAAAGAAATTGCTTGGGCGTGGTTCCGCCCATCCTGATGCCCGTACCCGCCGCGGGAATAATGGCTAGAACGCTCATACTGTCTCCGTGGTCAAGCGCCACGCGGCGTGGGTCCCCATTCCAACACCAGAGAGTCCCCCTGTCAGACGCCGCGCAGGAAAAGAAAGGCGACGGAGAGTCCCCTGCCTCCGTCGCCCTGCTTGCATTGTGAATTCTCGACTACTGGTGGACGGTCTCCACCAGAGATCTACGTTCATCGTACTTGCCAAAGATCATCTTTCCGGCCGTGGTCTGCAAAACGCTGGTCACGGAAATATCGATGGTCTTGGAAATCATCTTCTTGGCGTTGTCCACCA
>PLSX01000096.1 GCA_003165315.1 Acidobacteriota bacterium
GCAGAACGAGTTAGAGCAAATCCAACAGTTTGTACTCTTGTACCCCGCCCAGGGCGCGGGTCCTTATCGCTCCGCCACCATGGTTTCCACCCAGTACCTCATCCAAATAGGCCTGGCCGAATCCCTGGGCTTGCAACAATTCGGTAGTACGCCACGTGGGTAATACATCCCTCTCATGCTAACTCCATGAGAATTCAACCGCTTCCTCCTCTTTTTAGCACTTTCGCAGTAAACTACCGCTAGGTTGGGCGCAAATCGGTTGCTCAGGAAGCGGGGATTTTCGGCATGGCTGTGCGCTGCGGTAAAATGCCGAATGGCCGCCAGGCGCGCTCCAAAATAGGTTCAAGTTTTCGCCATAAACTGCCGATAATTCAGTGGAAGAGTTCGCCCCCTGGCCAATTTGCGCTGTCCCCTGCAGAGGCTATCGGCACATTTTAGGGGAAAGATGAAAGAAAATTGCCCCGTAGTGTGGAATCCTGCCGGACAGGTTCAATTGTGTTCTTGTTCCCCAACGTAGGGTTGGAACGCGGCGCGGCGATACGGGCAAGTGGATTGCTAAGAAAACAGGAATTCACGGTACTGCAATCCACTGCGGCAAAACCGTATCGGCACCGGATTTAAGGGGAGCCGATTTCATCGGCATTGAGGGAGCCGGGTTTTGACGGCCTCATGGGTGGAGACTCGGTAAGGCTCTACAACAGTTTCCATACGCGACTCATCAAGCGGGCTGTCAGTTGAAGCTCAATTTGGGTCGGACTGTACTGGCCGCAAAAACAGATCTTCTCGAACCTCGATTCTATACGGAGCCCAGTACATACCGACGAAACAACCGTCCTCGCGACACACAGTGAATGTACCGCGCACTACCAGATATACGGTTCCGTGTTTACCGTTTTTTCCCCACGCTTTCCTGATCCTTTTACTTTCCGTAAAGTCTGGTGCATTTCGAAGACCCACATTTTCATGAGGGCACTCTGGCCCACCACCGATTCCGCCTTCAATGTTTAAGTAATAGGTCAACCCGACGGTTACCTCCTTCCCTTCATATTCAGCAGCTTTGGCCAGTACGCTGCAGATTGGGAGAGCAGGCGGCGTGGCAGTGTCCCTCCTATTTTTGCCAAAGCTGTTGTCGGTAAAGGCGAGCGCCAAGGCCATAAAAGTCAGGACGGCAATGCATACTTTGAACATCGCGTTTACCTCGATGGCCATGGGCAGAGTTGGCCTCAATGAAAACCAATAAGTCAACCACACTTCCAAGTGCCCAGCAAGCAACCACTCCAGCCCAACAATCGCGATTGCCGGGGGGTGAGAGGCTTAGAAAAGACGATCACCCTCGCGGGATGTGTGGTATGGAGATTTTTGCGAAGAATCCTAGCCTCACACCCGGAGGGTGAACGATGGAAACCAGCCTACCGCCGTTGATTCTGCCGATCAGGTTGGAAGGAAGTTCGGAGCGGTTGACCAGTCTGGGCGGTTTGCTGGTCATGGAGGAACTGGCGCGAGCGGTGGGGTTATGGGAAGAAGTAGAGAGACACTTCGAGAGAGCGCTTTTCAACTTGCCCTTTGTCTTGTCCTTTCCCGTGTCCATCCTCTGCGTCTCTGCGCCCCTGCGGTGAAAAGCTTTTTCAAAGCCTCGCAAGGGAATTGGGATTACTCATACTGTCCAAACTCTCTCCCGGCGTCGGCAAATGCCTGCATGTTTTTGTAGGGAAGACCGTCAAAGGGGAAATCCGTCGTGCAGAGCACCCAATTTCCTCGCGGCTTGACCTTTTCCAACAACGCCCGCACGCGTTCCCGGATCTGGTCCGTTGTGGCGTTACGCAGGAACTCCACTTGGTCGATGTTGCCGCGCAGGGTCATGCTGGGGCGAATCACCCGCAGGGCATCATCAAGAACCACGTCGCCAAAGGGGGCGCCGGTGAGGTAGCCCCACATATCGATCTCCATGTCGTTGTAGAGGTGCATAATCTTTTGCGCGTCTCCGCAGTTGTGATAGACCACGAACGCGCCCTCGGCGTGAATCTGGCGCGCCAACTCATTCTCATACTCCATCACGTAGGTCTGGAAGAAGTCCGGGCCCACACAACTGGTGGCCATGTTGCCGCCAATTTCGATGCAGTCGGCGCCGGCGGCGATGACTTTGCGATAGGTGGCCATTTGCCAGTCCAGGAGGAATTTGATCATCTCTCGGTAAAAGCCTTCATCCACGACAGGGTCCATCATGACCTGTTCGAGGTTGCGGAATTGCGCCACGGTGTTGAACGCCCCGTGCGTGCAGGGGTTCACCAGCCCCTTGTCACCCACGGCTTTGCGGGCGCGGCTGACGAGGTCGCAGTTCATGAATTCTGCGGGCGGCAGATATCTTGCCAGGATATCGAAATCACCGCGGGATTCGATCAGATACTTTTCTACTGCCAGCACGACCATGTGGGGTGAGCTGCGCTCAAAATTCATGATCTGAGTCAGGTCACCCGCGGGGGTGCGAACCGTGGTGACGCGGTGTTGTTTATCGCGGTCGCCTTCGCGCGTAACCGTCACGTCCCAGTTCTCCCCCGACAACGGGACGTAGCGATCGCCGATGTGTCCCTGGGTAAAGAGAACCTCGAATCCGAAATAATCATGATAAGCGACAAACTTCTCCGCCAAATCGAAGTCCGGAGGACATGCATAGGTGTCGATCTCGGGGATGTAATTGAACATTTCATAAATATTGTTGGGGGCGATAAAAGGGGAGATGGGCACACGGGGAGTCCGTTCACCTCGCAACGTCGCGATCAAGAGTTCTCTGCCATTCATGGGAGTGTCCTTTCAATGCCGGGGGAGTGGGGCGAATTGGGTCCTCGAGGAGTTGGGCGTAGCGTAGTCTTTCTTCTTATTGGTGCTCCTCTTTGTGGTTGCAGTCAGGCAAAATGTCGCTTACTAGCTCCTGCGCAGCCCTTCATATACACGCGCAGTGCTGGAAACGTCAAGCTTTTCCGGGCGTGGGCAGCAGCTTCGTAATCTGTGGAT
>PLSX01000117.1 GCA_003165315.1 Acidobacteriota bacterium
CCTGATCAAGCTTGATATGCAGTTGTCTTCTTTGTTGCGATAATAAAAATAGAAGCTGCCGACGGAAGTGTTGGCTGCGCGCACAATCATGGGTACCGTCGCGGCATGATATCCCTTCCGCCCGAAGATGTTGATGGCTACCCCCAGCAGCTTCTTCCTCCGCGCTTCTTTTCGATCAGCCATTTTCACCGTCGTGCGGTACGCCATCCGGACCCTCCCGCCCACTCTCATCAGAGTGACCTTAAAAGCACTCCCGGCGTCCTAACTAAGAATAGAATGACACATCATTCTATTATTTTCAAGCGGGAAGATAGTCCCGTAGTGGGCGGGTGGACGGTTGCGGGAAGAGGGGAATTACTTGGATTTATTAATCTGCGTTAATCGCGAAGTGCGTGTGCAAAGGGATCTGCTTAAGCCTTTAATTCCAACTCTGCCAAACGGCGTCGTAGGTAGCGGCGCTCGACGGCGTTGGTGGTGAGGCTGAGAGCCTGGCGGTAGGCTTTTTCCGCATCGGTTGTGCGGCCGAGGCGGCGCAGAATGTCGGCCCGGGTGGCGTGGTAGAGGTGGTAGGAGTTAAGCTCGCCGGACAATCCCAGTTGATCGATCAGTCCCAAGCCGGTCTCAAGTCCTTCGCTGAGGGCAACGGCCACAGCGTGGTTCAGCGCCACGATGGGCGTGGCATTTATTCGGGCGAGTTCCCGGTAGAGTCCGGCGATTTGCCGCCAGTCTGTCTCACCCGGGGTCTTCGCCTCAGCATGTACAGCAACAATCGCAGCTTGCAGTTGATAAGGTCCGATGCGGGAAAGGCGCAGCGCCCTTTCCACAAGTTCCAGTCCTTCCCGAATTTGCTCCTGGTCCCATTGCGACCGGTCCTGCTCCTCCAACGGTACAAGTTCACCCTGGCTGTTTACGCGCGCATCGCGACGGGAATCGTGCAGAAGCATCAGTGCCAGCAGACCCAGGTTCTCCGCTTCCTGCGGCAGCAATTCACCCAAGGTCCGCGCCAGGCGAATTGCTTCCTGGCACAGATCGCGGCGGATCAGGCTGTCGCCCGCGGTGGCGGTATAACCCTCGTTAAAGATCAGGTAGATGACCGCTTGCACGGAAGCGAGGCGCTCCGGCAGCACGTGAGGAGGAGGGATTTCGTAGGGAATGCGCGCGTCTTGAATCTTGCGTTTGGCCCTGACAAGCCTTTGAGCCAGCGTGGCCTCCGGCACCAGGAAGGAGCGGGCGATTTCCGGCGTGGTGAGTCCACCCAGAGTTCTCAGTGTCAGCGCCACTTGTGCTTCCGCGTTCAAGGCGGGGTGGCAGCAAGTGAAAATAAGGCGCAATCGGTCGTCGGGAAAGTTCATTTCTTCCGCGTCGGGAATGGGATCATCCCCCGTGCGTGCCGGCCCCCTCTCGTAAAGAAGTTGATCTTCCTTATCACGGCGAGTGTTGGCGCGACGGGCATAATCGATCAGCTTGCGGTGGGCAACGGCGGTAATCCAGGCGCCGGGGTTATCAGGGATGCCCTGGTCAGGCCAACGCTGAAGCGCCGTGGTTAAGGCGTCCTGCATGGCTTCCTCAGCAAGATCGAACGATCCCGAAACCCGGATCAGGCCGGCGATGATGCGTCCAGATTCACGCCGGAAGACAAGTTCGACTGCGCTCTTCAGATCACCCATGCACATCCTGAGTACCGCTCATTTCGTGTTTTTTCCCAAACCCGGGTATTTCATGGATGGGCCTGACTTCCACACAACCGATCCCGCCGCAAGCGCCGGGAAATTTCGCGGCCCACTCCAGCGCCTCATCCAAATCCCGGCAATTCAGAATTATGTACCCGGCAAGCTGCTCCTTGGTTTCAGCAAACGGACCGTCGGTGATCAGCACCTTGCCGTCCTGCTTGCGGAGGGTGGTGGCAGTTCCGGTCGGCAGCAAAGGATCCGCACCCTCGAAGATTCCGCAACGGTTTGCCTCCACCATGACGGCCTGGGCCTGGTCCATCGACTTCTGGAGATCCCCGGCCGGCACCGCTTCCCGGGCTTTCTCGTCCCCATAGATTAAGAGCATATAGCGCATATAAGCCTCCGTAGAGAGATGGCAGTGGACCTTGCCGGGCAATCTATACGGGACGACATAAGTGATTTCGCATCCGGCTGTAGCGGCGGTCTCCGANNGATCGGAGATCGACGCTACAAATTATGTCGTTCTGTATAAAATCGGCAAACGCAGATTCAAAATCGCCCTTAGTCAACAAGCGGGGTGTGGCCAAGCCATTTTCTGAGATACCCCACCTGGCCAACGTGATAGGTTTCGTGAAACGCCAGAAAAGCAACGAAGCCTCCAACCTTTCCGTCGAAAGTAGGCTTATCGTGGGGTTTTTCCAGAACCTCCGCCGGCACCTCGGAGAGACAGGTGGTGAGGCGCGCGGAGACGTCACTCCAAGCCTTGCGCACCTCGTCAACCTCCGGGAACTTGACGATATCCGCTGGCTTTGCGCCACGAGCGAACTGCGGCGCCCAGGGAAGTGCCCCATCCGATCCCAGCGTTCTAAGAAGGTTGCCTCGCGCCCAGATCAGATGCCCCATCACCCACATCAGATGGTTGGAGGCATCGCAGGGCTTCAAAAACCATTGTTCGGCGCCAATACCCTCGGTCGCCTTCGTCACCAAGCCAGTGTTAGTCTTCAACATGCTGTCAACAAGATTGAAACTGGTATCCATCGGTCCCCCTTTGAATTCCCTGGGGAAGGCTCCCCCCCGATGCGATGCCTGGAAATTGAGTGGGAGCCCTCGAGTTCGATCAGGAACACTGCGGTGAATGCGCCGCAGCCGCACCTTACTGCTTGTCGTACTGGTCGTGGAGACGCACCCATGCCATGGGGCGCCCACCTTCTTCCTGCCGCCCGAGCAGCGTCATGTCCAGAAGGTTATACGTGTTCATGGGCAAATCCAAGCCGCGCTGGTAGGTTGAATAGGTGTGATAGATTTCGTCCCCCTCGCGAATGAAGAAACTAAGTCCCGGCATTTCACCTTTCGGAGTGCAGAGCTTCCCCTGCGCCAGCAACCCTTTGGCGCTTGCGTAATTGTACTGGTAGTCGTCATCTTCCGGATCGAGCGTGACATGGAAATCGGTATTAAAGGTGTTGCCGTTCGACGACACCCAGGGAAAGGTCCAGTCCATCCGCATTTTGAATGACTCGAGCTTGGCCAGGGGGGCGCGTGAAACAGCCGCAAATGCGGTATCACGCGCTCCCAGGTGAACGATGCTGCCCGCGATATTATCCATGAAGAAAGAGCATCCCGCGCACCCATTGTCCCAGGCCGGGTCGAACATGAAGTGATAGACCACGAGTTGGCGTTTGTTGCCAAACAGGTCCAGCAATGTGCTGCGCCCACCTGGCGCCTCAAAGACGTATTCCTTCTCGATCTTAACCATGGGTAGCTTACGGCGCTCTGCACTGAGAGCGTCGCGCTGGCGGGTGAATTCCTTCTCCCTCGCGAGCAGGGTCATGCGAGCAGCGAGCCATTCATCTCTTGAAACGATGTTCGATGTCAACGTGCTTGTCTCCATTGCATCCTCCTCAATGTTGTTTATCCGCCGATTCCTAGGTCGGATGGTCCTTCACCGCGGCGGGGGCATGAACTTTCCTGGCGACGAGTGTGGCCACTCCGCCCGTGGAAAGGGCGCCAGCAGCAATCAGCACTATTGTTGTAAGGCACGCAGGACACATTTTCCCTCCCGGGAATGGCGGCGAACGGCGGGTGGGCCGTTCCTTCATTTTCCGCATGAGCCGAATCCAAAGCGAATTGGATGTTGTGGCCCGAATCGAGCAGGCTGATGACTTCTAAAAAGTCATAATGGGTCGTACTTCAACTGATCCAGAACGCGCCGCTGGGATTTTCGCTGCCATGGCCTCCGCTTCTTTCTGGTCTTTGGCCTCAACCAGGTAGTAGCCGCCAAGTTGCTCCTTGGTCTCGGCAAAGGGTCCGTCCGTGGTCACGGTTTTGCCCTTGCTTACACGGACTGTGGTGGCAGTTCCGGTGGGTTGCAACGCATTTCCGCCCTTGATAGCCCCGGCGAATTCCTGGCCAAACGCTTGATATCCGGCCATTTCATCCGCCGGGTAGCCTTTGCTGTAGCGCTGTTCGTTCTCATAAATCAGCAGCAGATATTGCATGGTTGGAGTCTCCTTGAAAGTTGTTTTGGCGTTGGCTTTCGCAGGATAAAGATCGCAGCTCTTTTCCGGCCGCCCCGCGCCTATGGCGTTCTTCCGCCATCTGTACGACGTTCGATTTGGGGAAAATCGACAGTGACAGCAAAAGTTTTTTGGCGCAACCGGATTTTTCTTTCATGCCGGCGCGGGGGTGTACCGCGCTGTACCGCCCGTCAGGGGAAAGGCGAAAGCTATCGCGCGGTTTTGACGCTCATCTCACGAAGGGTCGGCGCGTTTGCCATTACAGCCTGTCGGGCTTGGGCGCTTGAAATCGTCCATGAACGCCAGCCGGGGGGCGCGGAGGACCAGCGGTCGAGCAGTTCTTTCGCTAACTTACTGCGGTCCGCAGGCTTGAGGGCCGGCAAACCAGCGACAATCTCCGGCACAGCGTCGGCACTAAGGCTGGCACCATAGTCGGCGTCAAAGGGGTGCCCGGCGCGGGCTCTCTCCATGTTGATCTGGGCAATCAGGGCGTCAGGGTTGATGACGTGGAGCGTAGCCACCAGCAGGAACCCCGCCGTCATGGCTCCAAAGGCAAATCGTTCGCGATGCCCGCGCAAGACAGTGAGACAGAACCAGACGAATACCACAGCAAGCCACACCATGAAAGCCGTCGGGTAGAGCCGCAGTTCGCTCAGCCCATACTCGGCCTGGTAAAGGCGCATGCGCTGGAGGGCAGATGCCATGATGATGAAGAGCAGCGCAATCTGAAACCCAGCCAGCCATTTGAACATGCGCTGTCCGGGAGTGTCCGTGGGCGGCAACAGCCAATGGACGATCAGGAGGAAGGGCAGAAGCAAACCGGCGACGGCGAGCAGCTGGAAGAAGCCCCGCCGCGTGTATTCCGCATAAGTCAGTCCCGTAGTGGCATGGACGAGGGCCGATCCTCCAAAGAAGTAGCGGAACTGCACCACTACAAATGCTAAAAAGAGCAGGTCGAGCAAGCCCAACACGATCGTCATTTCAGGCGTCCCCAACGAAGGCGGCGAAACGCGCAGGCGGTCGGCCAGCTTCAGCTCCTTTCCAAACAGCAAGCCGCGCAAGTAGCCCCCGGCGCCAAAGGCAATAAAGCTCACCACGACTACGTGGGACAAATCAAAGTTGAAAATGCGGCCCACAATCGTCTTAAAGACTGCATCCGCTCCCGCCAGCAGCGCGCCAAAGATCAGGAGGGGGGGCAGGGAGAATAAGACTCCGCGCAGAAGCGCTGCGGCCCGCAGCGGCTCACCGTTCAACGACTTCTTCCACTCCCTGGCCCCAAACAGCAATGGAAACATCCCAAAGGTGGAATTCATGCCGGCAATGACAGCCGATAACGCATATTCCGCGAAACCTGAAACCCGCAAGCTTCCGCCCTGACCCCGCAGTACCAACAAGGAGGAACTGGTCAGCAGCGCCAGCACGCTGAGACCCTTCAAGGCTGTCGAATCCCGCCAAAGGAAGGTCAGGAAGGAAAGGACGATCAAGACGAGCAGCCACTCGCCGCCCTCGTTTAGAACTTCGCCCCGGAAGCGGCCCAAAAATGCAATCGAAACCGCAAAGGCGCATCCCCATGAGGCGAAATTCAATCCCCAGGAATTACCACGAAGCAGCGTATCACCCAAAATTCCAAGACAGAATGCAATGGCGATCACAGAGATTTCCAATTTCGCGGTGTCTTTCATTGGTCTACCTCCTTTTGGGAACAGTCCACCCTCCCCGCCACAAAACTGGCAGGTTGAGGGTGTTGCAGCTAACACCGGATATTTTCCCGGCTTATTCTCGTAGTCATCGCCGGGGGGGGAATTCCAGGGATTTCAAACCGCGGCTGGAATTCTCCCAAAGCGGCGGTGGCGCGAGTAAAAGTCCTGCAGGGCGGCATCGAGCTCTGCAGGGCCAAAGTCCGGCCAAAGGCACGCGGTGAAATGCAGCTCGGCATAAGCAATCTCCCACAGAGGGCAGTTGCTCAGGCGCAGTTCGCCGCCGGTTCGGATGAGCAGGTCCACATCGGGCACGGATTCTCCCGCCGACTCCGCCAGCAAGAAAGCAAAATTCTCCGCGGGTCCATCGTTTGTCGATTGGAACCGGCGAGCGGCAGCAAGGATCGCCTCGCGGCCGGAATAGTCAATGGCCAGCCGCAGGTGTAAAGTGCTACCCGCCGCGCTAGTCGCCTCAATCTGCTCAATCGCGTCGCGTAAGAATCCAGGCAGACGATCGCGCCGCCCCATCACCGATAAACGGACGCCTTGCGGGACAAGGGCCGGACCATCCTCGCGGAAGAACCCCTCGAAGTTGCGCATCAATTCCGCCACTTCGCTTTCCGGCCGGCTCCAATTGTCCGTGGAAAAGGCGAAAAGGGTCAGAGTGTGAATCGGCTGCTCTAGGGCGGCGGCCACTGTTCGACAAACTGCGGCGCGACCGGCGCGGTGGCCATCCATGCGCGGCAGTCCGCGCGCCACCCCCCAGCGCCCGCTGCCATCCATGATGATCGCCACGTGCACGCTAGGCTGAGGCGATGATAAGAGTTGGCTCCCATTACGGTTTGTCATACCCTGTTTCCGCTCCTGTCGATAGCGTCGAGCCTGCCGTGGTGCGAGGGGCAAGGCCATTATCACAATGTACTTTGTAACGCAAAGTTAACAGACAAAAAATTTTGCCTCTACCGCTAGCGGGCGCGCATGGAATCAATCAGCGCTTCCATCTGATCCAGATATATTTCCAGCGCGTGCCGACCGGCGGAACTGAGGCGATATACAGTTTTGGGCAATCGGCCTTCAAAATATTTTTCGCACACGATGTATTTGGCGTCTTCAAGCTTCCGCGCGTGGACGCTGAGATTGCCGTCCGTGGTGGCAAGTAACTTCTTTAAATCGTGAAAGCTGAGGGATTCATTCGCAGCGAGGGCGCTGACAATGCCCAGGCGCATGCGTTCATGAATCAGGCGGTCGAACTCCGCTGGGGCGGGCGCTTGCGTGTGCTCCCTTTGAGTAACGCGGCCGGTCATTCGTTTTTCCTGGGGCTGCCGCCCGCTGAGGGGATTGGGTCTAGCCACCGTAGCTCCTTGCGATGATCGCTCCAAATAGAATGTGCAGGCCGCCGAAGCCTGCCGCCATAATCGGATTGCCCCATGTTGATGGGCAGAAGATCGCCACCACGCCCGCGAGCATAAAGCAAAACCCCATCACGGGCACCACCCGCACTGAAAACGACCCGGCGGAAGTCACTCCAACCCCATAAAGAAGCAGCCAGATGCCGGGCAACAGACGTCCCTGCCCGGTGGAGTAAGTTGCGGCGGAAATCACAGCGCCCGCCAGGAGCGGAGGTAACAGGCTCAGCAGAAATTTGCGGCCCGGGCGATTGAGGACGGGCGTGCCCACGCGACGCGCCTTCCAGAGGACGAATAGCGCACCCAGGGCAATAGCAGCCAGCGCGGCGGCCAACCAGGTTAGCAGCCAGGCCTTGGAATCGGAAGGGCGTGGAGCAACGCACGCGGTGGCAAGCGCCGTCATCCCCATCGCCACGCCACCCCACCCTGGAACGGCAGTGAAGGACGCGGCATTCTCCATGGTCTCGCGGATGAAGCGCAGGTCTTCAGCAGCGTGCGAATGCAGCGGTGCGGGTCGAAGGCGGCGAGAACGGACGGGTCCGGCACAGGGCATGTGTGGGTTTATAGCAAAGGCTGGAATTGATGTCAAGTACTTTGTATTACAAAGTTAAAATCAAATTCCGGAATTTAGGGTGCCGGACATTGATTAGCTCTAGCCAATGGCCTGGCCGAATCCCAAGAACTTGCGAAGGTAGGCCATCTGGCCCACGTGGTAGCTTTCGTGCAGCGCAAGGAAGGAGATCTGCCCGCTGATTTTCCCGTCCAGGGTCATTCCCTTGGTGACTGGCGCCGCCAACGCCTCGGAGGAAGCGCTGGCCAGAGACTCAGCCAAGCGGCCCGAAACGTCATCCCAGTTCCGGGCGATCGCGTCGATTCCCGGATACTGATCGTCTGCAACCAGCTTCGAGCCACGAACAAAGAGCGGTTCCCATGGAGCCGACCATTCCTGCCCCAAGAGCTTCAGGACCCGGGCGCGATGCACCACCACGTGTCCGGCAATCCATAGCAGGTGGTTGGAATCCTCCGCCGGCCTCGTCAACAGGCGCTCAGGCGGAATTCCTTGCAGGGTCTTCTTGAAGAGATCGGTGTTGATTTTGAAAATACCTGCAATATTGAGAAAATCGGTGCTCATAAAATCTCCTTTTCATGGATCGCCAATTATGCCACTGCCCCCAGGGATCTCACGGTGAAAAGAAAAGTCGACGCGAGTAATTAAACGCCCTTTGCTTGAATGTCCTCATTAAGGATCCTGATTCATCACAGGATCAAAAGGTTTCCGGGCCGCTGACGGTCAGGCGGAGCGTTTCTGCTGCGCGGCTTGCAGGGCTTCCTGGCGCGCTGCAGCAAGTATCTTGATGGGGTCGCCGGTGGGGAAGAATTCCATGGCCACGTAGCCATGGTAATTGAGCTCTCCGAGTTTCTTATAAATGTTGATGTAGTTGATCTCCCCGGTGCCAGGTTGGTGACGGCCCGGAACGTCGGCAATGTGAAACAGGCCTGCTTTATCGATATGTTTTTCCAGATTGGAAATCAGGTTTCCCCCGGAAATCTGCGCGTGATAGAAGTCGTAGAGAACTTTGGCCTGGGGATGATTCACTTCTTCAATGATCTTGAAGGCTTCAGGGATGGACCACATGTAGTAATGGGGATTTTCTTCGAGGTCGATGTTCTCCAGCAGCAGGGTAAGGCCCTTCCCCTCCACCAATTCCGCCGCCCGCTTCATGCCTTCAACGCAACTCGCATGCTGGGCTTCCGGGGAGAGGCCCGGCACCACGTTGCCCGACATCACAATCAGCTTGGGGCATTCAAGTTTATCCATGATGATCAGAGATTGGCGCACGCCAGCCAGAAAGGCCTCTCGACCACTGGGGTCACCCGCGCCGGGACCCACCGAACAAGTGGTGTCGAAGGTGATGCCCAATTCGGCGCGTTTCTTGTTGTAACGGCGGAATTCATCATCCGTCCAGGTTGAAGCCTCAGTGACCAGTTGCACAGCGTGATAACCAGCCTCGGCAACCTTTTCCAGACGCTGTTCAAAGGGCAGACCGTGAAAAACCGTCCAAAGCATGACGGAGATTTTGAAGGGTGATTCCGCCGGGCTGGAGTTCATGGCGGCAGGAGCGGCCGCCGCGAGCGGGGCACGGGCAAGAGCTGCTGTGCCCAGCGTTCCCCCGGCAAGGGTTTTGGAAAAAGTTCGTCGATTCATCATGATGGTATTCCTCCCGGCTGATTCTTATCTTTCTGGTCTTCCACGATACCTTCCGATAAGCATTGCTGCCCCTGAAAATAACTATGGGGCAGGCAAGCTTACGAAACTGCAGCTCCGCTGACAATAAGATTCTTCGCACGCGCTCCGCATCTCCTAAAATTGCTTTGCCACTCGATACATTACGTTATGATAATTGGAACGCAGATGGCAGTTCAGCTGCACTGCGACTTGAAGTATTAAGTTGAGGAATTCATGAGCCGGGAAAATAGAGAAACGCTTCCCTTAGCGAGCCAGGTGGCGGTGGTCACAGGCTCAACACAGGGCATTGGCGGGGGAATCGCGCTCAAGCTTGCCGAGCATGGCGCGCGGGTTGTTGTACACGGACGCGATCGCCAGCGGGCCGACGGCGAAAAGATGGTTCAATCGATTGAGGCTGTGGGAAGCCAAGCCCTGCTGGTGACTGGGGACTTGCAGGATGAATCCCACTGTCGCAGCATTATCCGCAAAGCGCTCGAGCACTTTAGCCGGGTTGACATCCTAGTGAACAACGCTGCGGTAGTGCATCGGGCCAACATTGAAACCGCTTCCATCGAGCTTTGGGATGAGATCTTTGCTGTTAACGTCCGCGCTCCATTCCTGCTCTCTCAAGAGGCCGTTCGCCACATGAAGGAACGGCGAAGCGGCTGCATTGTGAACATTGGCTCCGGCAACGGCTATTGCGGGGGGAAGCGCCTGCTGGCGTATTCCACTTCCAAGGGCGCGATGATAACGTTCACCAAGAATCTGTCAAATTACCTCACGCAATACCGGATTCGAGTAAATCAGCTCAACCCCGGCTGGACCCTTACTGAAGGGGAGCGTCACGTGGTGGGGGTGATTGAAGGAAAAGGGGAGAATTGGCTGGAGGAGGCGGAAAAAACGCGACCCTCTGGACGCATGCTTCTGCCCGTCGATGTGGCCGAGGGGGTTCTTTTCTTCGCCACCAATGATATGATTTCGGGCGCCGTGCTCGATTACGAACAGTTCC
Source organism: Acidobacteriota bacterium (assembly GCA_003165315.1). Classification (GTDB taxonomy): domain Bacteria; phylum Acidobacteriota; class Terriglobia; order UBA7540; family UBA7540; genus Bog-366. The sequence continues at coordinate 10,523 of PLSX01000117.1, forward strand.
CTTTTGGAGCGCCCGCCGACTTTGTGATCTGAAAATCCAAACCCGCGGGCTTCACGTCACTGAGCCCTCAACTTCGGTACGATGCGTTAATGTCAATATACGCCCGCGTGAAGTCACATGTCCAAATCCGGGCAGTGGCCCTTCCGGCGTGAAGATCAACGTGCAACAAAACTTCCTTTTGGTCCAACTCTCTATGCGCCGCCGCCTCATCAAAACCGGCATCTACACCTTTGCGGCATAAAGGCATTTTGTTGACGCTGACATCGATCTTATTGGGATCGAATTGTGCCCCGGAGTAACCCGCCGCGCAGATGATGCGGCCCCAGTTAGGGTCGGAGCCTGCCAGAGCCGTCTTCACTAGTGGGGAATTGCCAATGGCCCGGGCCACACGGTCAGCGTCAAGGGGAGTTCGCGCCCCAACAACCTCCACTGTTACCAGTTTGGAGGCACCCTCGCCGTCACGTGCAATCATGCGCGCAAGTGTCTGGCAAAGCAGGGTCAATCCCTCGGAAAACCAGGCGCGGCTATCGTTTCCAGGGATCACGGAAACGTCTGAAAGCCCGCTGGCCAACGCCACGACCGTGTCGTTGGTCGAGGTGTCGCCGTCAACGGTGACACGATTGAACGATTCCGCCGTCGCCCCGGCCAGCAGGTTGTGCAGCATACGCTCACCCACTGAAGCATCAGTGGTGATGAAAGAAAGCATGGTCGCCATGCGCGGATGGATCATCCCGGAACCTTTGGCAACGCCGGCAAGGTGCACAATCTTGCCCTTTGCTTCCGACCGCAATACACAGGATTTGGGAAAGGTGTCGGTGGTCATGATAGCGGCGGCCACCTTTGCAGCACTCTCCCGGGAGAGCTTTTCTTTCAAATGGGGCAGTTGATGAAGAATAAGATCAGGGTTCAGCGCCATGCCAATAACACCCGTTGAAGCCACCAAGACTTGGGAGGGCTCAATCCCCAACAGGTTGCCAGCAACCCGGGTTGTTTCCTCCGCCATATGCAGCCCCTGCCGCCCGGTGCACGCATTGGCGTTGCCTGAATTCACCACGATGGCGCGACAACGTCCCCGGCTTTCCACAAGGTTTTTCCGTGAAAGCAGAACTGGCGCAGCGGCAACCCGATTGGTGGTAAAAACACCGGCGGCTGTTGTTTCCGGCGAATCGGAAAAGATCAGCGCCAAATCAAGTGCGTCGCGCTTCTTCTTGATTCCAGCGGCCACCGCCGCGGCGCGAAATCCCTGAGGTGTTGCCAAATCGCCTTCGATAATTTCCCACTTTGGTATGGCTCGACTCACCGACCCTCCTTGAATGCTCATGCGCGACATATTTCACACTGACAGCGCCCAGGCGCAAGCTCCCGGCCCAATGGCTATTGATCAAATCCTATGTTTTGCTGCGTTGAACTCTGCAGGTTCGGACGAAGAAAATTGTCTGCTTGACGCGCCTGCGCTAAGGCTTTGTTGACATGGTGCCTGGAAGCACTTCCATACCCCCCACGGGGGGCGGTTGTGGAGACGGCGGCCCCGCCACCTTTATTGTCCGAACACTTTCTTCGCAAGCCTGGAGGTAAAGGACTTCGTCTGCACTGCCCGGAGTGCAATTTGCCTCCACAATGTGGTCTGGTGAAATGACCCGCGCCGTTAGCAGCATGGCGTGATTCTTATATTGCCAGATCAGAGCGGCGTCTCGGTCGTTGATGCGGGTATGCTGAAAGTCATATCGCCAGAGATTGTGCTGCACGCCGTCGGTCTCCCAAATAGCCAATTCCTGGGGGGTAAACTCGGAAGTCTTATCAGGATTCGGCTGTGAGGTGATCGTCAGTGAAGGGCCTGCGGTCAAGAACCTTGGGGAGAAAATGCGCACGCCACCGCTAAAGGTCTCAATTTTTTCGTTGATTCCCGCTGCCACTTGCAGGTCAAAACCCAAATCGTCATTCTTGTAATTGGTGGCTGCCAGGGTTTCCCTTTTCACTGATTCTTTGTGCTTCGGATACCATTTTACGAGAAAGTACTCACCGCCAACGATTCCGCCGCCAATCAGCAGGATCCCCAAACCAACCATGAGCTGCGTAGGAAGTTGTTTCATCGTGCCAATTTTACCCCGTTCCCAACGGGTGGCGCAATGCAGGTTTAAAGAATGGCGGGCTTGGTTTCTGCCCGCCCGGCCATGGAAACCGCCCGGAAAAAGGCGGCAAGTTTCCCGGCATCCAGTCTCCCGCCAGAGCGGACCCCGCTGCAAAGGTCAACTCCAAATGGCTCAACCTGACGAATTGCTTCAGGAACATTCGCCGCGGTTAGCCCGCCTGCCAGAAAAACCGGAACTGGGACTGCCTCTCGAATTTGGCGGCTAATGGACCAGTCGTGCGTGCGCCCGGTTCCGCCCAACTCCTTTACTGGTATTCCAGGATTGCCAGAATCGAGCAGCAGCGCGTCCACATGGGGCGCGACATCCCGGGCTTCTTCATTGGCTTCCGGCCCACGCACGTGAATCACCTGAACCAGCGCAACGCCTGGCAAAGCTGCGCGGATTTCCCGGTGCGCCCCTGGTTCGAGACGGTCCACGATTTGCAAGGTGTTCACCCCAGTGCGTTTCTGCTGGGCAATGATGGCGGGTGCGTCCAACTCACTTGTCAGCAGAAAAGTAGCAACGCCTGGAGGAACTTGAGCCACGATGCGGGCGATCATCTCTTCCGCAATCACCCCTGGCCCGCTCGGCATTTTGGAGACTAGCCCCAACGCCGCAGCGCCCGCGTCAATGGCCATTGCAGCTTCCTCAAGGCTGCTGATGCAGCAGATTTTCACGCGGGGTTTGAGTGTAGGGCGCATCCATTATCCGGATGTTGCAAAGTCGAAATATGATCTGCTATCTGAAAAAGCCAGTTTCGAATCAAAGCGTGGTTTGTTGCGAGAGGGTCACCGCACCTGAATAAGCGGATGCGTCTTCGCAATGACTTCGCCCACGAGCTGCCCGGGGACGCCGTTCTTTCGCAGCGATTCCATTAGCTTCGCAGCATCTTTGGCAGCAACCGAAAGCAAAAGGCCTCCAGAAGTCTGTGGATCAAAAAGGAGGTTTCTGATGTCATCGGGTACTTCCGGTGCGAACTCCACACATTCACCGATGAATTCCTGATTCCGCTTCAAGCCTCCGGACAGATAGCCCTGTTGTGCAAGCTCGCGTGCTTCAGGGAAAAACTCAAATTGCCCGGAGTCTATGACAAAACTCACCCTGCTGCCCACTGCCATTTCCCGCGCGTGGCCAAGCAGGCTAAAACCCGTAACGTCGGTGACGGCATGTAATTCAAACGGCAATGCCAGCTCCAGGCTGGCGCGGTTGAGCGTACACATTGAAAGGATCGCAGCTTCCACGGCAGCTTTCCCTGCAGCGTCCTTCTTCAAGGCGGTTGCGATGACTCCTGTGCCCAGACGCTTGGTGAGAATCAGTTGGTCGCCCGGTTGTGCCCCCACATTCTTCAAAACGCGTTGGGGATTGATAACTCCCGTCACTGCATAGCCGAACTTGATCTCCTCATCACCGATGGAGTGGCCGCCAATGACTGTGCAGCCAGCTTCCTGCATCTTGGCCAAACCACCCTGGAGAATCTTTTCCAGGATTTCCACGTCCCGGCCGGAGTTGGGAAACCCAACGATGGAGAGCGCTGAGATCGGCCGCCCCCCCATGGCATAGACATCGCTTAAGGCGTTGGCGGCGGCGATCTGACCAAACGTGTAGGGATCATCCACGATGGGCGTAAAGAAATCCACCGTCTGCACCAGCGCCAGCTCCGGCGAGAGCAGGTAAACCCCGGCATCGTCAGAAGTATCAAAGCCCACCATCACATTCGGATCGGATTGTTTGGGCAGACGGGCAAGCACCGAGTCCAAAATACTTGGACTCAACTTTGCCGCACAACCCCCTGCCTTGACCATTCCGGTCAGGCGTATATTTTCGCCCATAGTGAATGAGATTATATTCTGTCCGCGCACGATTCCCAAACTGATTGCTCTTCTTCCCGTACCGTAATGCTCTCGAATCTACGGCTCACGCTGCAGGCGGCCCGTCGGGAAAAAATCCAAGGGGTGTCAGGATTGCACGTTGTGGAGGAGGACCCACCAGACGATGGCGGTCCAGCCAGTAAGCCCAGACGACGAACAGCCACATGCCGAGCGCCGAGAAGGCGATGGCTTTCTCATTGGGCGGGGGAGGGCCGAAGATGTTGAGAAGGTAAAAGAACATCAGTATGGCGATAAATGCACGGAAGGCCGAGGTCCCGATCCGGTCGCGGGGATGGGTGGTCCTGGCATAAACCTTCGTCGCGAGCAGGAAGATGGCGCCCTCAATGAGGATGGTCCAGAAACGTGAGTTCCAAAGACCGAGCCCGACATAAGTCGAGCTGCCGGGATAGAGAGGGAGGTCAGGTTGGTGGCTGATGGCGTCCAGAATCCAATGGCTCATGACGACGAACCACAGACAGACGGCCCCGCGCGAGTCATGCTTAATAATTTTGTAAACACCAGCAAAGAGACAAGCCCAGCCAAAATCGGCAAGAAGGCTGTGAGAGAAAGGGTAGGAGATAAAATCCAAAGGAGTGACCGCCGTAGTACCCGGGGCGATAATCACCCGCTCGACCCCCAGGAGGAGGAAGATGGGCCAAAGCAGATCCACAAGCTGCGCCGCCATCACCAGTGTTCCAAGCGACGTTCGCGGCGCGATCTTCTTGGCCGCCAGCGCAACTCCGAAGTGGCCAATAAACACAAATACTCCTCAGTGAAATGTTAAGAGTGGCCAGCAAGCGCGAAGCCCAGAGCCAAGCGACGAGCAAGGGCGAGCCGCTTGGCTGCTTCCTGCCCGTCACTTGTCACTCGTCACTCGTCTTCAAATTTTGAATTCACGCTTGAGCTTCTCTGATTTTTCCGCGACCGCACGCACCAACTGTTCCTTATGTTCAAATAGCTTTTGTGCAGTGGCTGGGTCAGCGGTGGCGATGATTTGAGCGGCAAAGATGGCGGCGTTAATCGCGCCGGGTTTCCCGATCGCCGTGCAGGCCACCGGGACTCCGCCCGGCATCTGGACTGTAGACAACAGTGCATCCAGCCCTGCGAGCGTCGTGGTGGCCATGGGAACGCCGATGACGGGCAGAATGGTTTCAGCCGCGATCACTCCGGCCAGGTGCGATGCGCCTCCGGCCCCCACGATGATCGCTTTCAAGCCCCGCTCAACTGCCGTGCGCGCATATTCAGAGGTGCGCACGGGTGAACGGTGGGCGGAGGTGATTTCAATCTCAAAGGGAATTGCGAACTTCTTTAAAGTTAATGCGGCCTCGGTCATAACAGGTAGGTCTGTGTCACTGCCCATTACGATGCCAACCAAAGGCTTCTCAGCCATTTCTGTATTCCTCCGTATTTAATTTGGAATGGGATAAACCCTTTATGCGCCGGAATCAACCGGCCTTACTTGCGCGAAGCCGGACGCTCCGCCTTTGGAACACGGGTACGTTTGGGCGCCGTGATTTTCGGAACCCGCTTCAAAGCCTTTGCCCCAATGTCGTTCCGGAAGTGCATCCCTTCAAACTGAAGCTTGTTAACCCCCGCGTACGCACGCTGGATGGCGGAGGGCAAATCCTCTGCGATTGCAGTAACGCCCATGACGCGCCCGCCGGTGGTAAGCAATTGATGATCCTCAAAACGTGTCGCGGAATGGAAAATCTTGACTCCACCCAACGCTTCCACTGCTTCATAACCCGTGATGGTCTTATCGGTCTCCGGTTTGGCCGGATAGCCTTTGGAGGTTAGCACCACGCAAATGGAAGGATTTGGGCTCCAATGTACGTCTACAGAGGCCAGCTGTCCCTCGCGCGAGGCTACCAACAGGTCGGTAAGGTCGGAGCGTAGCCGCATCAAGATGGGCTGGGCTTCTGGATCGCCCAAACGGACGTTGTACTCCAACAGCATGGGACCGGCGGGCGTCATCATTAGCCCGCAATACAAAAAGCCGCGGTAAGGCGAACCTTCCATTTCCATGCCCGCCAGCGTGGGAGCAACCATGGAGCGCAGAATCTCGTCATGCAGCGCTTCCGTGAGGATGGAGTCATCACTGTACGCCCCCATGCCTCCCGTGTTGGGCCCTTGATCCCCATCCAGCAGGGCCTTGTGATCCTGGGTCGGAACCATGGGAAGAATGGCGCGTCCATCGGTGAGCACGATAAAGGAGGTTTCCTCTCCCGTCAAACACTCTTCAATGATCACCCGGTCGCCAGCAGTGCCCAGGGTCTTGCGAACCATGAAGTCTTGTACTGCTTGTTCCGCCTCCGCGTGGTTGCGCGCAACCACAACCCCCTTGCCCGCCGCAAGTCCATCTGCCTTGACCACCACGGGAAGCGGGAAGCGGACCAGAGCCTTGATGGCGTCCTCAAAGGTTTCAGCCACTTCAAACCGCGCCGTAGGGATGCCGTGGCGCCGCATGAATTCCTTGGCAAAGACCTTGCTCCCCTCCAGACGAGAAGCTGCCTTGTTGGGACCGATAATGGCCAACCCTTCCTTTTCAAATTCATCGACGATCCCGGCAACCAACGGCGCTTCCGGCCCAACAATGGTCAGATCTGCGCGCAATTTCTTAGCCAGGGCAACGACAGCCTTCAGTTGCGAGAGATCGACGGGAATACATTCTGCTTCCTGCGCGATGCCGGCGTTCCCAGGGGCGCAATACAGCTCTTCCATGCGCTGGCTCTCGTGCAGTTTCCATGCCAGAGCGTGTTCGCGACCACCGGAACCGAGAACGAGTAGTTTCATAAGATGGCGTACACTATTCTCAATGACCTGAGTTTGTCAATCCGTTAGATTTGAAATCTTTTGGGCGGAGACCAAGCGGTTGATTTTGCTCAGTGAAACGTCATGCCAAAAGTTGCAGGTTGCCGCACCGGGTTGCTCCTGACCCCATGCCACCCACCCCCCGCGGTGCGAGGATACCCGTACCTTGCTTCGTTCATGTGCCGCTTCTGAATCTACCGCCATTCACTTTCCATGAGATTTGGAGTAGATAATTATAGCAGTGGTTTCACGAATTGGCGGCGATTACCTCCGTGAAATTTCCAATCGAGTTTGCAGAGGCCTCTGGCATGGGCGTTATTCCGCAGGCTTCTCCTCCGAGTCACAGTACGCCTCATCCAGTATAGGAAGAATCTGGCTCAACCATTCGCGGTGTTCAGGCTTCATCAACACAGAGCGCAGGCAGAGCACGCTATCTTGACGATCTGGCGAAGCGGCAGCGAGCGAAGGGAAATACGCGATCGGCAAACGGATAAGTGCCAGATGCAGGCCGTGCTTTGCTGCCGCTGTGAAGATGCGCTGCGAAAGTTCTGAAGTCATACGGGCAGTCTCTGCCCGGGGCGCCCAGACAACAATATCCAGCTCGGGAGAGAATGGGACCCGCCATCGGGAATCTGCGGCGAGGCACTTCGCCAGATTGACCGCTGCTTCCCGGCAGGCATCCAATCCGCCGGCGAACTCGCCCCCGCTCACAAGGGGAAGCAATTTTTGCGTGGCCCAAAGGGCTACGGCTGAAGCTCCTGGGCGCGAACACTCCAAACTGATTTCGCCAAGGTGCAATTCCGACGAGGTGAAGTAGGTGTAGGGCGATTCATGTTTGTACAACGCTCCAACATTGGGATCGCGAAACAGGACGCAACCGCATCCGTAAGGCTGCAAGCCATGCTTGTGGGGATCAACCACTATTGAGTCGGCTTGGCCAATCTGATTGTACGCAGCGCGTGTTTCCTCCGTCAGATTTGAGGCAAGGGTAAAGTAGCCGCCGTATGCGGCATCGACGTGCAAGCGGAAACTGTATTGTGCGCGTAAGCGCATGATTTCCGGCAATGGATCAATGGAACCTGTCCCCGTGGTTCCAAGGGTGGCCACAACACAACCGATCTCTCCCGCCGCCAGCATTTCAGCAAGAGCCTTGGTGTCCATGCGGCCCCTGTCATCGCAGGGCAATTCAGCAAATGGCAACCCCAGGACGCTGCTGATACGATGATGCGTATAGTGTGCCTGCGCGGAAGCTGCAATCTTCTTTCCAGAATTAAGTTGTCCGGCCACCCAGAGCGCCTCAAGGTTCGCCATGGTGCCGCCGCTCGAAAGGTGCCCCAGATGGGTCTGCCATCCAAACATGGCGGCAATTTCAGCCACGGCCTCTTTCTCCATTGCCGAACTTGCGCGCCCACCGTCCAATGCGTGGTTGTTGGGGTTGATCCAAGTTGCTAAGGCATAGGCAGCGCGGGCGATCGGATGAGGTGGTTTGAGCATCTGCCCAGCGTAAAGGGGGTGGAAGTAGGGATAATTGTCCCGCAGTCGAACCGCGACTTGCTGAAGCACTCCAACTATACGCTCTTGGCCGGGCACCTGCACATCGACTGCGGGGAGATCGGCAAAGCCCTCATCCAGAGCACGGAGCGCAGCCGGCAAAACCGCCAGTGTTTCCTTTTCCAATGACATCACGACCTCCCGATGAACCCAGTAAGAACATTGCGGCCAAGGCAAGGAGCGAATGGCGTGGGTATTGTAAACGAAAACCGCTGGGTAAGAAGGCTTGCCATAATGTGGCAAGTTGTCGCATTTGTAGCGTCGACAAACTTAGATATTGCGGACTGGGGCCGGTCCAAAGAGCGGCTTTGCGGCGTAAACAATTCATGCTAATGTGATTAACGTTTTCCTGGTCTGCGGGTTGCGGACCGCCATCCCACTGGTTTGGTCCCTTCTGCAGATAATTGTGCCAGATATTTGCGTCGCTTCATGGGTCATGCGCTCCGGATACTATAGGGAGGACCATGCGAACCACGCCATCATCAATCCGACAGGCCATTCAGTGCCTGCTCCTTCTTCTCACGGTCAGTTGCATCTCAACTTGGGGACAAACCTTTCAGGGTAGCTTTAGTGGGACGATTATGGATCCCAGCGGTGCTGTCGTCCCTGGAGCAGTCGTCACGATTACTGAGAAGGACAAAGGCCTCGCCCGCAGCGTCACCAGTTCCGCCGACGGCAGTTATGAAATTCTCCCCCTTCCGCCGGGACGGTATGCCATCAGCGTCAAGAAGGAGGGCTTCCAAGTATTTGCGCGCGGCCCCTTGACTCTCCTGGTGAATCAGCACCTGCGCGAGGATATCAAGTTGGAGTTGGGCCAAGCCGGAGATACCGTCTTGGTAGAGGCGTATCCGGCTACAGTGGACACCCAAACCTCATCCGTTGGAACGACGATTGACGAGCAGAAGGTCAACGAAGTTCCACTGAACGGACGGAATTTTCTGGAGCTGGCGTTGTTGGTGCCTGGCGTTTCGCCCGGAACCGCAGGCAGCGCGGTTAGCACGCGGGGCGGCGGTGGCTCCATCAACGTAAACGGGATGCGCGACTCGATGAATTCCTATTGGCTGGATGGCATGGATGACACCTCGGTAGGTGTCGGTCAGTATACCGTGGCTCCACCGCTTGACTCCGTGCAGGAATTTCGAATGGAAACGGGGGTATACGAAGCCAAGTTTGGCGCCCATGCCGGTGCCGAAGTCAACATGGTTACGAAATCTGGAACTAATAAAGTGCACGGCAGTGCCTATGAATATGACCGCAACACGGACTTCGACGCGCGTAACTTCTTTGACCCTTCCGTTGCTCCCATGCACCGCAACCAGTTTGGCGCGACTCTGGGTGGGCCGGTGGTCCTTCCGGGAATCTACGACGGGCACGACCACACCTTCTTTTTCGCTGCCTATGAGGGCACACGTGAGCACCGAGACTTCTACGACAATTTCCTGGTGCCATCTGAATCTGAACACCAAGGTGACTTTAGTGACCTCTTGAATCCCGCTTGCTCCAGCCAGACTGTTCTGCTTAACCCGCTGGCGCTGCTGCAAGGATCGGTGCAGCCCTTTACTAACATCGATCAGGTCCTGCCGCAGGCGGACCCTGTGGGCCAAGGTCTGGTGAACCAATACCCCACGCCCACCAACGCCAACGCATCTTGTGGCGCACCCAACTACACGGCGCTGGTTGACCGGGAAGTCGGAATCGATACGCTGACGGGCAAGGTAGACCATCAGTTCGATGCCAAGAACTCCATTTTTGTCCGCTACAGCCTCAACTTTGATCGCGAGTTCTGGCCATCGGGCACAGTCCCTGAAAGCACCACCACGCTTCCGGGGTACGGCAGGATCTCGCACAATTCCTATCAAATGGGGGGACTCGATTGGACCCACATCTTCAGTCCCAAACTGGTGAACGAGTTCAAACTTGGGTACAACCGTTGGCAGCTCCGGCAATCGAATGAAGACCTGGGCAACCCCCTGGCGGCAAACCTCGGGATCATGGGTGTCAACCAAGTCGGGTCGGTTTTGGCCGGCGTCCCCGACATGACCTATTCGGGTTATGCCAGCATCGGTGGTGACCCAGCCGTCCCGGAGCGGGGCGCTGTGAATACATTCCAAATCGGCGACACATTAACTCACGTTCTCGGATCCCACACTTTGAGCTACGGAATTGACTTCCGCTCCGTCCGGCGCGGTAATTTCACTGTCGACAACAACTATCGCGGAGAATTCTGGTTTACAGGATTCGTGACCAGCGGCCTGGGACAGGTAAGCTCGCAGGATCAGGCGGGACTCGCCGGACTTCTCGAACTTCCCTGCGCAGGGACGGGCAACTGCCAGTTTGGAAATAGCGTTGCCGACGCTCTGCTAGGCCTTCCCCAATACTGGCTGAACGGATTTCAGGAGTACATTTCCGGAGCATTTGGAGAATATGATTTCTTCGTCCAGGATGATTGGCGTTTGCGGCCTCATCTGACTTTAAACCTCGGTTTGCGTTACGAGTACAAAAGTCTGGTGACGGAAAAGAACAACGCTTTTTCCAATTTCGACTTTGGTAATGGGGATCTGCTGGTGGCGGGGACCAATGCCGCAACCTTGTGGAGCTTTAACCCCAGCGTAAATCCCTACACCGGCCAATATCAGATTGCTCCTGCGCCGTGCACGGCGCAAACGTGCTCCCAACAAACTCTCAACCTGGGAAGTTCTGCTCGCAACCGCTCCCTGCAATATCCCGATCGAACGAACTTTGAGCCGCGTATTGGCATTGCCTGGCAGCCTTTCAATAATTCCAAGACAGTTCTGCGCGGCGGCTACGGAATCTTCTTTGACCAGACTTTTGGCGACGTCTATTTCCAGAAAGCCGCCAATCCTCCCTTTGTCCACCTTGAGGAGGGCAATATTGGAGAGGCCCTGCCCTTGCTCGAGTCGGGCACCCTATATCCGGGCAGCGGGGCAATCCTTCAAGACGCCCTCACCAACATCGGGGGCACGGGCTATCCCAGCATGAGTCCATTCCAGCTCAACTTCCGCAACGCCTTCATTCAACAGTGGAGCGCTGATGTGCAACGGCAGATTGGAAGCACATGGCTCATCGACATTGGTTATGTGGGAACGCGCGGATTGCACTTGGTGCAGGAAACCGATCCCAATCAGCCGCTGAATCTAACCACGGCGCCAGCGGCTCTCCAGGCGTCCACAGCGGCGGCGTGTGAGGCGGGAAGCTGTCCTTCACCCATTCCCTATCTTGCCAATTTCGCCTACACGCAGTCTGCGGGTAGCTCCATCTACCACGCCTTGCAAGTCAAGGTTGAGCGGCGATTCTCCAAGGGTCTCTCTGTCCTGGCTTCGTACACCTACTCGAAGTCGATCGACACGGCATCCAGCCCTTACGCCGATGCCCGCAATCCCAACTTTCCCCAGAACTCCTACGACTTGGCGGCGGAGAAATCAGTGTCGGATTTCAATTTTCCCCAACGCCTGTCCCTGGCCTATCTTTGGACGATGCCTTTTGGAACGGGCGGCGCGAAGGCTCACAACACCCACCTGAACTACCTCATTCAGGGTTGGGAGGTGGGCAGCGTCGTTACCTTGGAATCGGGCCCGCCCTTTACTCCTGTGGTGAGCGGTAATGTCAGCGGAGCGGATGAGATTAATAACGCCACCGTGCTGGTTGATACGGATCGGCCCAACGTCGCGAGCACGTCGTTCTACCCTGCCAAACGCACTCCGCAGCAGTGGGTGCTGCCTTCCGCCTTCAGTACGCCGAGCCAGTTTACCTTTGGCAATGGCGGCCGAAATATCCTGCGTGGGCCTGGTCTTGGGAGCTGCGATTTCTCCGTGCTGCGAAATTTCCGGCTGGCCGAATTAGCCAATCTGCAGTTTCGCGCCGAGATCTTCAATATCTTCAATCACCCGAACTTCGATATTCCTCAGAATATCGTGAATGCTCCCAGCTTCGGCCAGATCTTCAATACGGTGCAGCCGGTCGCAGGTCTGGCTTCTGGCGGACCGGGCGAGCCGCGCGAACTCCAACTCGGTATGTGGCTGACCTGGTAATTCAGAAAGCCAAAGATTTACTGAACAATCAGCAAAATATTTCCCTTCGCCGGAGCGAGTGGGCACAGAAGTGTTGGCCGCGACACCCTTCACAGAAGACGTTTGCCGCATCATTGCTCTAGTGAGTGGGGGCGATGGTCTCGCCAAATTTCTCTTTGTAAACGAAGGCGCGGAGGGGAAGCTTGGAAGGGGCAGGCGCCGGAGTTTCCACCCGATAGCCGATGGGTAGCAGCGCGGCCACCAGAAAGTGGTCAGGAATGTGGAAGTGTGTCTTGATTTTAGCTTCGTCGAATTCTGTAACCCAGTAAGAAGAGAGCTTGCTTTCCGCGGCGCCCAGCAGGATTTGATGCACGGCTACAAAGGCATTTGCCAGGGCGGTGCGTTTGGCAATTTCGGGGGATGAGGAATAGTATTCGCGCACCCGGCGCAGGGCCTCATGCCCTTCCTCTTCGGTGATTTTGCGGTTGGCAATCATCTCCTGCAAATACTGAGGGGCGGCCTTCCAAGCCAGAGTGTCAGCAAGGCAGATCAAAATAACGGGCGCGGAACTGAGGGGAACTTTGATGGATGTGGCCGCTTCAAGATACTTTTTGGCCACGTCGTTGCGCACCACGATCCAGCGCCAGGTTTGCAAGTTCCATTCCGTTGGCGCCAGGCGGGCCACATCGATGACGCTGGCCAGGGATGCGTCATCGATGTCCCTGTCACTGAAGCGCGGGAACATCGGTCCCACACCCAGCTGGGCTGTCTTATAAGAATGCGAATTATCCGCGATGGTATTTTCGCGCATAGTAACGATATCGCTACCGAATCGTGTAGTGAAAGCCCGCGACGAAAAACATTCCAAAGACGATGGCGTAAAGCAACTCGCTGATTCCCAACCGGCGGACCTGGAGCGGCCGGGGCGGTTCGATAAACCACGCAAAGCCTCTTGCCCACAAAGGGCAGAAGGCCATCAGGATCAGACCCGGAACCCAGCCGGTTCGCCAAACCAATACCAGGAAGAGCACAGAAATCGCCTGGTGAACCAGGAAACCCCTTCCCCGGTGCCATTTTTCCCCGGGCGTCACTGCCCGCGCATTATGAATTCGAAGTTGTACGAAATGGATTTGGTTGGCGGCAAAAATCCAATTGGCCAACCAGATGATGATGGCCACGGGGCCGAAATGGCCCGTCGCCAGATAATAAGCCCCCGCTGCGGTGGAGCTCAGCGCGACCGCCCCCGTCAATTGGGCGTTCATCCGGGTTGCCCGGCCAAGTTGTTTAAGAATTGATTGAAGAAGAAAAGCAGTCGCTGCGGCAGCGCCCAGCAGCAGGAGTCCGTAAGCATGCGCCCGGAGTATGAGAACTGCCAGGGCCATGAGGACAACGGAGGCATAGAGATAAATAAAAGAATGAACGAGCCTCCGCTCCCCGTCGTTTTGCGGCCGTATCGGAGAAAACCCCAGTGCAGCTTCCGCCGGCGTCCGCAAACAGAACAGGCCTAACGCCACCGCAGCGAGTAATAAAATCCAGATAATCCGAACTCCGTGAGGATCGCCCGCGGCAGCGCCGGTGGCTAGTGGAACCAAAAGCATTCCCCACGCCCCGTGTTCACGCGGAAAAAAGAGCGAACGCCGCCGAGTGCGGACGGCAAGGTCAGGAATGGAAGTGGCACTGGCCATGGCGATGGAGCCTCAAATGGCCCGGGCAGTCACTCCCCGGATTTGGTAAATGGCTTTGTTAACTTCGACAAGCAGATCTTCAAGCGAAGCGCCGACTTTGCGGGCCGACATTTCAATGGAGCAATCGTCACAGGAAGCCCGTAGCGCGAATTTGTCAAAAACGGCAGTGGTTTCAGGGTATTTCTGTTTAATGTCCCGCACCACTTCCCCGCCACGTACGAGATCAGTGAATTGAAGCATGGCTTTCCTCCTCCTTGCTCCGAACTGCCTCCACCGTACGCGGTTGATAAACGCAGAACGGCTCTTCGTCCATATAATCACCCGTGGCGGCGAACGCCCGGGCGCGGCAACCCATGCAAATATTGCGAAACTCGCAGAAACCGCACTTGCCTTTCAAATTGTCCGTGTCCCGGAGTTCTTGAAATACCGGGGCGTTCTCCCAAATCTCCGCCAGACTCTGCTGGTTCAGATTGCCCGCCAGCGCCGGCAAATAACCACAAGGAAAAACTTCGCCTTGATAGGAGATAAATGCCACGCCTGTGCCGGCCAAACAACCTTTGGTGGCCGCATTCATGCCGTCGGGATGACCGCCCGGGTGGCCACCAGCACGCCGGGCGTGCGGATGAAGATCGATTCCCGTGGAGCCAGGCATGGTCAAGTCCGTGGGGCCAATCTCATGTCCATTGCTACCGAAGCTGATTTGCGCCAGGGAGGCGGCTCGGCGCTCGGCCGCGCGGCGTTGGCGGTCGACGCGGAAGTAGTGAGGCGCGCAGGTGGCTTTCAGTTCGATCCCGCCCTCCTGGGCACGATCATAAAACCAATTCAAAATCTTTTCGTACTCGTCGGCGGGGACCATCTGGTCTTCGGCAATGCCCACGCCGCATCCCACTGGAACCAGCAGGAAAGTGTGCAGTGCGTCGGCCCCCAGCTTGCGCGACATTTCCAGCACGGCGGGCAGTTGGTGCGCGTTGTGCCGCGCGATGGTCATATTGATCTGCACTGACATGCCGAGCTCTTTCAAATTCCTCAGGCCTTGCAGGGCCTGTTCAAACGCTCCCGGGATTCCTCGAAAGGAATCGTGGGTGGCAGCGTCCGCTCCGTCCAGACTGATGGAGACGCGGCGCACGCCGGCATCCACGATCTTGTGGGCTACTTCCTTTGTTACCAGAGTTCCGTTGGTGGCCAGGGCTACGCGCAAACCACAATCGCGCCCGTAGCTGGCCAATTCAAAAATATCACTACGAAAAAGAGGTTCGCCACCGCTTAGAACTAGGATAGGTAGGGCTAACTGAGAGACTTGCTTTATTATGTTCAGGGCTTTGGTTGTAGGTAGGTCATTGATGGATGAGAGTTCCGTAGCGGTGGCGCGACAGTGAATGCAACGCAGGTTACACCCCTTTGTCACCTCCCAAAAAATGAGCCGCGGTTTGTGTGTCAACATTTTCATCAGATAATCACGACTCAGTACTGAATACTGGCTGTTTTACGCAGCCTGCTCTGATAAGAGCACGTCGTCTTCCATTGCCTCGACTCGGTCTGCGGTTTCCTTGCCAATCTCGTTATTCGTGAGATAACACGCGGGATCGGCCATCCAGGGATCGCCAAAATATTCCTCGGCGCGAACCCGCAAATTTCCTCCACATGTTTGCTTCCAGCGACAATTCGCGCATCTTCCTTTCAATAGAGGAAGGCGGTTGCGCAATCCCTGCAGCAAGGGGTCCGTGGATTTTCCCCAAATTTCACTAAAAGACGATTCCCGCACATTGCCCAAAGAATAATTGGCCCAGTACGGATCGGGATGAACGTCACCGAGGGAATCAATGCCGGCAAGCCCCACACCTGCGCCCATTACACCCGCGCCGGAATTCTGCAACAAGCGGTAGGGGGCTGCGGCACGCATTGGATTTCTGCGGGCGATTCGCAGGTATTGGTAAATTCCGTCCGCGTGATTTTCATCGGTGGCAATTTTGATCCCGACGCCGCGGCCTGCGAAATCTTCTGCGCGGTCCAGCAGGACGTCAAGCGCCCGCCGCGTTTCTTCGTGGGTCAAAGCATCCTTCGGGTTGCTTCCCCGGCCGGTATAGACAAGGTGGGAGAAGACCACTTTGCGGATTTCCATTCGCTCCACAAATTCCAGGATAGCGCCAAGTTCCCGATAGCTCCAACGGTTCAGGGGCGTGCGAATCTCCACGTCGAGGCCTGCATTCTGACAATTTTCGTATCCTTCCAGAACCGCATTGAAAGCGCCGGGCACGCCGCGGTTGTGGTCCACCTCACGCCCTATTCCTTCCAGCAGAATGGTGACGGAGTGCAATCCCGCGCGCTTCAACGCCCCCGCCATCTCCTGGTTGAGTAGAGTGCCATTGGTAAAAATCGATGGTTGGATTCCCAGTTGACGCCCGTAGGCCACAAATTCAAGCAGGTCCTCCCGTAAAAGGGGCTCACCGCCGGCAAACAGCAGACGGGACACTTGAAATGCGGCCAAATCGCGGATCAAAGCGAGGCCTTCACGGGTGGTAAGCTCCGATCCAAATTTTTGCGGGCGGGAGTCGGAAAGGCAGGTCAAACAATTCAGATTGCAGGATCGAGTGACCCGCCAAGTGACCACGGGCTGCGGATGCACCACCGCCAGGGGAAAGGGAGAGGCGGCAGATGATCGGACTCCGGGAAACGGCACGCACTGGCTCATGTCTGCCAGTACCGGCATCGATAGGGAAGCGTTAAGCTGGGTGATGTCCAACATCACTTGCCTCTAAATCCTTCTGGGTTGTCTGCTAAGGGTTTGCCTGATTGCAAGTATTTACGGGGGCTGAAGATTCCGGTTCGTCCGATTTCCGGTATCTCCAGCCCCCAACCTGGTTTTATCCAGGTTCCTAGGACCCGAAGTCCCTCGCACCCGTTTTCAGGGCAACCAATATGCCAAACATTCGCAGACACAGGGATCCTATGAGTCAGATTAGGATGTATTGATAATAAATAACTTATCGACGAAATGTCGAAACAGGATGGGCGAGACGGGTATGAACCCCGATTGTTGTCAATGCGCAAAATGACGGTCATCATGTCCGTTATGGTGTGAAAAAGCGCAAGGGGCGCGTGGCCAGGATGCTTGGTGCGGAATCGGAGCCAATTTCGAGGGTTGGCCTTGGTGGGCTCGCGTCCTGAATTCTTACTGCAGGCAGGGATGGTGGGAAAATCAAGTCTACAGTCCCCACGCAGACCGCTCCCTCCCTTGTGAAATACCCCCGTTGCCCGTGCCGGTTTCAAAGTCTTCAAATAATGTGTCAAACGCCTAACTACCTTTCTTTTCATG
>PLSX01000282.1 GCA_003165315.1 Acidobacteriota bacterium
GCATGAGCTCCGGCGTGCCGGGCCAAGCGGCGTAGCGATGAGTTATTTTTCTCCGAGAAAAATTACTCATCGGTTCGCCTTCGAAGTCCGACCGCGATCTCATTCATTCCCGGTCACTGGGAAAGTACCGCCGAGTTATTCGGCTCGGAGCCGAATAACTCGGCGCTACCTTTCCCCGCTCCCAAAGGCAGGAGTCTGCGCCAGCCCGGATTGAATTTTGGCGAGGGACAAGACAGCCGATGCTACAGGCTACGCCATTTCAAGTCGTTCGAGTTTTTTGACCATACCGGGTGAACAACTGTTACGATATATTTTCGGCCAATACCGATATTGGGGATGCGATTTCAATACGCACACTGCGAGGGCAGGCAAATGCATTTGCGCAAAGCTGTTTCGTGCCTTGGGGGAGTTGGCGCCGCGTTGATCGTCTTCGCAGCCATTTGCGGCGCGGCTCTGCTCTGCTTCGTTGACACCGCAGCACATGCCCAGCAGCCGACGGCCGGCGACTTCATCGCGGAGGCGGATTACTGCCACTTCACCGGGCTATGTGGTAATGGCGGGGGCCAAGCCGCCGCTCCGCGCCTCGGTTATGACCCGTGCTATCTGGCGCAAAACGCCATGCGGCCTTGCACCTCGGCCGACATGAAAGCGCTGCAGCCTCACGGCGTCGATCCCAATCTCGTCGGCACCTGGCAACTTCCGCTGAAGAACGGCCCCTGGGTGCTCACCATCAATGTCGACGGCACCTACGCTTTCCGCAGTGATGCCCATGACGGTGTCCAAGCCCATGCTGGCTCTTTCGCCGCCAGCAACGGCGCTTGGACGATGAAAGCAAAAACAGGGTACGCAGGCAGCGGCAATTATCTGTATCAGGCGCCCAACATCTTTATCGCCACTAGCCAGCTGGGCGCGGTGTCGTGGCTGCGCCCGGGGCTGGCCCAGGTGGCGATGCACTGCACGGTCGTGCCGCAGAAGCCGGCAAATCCAGCTATGCTCGATGCCAATCTGATCGGCACCTGGCAGCTTCCGGTCAAGAGGGGGAACTGGGTGTGGGAGATAGCGGCCAACGGCACTTACAAATTTCATAGCGAGGCACTGGATGGCGCGCCCTCGCACGCCGGCGTCTTTACGGCAACCAATGGGCAGTGGACCTTGACGGCAACGACGGGACTTCCGGGCTACACCGACAATGGCCAATATCTTTTTCAGGCGCCCAATATTTGGATGGCGAAAGGGAAGCTCGGCGGGGCCGCTTGGACCCGCCCTTGCAATCGGTAAGCAACTGGCGCTTATTCAGCAACAGCGGCGTAGCGATGAGTTATTTTTCTCCGGGAAAAATTACTCATCGGTTCGCCTTCGAAGTCCGACCGCGATCTCATTCATTCCCGGTCACTGGGAAAGTACCGCCGAGTCATTCGGCTCGGAGCCGAATAACTCGGCGCTACCTTTCCCCGCGCTTCCCTGCTCAGAATACGGGACAGCCGCCCGCTTTGCATGTTGTGTGCAGGGGAATCAGGAAACGGTGTACCCTGTTCGCCCCAGGATGGCGGTGCTGGGTTCCCCCAGAAAAATCAGGAAATGACGTGAACGTCCCGGGCTTCCCCCCCCATCCCCCTACCTTAACGTTCCCGCCGCCGCAGCAGCGGGTGGGATTGGCGTTGATGAAGGACGTGTGGCGGCGTAGGATTAGGGATTCCGGCTGCACGCACGTTGAGCCACACGAGAATGAGGGATTTCCGATGCAAACTGTTGAGGTTGAGGACTGGGAGGCCTTTGGGAAGCAAATACAGGATATCCGGCGAACGACTGTCCCGGCTGGGCGGACTGCCATGATTTTATTTCGCGGTAACCGCGACTCTACATGGGAACTGACCAGTACGCTCGAACGCGCTGGACGAGGAGGCATGGCGATAAGCGAGTATTATGGACTTATTTCTCGGCTCAATCCGCAGATTGAAAGTTTCACGGAACGCAAATGGGAAATCAGGCCGTGGCCAGAAGTGAAAAAATCACTACAGGACTATGACACTTGGGCAGAAGCCCATTTTCCAACGCCAGAAGAATACAGCTACATGGCTTATCTTCGACACCACGGCTTCCCCTCGCCTCTCCTTGATTGGTCTCGCTCACCGCAAATTGCTGCGTTTTTCGCATTTAGGACAGCAGTAGCGCCTCTTGCAGGAAAAGTTTCCATCTACGCTTATCTTGAAAAGCCGAAAGGTTTCAAGGTTACAGGAAGTCCAGGGTCGTGGATACGCAGAGTTGGGCCTTATGTCAGGACTCACCAAAGGCACTTTCTGCAACAGAGCGATTACACGGTTTGTGCCGAGTTTAAGAATGTTGGTGACCAATCCAGCGAATGGTATTTTGCAAAGCATGAGGGCGTCTTCCAGCGTAATGTGCAACACCAGGATTTCCTGTGGAAGTTCAACATCCCATGGACGGAGCGATTGAAAGTCCTAAGACTACTTGACGAGTACAATGTGAATGCATTGTCGCTGTTTGACTCCGAAGAAAGCCTGACGGAAACGTTGGCGGTTCGGGAGCTTGAGTTTCCTGGAGACGGCTCCAATTAGACCGCTTCGTAACTACCCCTCCCAAGCCGGATCGAACCGGAGGAGAGGGGTCTGCGTCCCCACACAACCTCGCGCATCAACCACCTCGCGACATCTGGCGTTTCTATAGGGCAAGCGCGAGCAAAAGCAAGATGGTGAGAAAATGAATCAATGGCTGAGTCCGAAATCTCCAATATACGATCTTAAACTAGGTAGCAACATTGCAGCGTTATGTTACCCTCTCCTGTATGTCAGGTTCCAACAAGGGAAAACGTGTAAGTGAAGCAGTGGTGCTCCACGGTTCCACAACTGCCCGGTATTTCACGATATTTTTTGACCTCTTCATCGGAACAATGCGAGTGAAGATCATTGACGCTGCCTTGTCGGCTCTCGTGCTGATTTATCAAGTATCTGTTCACCAGTTTTCAATTGAAGCCTGGAGGACAAACGCTTGGGCTGCTGCCACCCCTTGGGTGTGGCTCGTGTGCGGTATAGCAATTATTAATATAATGCGGACTTCTCTCGCTCTGACCGGCGAGATTTCTGCTGGGTCCTCTCTGATTGAAATTCCTGGGCACGTCAGAGTGGAGTACCCACCGCCGGTGCCACACTATCGGGTAAAAATTTGGAGTGGTTCTGCTGTTGGAGCCTTGCTCTTACTGATATTCTCCTATTCGGCGTTTATTTATGGACATGTAGCCTCGTCGCACCCTACCTCTGCTATCACGTTAGCCCCTCCCACAATGAGCTCTGTCGTGGCTTACAATGAAGTTCCGTTCGATTACTCGGAGAAGAAACTAGTAACTTCGCTGGCGAATACGCCCTGCACGTTGAAACAAAACAAACAGTATGCCTTTGATGATCTGGGTTCCCTGCCGGAAGACGTAAAAAGCCCTTGGCTTGTTGCCAAGCCGCTACGAGTGTTCTTTGAAAATCGAAATATAGTCAGCAACCCTCAATTATCGACTCCACCAGATTCCGTCGACCTCCTGTTTGAAATATCAGTAACAAGCAGGGGGGAGCCTACCGTTGCGAAGGACTGGATATTGTGCATGGTTCACGAAGGCAAGCCGATTTACTATAGGCCACTTGAGGTTCTTCCGTCTGACGTGGCTCCGTTTGGCACCAAGGTTTTGCTTGAACAGGCGACGGCTGCGGCTCCGATTGAACGCGGACACTTGGTGGATGGATGGATTTTGTTTCGGGTGCTGAAGGCCGTACTCAAGGAAGGTTTTAGCGGTGGCATAGAATATCGTGACTACCTGGAAAAACGACATTCTACGCTCTTTGCGCCAAATGCAAGTACACCCTGATTCCCGATATTACCTTCTGCCTTCCGCGCGTAGACCACGCGCCCCTGTGTAGTTCCGGTTCGATCAACACGTGAACAAGTGCCGTGAGGTGTCAACATCGTAGGAACGTTACCTCCCCCAGCGGCGTAGCGAGGAGTTGTGCGCCTTCCGCACTACTCCGCGGCTCACAATACGGCCCAAACAAAAAGCCGCTCAAGAGCAGTGGTTAGTGGGGAGTGGCTAGGGGTTAGGGCCGACTGCGGGGGGCTGGGGAAAAGGAAAGTCCGGAGTCCGAGGTCCGGAGTCGCGGGAACGCGAGTTTCGGGACTCGGGGCTTGGGACTGGGGACTCGAGACTCGGGACTTGAGGCTGGGTGCTCGGGAAATGGGACAAGGGAAGAGGGATTAGGGGTTAGGGCGCGGCCTTGACCACGCTCATGCGGCCGGATTGAATAGCGTCACGTGCCAGGAGCGCGGAAACCGATTTTGCGGGCGGGCCTCTCCGGCGGCTTCATCAGTCCGCGGATGGCGTCGAAGACCACCTTGAACTGGCTGTCGTACTTTTTTTCCATCTCGTTAAGGCGGCGCGCCAGGTCGCGATGCGAGGCCAACATCTCCCTGAGTTTGACGAAGGCCCGCATAATGGCGATGTTGACTTGCACGGCTCGCTCGCTGTGCAGCACGCTGGAAAGCATCGCCACACCCTGTTCCATGAAGGCGTACGGAGTGGCGCGCCGCGCCCCGCCCCAACTTGAAGTCACAAATTGTGACTTCAAGATTTCGTACTCCTCCCTGATCAATTGAAACATGAAGTCCGCCGGAAACCGCCGGCTATTGCGCTTAACCGCATGGTTCAAGACTTTTGGGGCGACGGGACTGGCACCAGTGTCCCCGGGTTTTAGCGATCCTGTAACCGTCGGATTGGCCAATTAATGTGGTGCAGCTNNCCCGAAAGTGACCCCTCATCCGTCCTCGTCCCTCGGCCACCTTCTCCCCTCGGAGAAGGAACCGGACTCACGGCCCTCTCGCTCGGAGAAGGAATGGGATTCACTGCCCTCTCCGCAGGGGAGAGGGAAAGACAATCTGAGCGCGCCCTCGCGCTCACGAAGCTTCCCGTTCTTTACGGGAGGCGGGAAGGACAACCGTTCCTTCTCCGAGGGGAGAAGGTGGCCGAGGGACGAGGACGGATGAGGGGTTACTTCTTCGCCTTCCCGCGCGACGCCTTGATGGCTTTCAAAACTTCGCGCACGAATTCGTCCGGATGTTCCAGCACCATCAAATTAGGAATCCGCAAAAGACGGATGCCCAGCGTCCGCAAATAATCCTCTTTCACGGCGTCTTTGCGCATTTGATCGATTTGCGAGTGAACACCGCCATCGAGCTCAATCGCCAGCCGATGCTCGAAGCAGTAAAAGTCGAGGACGCCTTTTTCCGTACCGAACTGGCGGCGAAATTTCGCGCCCAGCCCACGGTCGCGAAGGAGCTGGCATGCGGCCTGTTCCGCCTCAGTGGGCCTCGCTCGCAATTCTCGAATTCGCGCGGTGGGGATTCGCATGAGGCGATAATACTCGCGCACGCAATCCTTACCCTTCGTGGTGGGCTGCACGCTTTCCGACCCGGCCCTCCGTCAGAAACTCCACGCCTTGAAGAACTCCAAGTGAGCCTCAGCTTCTATCTGTCTGTGCAAAGGCCGGCAATCCGGAAGAATGGATTGACCGGGTTGGGGACTTGCCCCTGTGATCGGGGGCAAAACAGGGCTCATAAGGGATGATGTTTCGGGCAAATTGACCCAGAATTCGCTTGCTCGACCCGCCTGCATGCGTAACATTCCGAATCTCCAGGAGTCCATTCGCCCCCTTAATGAACCCCTGTAAAGCTTATTTCCCGCACTTCAATTGACAGCGCGCCATTTGAGCCCGAAGTCGTTGACACTCTCGTTTGGCGTATGCTACGGTTAATATTTGTGCCGAGACTAAAATTCTTAATTGAGAAGAAGGAGGCTCTGGATTGAGCGAGCCTAAAGACCACTATCTGTTTACCTCTGAATCCGTAACCGCAGGGCACCCCGATAAAATTTGCGACCAGATTTCCGACGCGGTTCTTGACGCCGTCCTTGCAGCCGACCCACAGGGCCATGTGGCGTGCGAGTCCATGGTCAAGGACAGCTCCGTCTACGTCATGGGTGAGATCACCACCACCGCGAAACCAGACATCGACAAACTGGTGCGCGAAACCGTGCTGGGCATTGGCTACACCGATCCCTCCGGCGGCTTCACATCGGAAAATTGCCAGATCACCGTAAACCTGACGCGCCAGAGCCCCGACATCAACCAGGGTGTGGTGACCGGCGGAGCGGGCGACCAGGGACTTATGTTCGGGTATGCCTGCAACGAAACGGAAGAATTGATGCCGTTCCCGATCATGACGGCACACAAGCTCTGCCTGCGCCTGGCGGAATGCATGCATAAAGGAATTCTCGATTTTGTGCGGCCTGACGGCAAATCGCAAGTCACCGTTGAGTACGATGGTTCCCAGCCCGTGCGTGTGGATGCTGTCGTGGTTTCGACCCAACACGCCGCGAGCGTCTCGAACGAAACGTTGCGCGCGGGGATTATGGAATGCGTTATCAAACCCGTCATTCCAGCCCACCTGCTTGACTCCAAGACCAAGTACCATATCAACCCGACCGGCCGCTTTGTGACCGGTGGACCCGTGGGCGATTCCGGCCTCACCGGGCGCAAGATCATCGTGGATACATACGGCGGCACCGCCCACCACGGCGGCGGCGCCTTCTCCGGAAAAGATCCCACCAAGGTCGATCGCTCCGCCGCCTATATGGCGCGCTACATTGCCAAGAACATCGTGGCGTCAGGCATTGCCGATCGGGCGGAAGTGCAGCTTGCCTACGCCATTGGCGTTGCCGACCCCGTCTCAGTGATGGTAGACACCTTCGGCACCGGGCAGATCGACCAAAGCCAACTTGAGAGTCTGATTCGCAAACATTTCAAACTGACTCCGCAGGGGATCATTGAATCCCTCAACCTGCTGCGGCCCGTTTACAAAAAGACCGCGGCTTATGGCCACTTTGGCCGTCCTGACCCTGATTTCACGTGGGAAAAGACCGACAAAGCCGCAATACTAAAGAAAGAGGCTGGACTATAGATGGCTGCCACCAAGAAAAAATCAGCTGGAGATGTAAAAGACTTGAACCTTGCCCCCAAGGGCAAATTGCGGATTGAGTGGGCCAATCAATGGATGCCCGTTTTGCAGATCATCCGCAAGCGTTTCCTCAAAGAGCAGCCGCTGAAAGGCATTCGTATGTCCGGCTGCCTGCACATCACCACGGAGACTGCGAACCTGGCCATTACTTTGCGTGATGGCGGCGCGGATCTGGTGCTGTGCGCCTCCAACCCGCTGAGCACGCAGGATGACGTGGCGGCATCGCTGGTGAAAGACTACGGCATTCCCGTTTACGCCATCAAGGGTGAGGATAAGGATACCTACTACTCGCATCTTGTTGCTGCGCTCGACCACAAACCCAACGTCACCATGGATGACGGCGCGGATTTGGTGACCATGATCCTGAGCAAGCGGCAGGAGCTGATTCCCGGCATTCTTGGCGGAACGGAAGAAACCACCACCGGCGTCATTCGCCTGCGCAGCATGGCAAAAGACGGCATCTTGAAATTCCCCATCGTGGCCGTGAACGACGCAGACACCAAGCACTTCTTCGATAACCGCTACGGCACGGGCCAATCCACGCTTGACGGAATTCTGCGCGCCACCAACATTCTCTTCGCTGGACTCAATGTGGTGGTTGTGGGTTACGGCTGGTGCGGGCGCGGTGTGGCCATGCGCGCCAAAGGTTTGGGCTCCAACGTCATCATCACTGAGATCAATCCGACCAAGGGGCTGGAAGCGGTCATGGACGGCTTCCGCGTCATGCCCATTGCCGAGGCGGCAAAGCTGGGCGATGTCTTCATCACGGTTACCGGAAATAAAAACGTGATTGCCGGCCCTCACTTCCGCGTTATGAAAGATGGCGCGGTAGTTGCAAACTCGGGTCACTTCAACGTGGAGATTGATATTCCGGCGCTGGAGAAACTGGCCAAGAGCAAGCGCCAGACCCGCGAATTCGTTGACGAGTACACGCTGCGAAATGGCCGGAAGATTTATCTGCTGGGCGAAGGCCGCCTGATCAATCTGGCAGCGGCAGAAGGCCATCCCGCCGTGGTGATGGATATGAGCTTTGCGGACCAGGCTCTTTCCGCCGAATACGTGGTGAAGAACACGGGAAAGCTTGAACCCAAGGTTTATGATGTCCCCGCCGACATTGATCAAAATGTGGCGAAGCTCAAGCTGGAATCTCTGGGCGTGAATATCGATACATTGACCCGCGAGCAGGCGAAGTATCTTGCCTCCTGGTCAGAAGGCACATAGAAAGGCAGTCAACAGCCGACAACTGACAGCTTATGACCGCTGTCAGCTGTCGGCTGTAAGCCATTAGCAGCCTATGAAAGAATTTGCAACGTGGGCGTTGGACACCGCGATTTCTCGCGGCGCCACCTACGCTGAGGTAAGAGTGCTGGATTCCCGCCAGCGCTATATTTCCACCAAAAACGGCCGGACTTCACAGGTAAGAGACTCTCAATCTCTGGGATTGGGAATTCGTGTGATCTCCGGGGGCGGATGGGGTTTTGCCTCGACGGATGCCTTGACCCATGCTGACGTTGACCGGGCAGCCGCACTGGCCGTGGAAATCGCCCGCGCCAGCTCATTGACAAAGAAAGAGGATGTCTGCCTGGTGCCGGAAAAAAAGATCGTGGACCACTGGGCGGCGCCTTGCCGAATCGATCCGTTTTCCGTTCCTGTCTCCTCCTGTTTGGACCTTCTCCTGAAAATCGACGCGGAATTACGGAGGGCGCCAGGCGTAACTCTTGCCGAAGGGGCGATGGATTTTCGCCGCATCGAACAACTCTTCCTTTCCAGCCTTGGATCTGAGATATACCAATTGAAGACCCAGACCGGCGCCGGTTACGTGGCTACGGCCTTTGCTGGAAGCGAAATCCAGCGCCGTTCGTACCCCAATTCCTTTGGCGGACAGTATCAGACTAAAGGCTATGAACTTGTGGATGAGCTGAGGCTCCTTGAGCATGCGCCTCGCGTGGCCGAGGAGGCCGTGGCTTTACTCAAGGCGGATCAATGCCCGTCCGGCGAGAAAGACATCATTCTGGATAGCTCACAGTTGGGCTTGCAGATTCATGAATCCATTGGCCATCCCATTGAACTCGATCGCGTTCTGGGCACGGAAGCCAACTTCGCCGGAATGAGTTTCCTGACCCTCGATAAGCTGGGAAAACTCAAATACGCTTCCGACATCGTCAATGTCGTCGCCGACGCCACCCCCGCACACGGGCCAGGGCTTGGCACGTTTGCTTACGACGACGAAGGCGTCCCCGCGCAATGCACGCCGATCATCAAGAACGGTCTGTTTGTGGGGTACCTCAGCTCTCGTGAAACCGCTTCCTCGGTCGGCCTGCAAAGGTCGAGTGGTTCGATGCGGGCGGAAAGCTGGAATCGAATTCCCTTAATCCGCATGACGAATGTGAGCATCCTGCCAGGAACCTGGAAACCTGAGGATTTAATTGCCGACACCGACGATGGAATCCTGATGGAAACCAACCGCAGCTGGTCCATTGATGACCGGCGCTACAACTTCCAGTTTGGCACCGAAATCGGATGGGAAATTCGCGGCGGCAAGAAAACCCGGATGCTGAAGAACCCCAGTTACGGGGGCATCTCCACCGATTTCTGGAATTCCTGCGACGGGATTTGCGGCCCCGATTACTGGACCTTATGGGGAACTCCCAATTGCGGCAAAGGACAGCCGATGCAGACCATGGGAACGGGACATGGCGCTTCCCCGGCTCGCTTCCGCAAGGTGCAGGTGGGAGTAGCGTACCCGGGATAAGAAGTGAAACTCGAAACTGGAACCTCGAAATTCCATTTGGACTTTCGAGTTTCGAATTTCGATCTTCGAGTTTCGCCAGTGCCTTCTAAATCGCTAGATTACTCCATGAACCTTACTCGACAACGCGCGGAAGAAGTTTTTGATAGAGTGCTGAAGTACTCCACGGCCGATGAAACTGAAGCTACGGTTTCATCCTCCTCCTATGCCCTAACCCGCTTCGCCAACAATACGATTCACCAAAACGTGGCGGAGGAGAACTCCTGGCTTTCCGTCAGGCTTGTTAGCGAAGGGCGCTTGGCGCGGGCGAGCACCAACAAATTCGACGAAGCTTCAATCCGGCAGCTCTGTGAAAACGCCCTCGCCCTGGCGAAATTACAGGCACCCGACCCCACGCTTCTCCCCATGCCCGGCCCGCAGACCTATCGCGCCCTTGATCGTTTTTACAACGAGACGGCACAGCTTACACCACAGACGCGGGCGGAAACCGTAGCCCAAGTTGTGGAACGCGCGGAGAAAGACGGACTCACGGCCGCCGGGGTGTTTGCAAGCGGTGCTTCAGCCTTTGGCCTTTTCAATTCTCGCGGCATGAAAGCCTATCACGAAGAGACCATGTCGGAGTTTTCCGTCACCATGATGGGCAACTCCAGTTCCGGCTGGGCGAAGAAAACCGCACCCTACTGGATGGAACTGGAACCATTGGAACTGGCTGAGCGCGCCGCTCAGAAAGCTCTTGCCAGCAGCGAGCCGCGGGAGATTGAGCCGGGCCGCTACACAGTGATCCTTGAGCCCTCCGCCATGCTTGACCTTCTGGGCTTCATGATCTTTGACTTCAGCGGGCAGGCGGTGAATGAACAGCGCAGTTGCTTCACCGGGCGCGTGGGCCAGAAGGTTTTCGGCGATAACATCAGCCTTCGCGACGACGTGTTCCATCCGTTGCAAACTGGCGCCCCCTATGACGGCGAGGGCATTCCCCGCCAGCGGGTGCCCATCGTCGAAAAAGGCGAAGTAAAGAATTTAGTGTATGCGCGCCAGACAGCGCACAAATTGGGCGTTCAGCCCACCGGTCACGGATTCCCGCTTCCCAACGAGTACGCGGAAGCGCCGATGAATATCGTGATGGACGGCGACCGCTCCAGTGTGGATGACATGATTAAGTCCACCGAGCACGGCTTGCTGGTAACACGCTTCTGGTACATCCGGGAAGTGGATCCTTACAAGAAGATTCTGACCGGGATGACACGCGACGGTACGTTCTGGATTGAGGATGGTCAGGTTAAGCAAGGCGTTAGAAACCTGCGCTTCAATCAGAGTTTGGTGGACATGCTGAACAATGTGGAAATGATGAGCCCGCCGCAACGCACGGCCGGGGAAGAGTCATTTGAAATGGTTGTGCCCGCTGCCAAAATCCGCGAATTCAATTTCGCTTCAACGACCAAGTACTAAGCCAGAAGAAATGGTCATGGGCTTACCGCCGGCAGTTTAAACTCGGTTCTGCTCTTTCGGCGGAACAGGCCGTGGTAAAGCCCGACGCCGCATCCGAAATCAGGGCAATACACCTTATTTCCGCGCCTTGACAACAATTGCAATCGGATGTTAGAAGTGTAAATTGCCTTCATGGCGCTATCGTCTAGGGGTTAGNNATTCCCGGTAGCGCTACCAAAACAAATCCGTCCTTACAAAATGTGCGGCAAAACGGTACCAACCTTTTCTGAGGAGCACGCTAGTACGGTTTGGCTCATTGCGGCCATCGTGGCGATGTTCCTGCTCCTGTGCTTTTATTACCGGCCATACTTCGGAATCGATGACTCGAATATCTACCAGGTCTACGGAGCGAATCTTGCGCACGGTTATGGTTGGGTTTACCACGCCGGAAGCGAACGCGTTGAGGGGACCACCTCATTCCTTTACACGCTGCTATGGGCACTGACGTTCATGACTCCCTGGCCCCAGTTGGTGATGCACATGGTCAACTTGATATGTGCTCTGGTGGCTCTCCTGACCGCGCTGCGGACCATCCAATACCTTGTAGGAGTCCCCAAGTCCACCCAACAGATGGATTTATATTTGATCGTTTACCTACTCTGGATTGCACTTAACCCGGGAGCCCTCACCTGGACGACGGTGACATTGATGGACATGTCCCTTTGGGCCGTTCTGATTGTGGCCGCTGTCTATGTAACCTGCCGTTTTGCAAGGGAGCAAAATGCCGTGTATTATTCAAAAGCCATGTCGCTCATCGGCGGACTCATGGCCCTGACACGTCCGGAATCAATGCTGCTTGTCCCCATAATGATTTTGCTGGCGGCACGTGTTTCCTATGCCTTCAACGGTTCAGCCAAGCTGGCGCTCCGCACAATTGCAGTACCATTCACAGTTTTCGCTACGATAACCGGAATACTAACTCTATTCCGACACTTCTACTTTGGTTACCCATTCCCTAACACTTATTACGCAAAGGTCTCGGCCGACCATTTTTATAACCTCTACATTGGCCTGCTGTATTTGTACGGATTCCTGCATCGTTACCCGCTGCTGTTGATACTTTTGACAATCGCCGCCTTGGTGGCATGGCATTCAGCCACTGAATGGCCCCTGAAGAAAAAGGAGTATACCCGCCACTTGGCATTAATCACTGCCGTGCTGGCAGCCTTTGCGCTGGTACTCGTCCCGATCTTGACTGGTGGTGATCATTTCCCCCAAGGTCGATTCTTTGTTCCGGCTATTCTAATCCTTCCCTTGCCGTGTATCTCATTACTTCCAGCGGGAATTGATTGGCCGGCAAGCTGGCGCGTCCGGCAGATGGTAACCCTCGGTTGGGTGGTCTTATTTATCCTGATCGCGAGCCTGCAGAACTTCCGATTGGACGATAGCCTGCAAGAAGAATTCGACATCGCCGCGCAAGGGCGGCAAATGGGCGAAATACTCAATCAATTGTTCCCCGGCAAAGCCAAACCCACGGTGGGAGTCATCGCAGCGGGAGGGATTGCGGCAACCTATGATGGATACGTCATTGATGTTCTCGGGCTCAACAACACACTGATTGCACATTCGACAAGTGAGCGCTTTGGGAAGAAGAATCATGCCGCTTTCAGCGCCGCTGCATTTTACAAGCTTGCTCCCGACTTGTTCTCAGTCTATCCAATCACCCCTGAGACCCAAACAGATGGGGACCCACGAAGAAATGGATGGTGGCCTGATGATTGGACGCAGTACATTCGAAATGAATCGGCATTCCGAGAATCCTATGAACCCGTGGAACTCTGGTTTCGGAACCAGGACTTGGGCCGCCCCAGTTCGACGCTTACAGGCAGCGGGTCGGCAGTTGACTGGTTGATGCGACCCAGGTTTGGCAAGCCCATCGCCTTAGCTCTGTTTATGAAACGCAGAGTTGCCGAGCAGATGAAGGAGTCCCGACAATGTGAGCTCAAAAACTAGCAATCATGACAACTGCGCCTCCCAGAAAGCTCCCGCTTCCTCGTTTAAAAAACATCTACGCGACCGAGGGGCATGTCACAGCGGGTTTTGAGTGTTCTGAAAGGTATTTTGAACGGTGGTTGGTAAATTCGTATTGGCTGCCACTTCTACGCTTCGATAGACGGTTGTCACTGAAGAGAGGGCTAGTCCAGCATAGAGAGCACGAAATTTCAATGGTCCCGGAGAGCTAATCTCTTGTCGGCAAAGAAATCTAGTGTGTTCGATGTCGGGCTGACCAGCGCGAATGGCAATCGGAAACTGCGGGAGAGTTTGAATAACTGGGTCCAAACAATCCCCGGCTGGTGTAAGCAGGCCATCATCTTCCTGGCCTCCTTCTTAATCCTTGTATCGCAACGGCCAGACGCCATCTTTCGCCCCCAATTTTTTATTGAGGACGGCCCGGTCTTTTACACGCAAGCCTATTCTGCCGGCTTGCTACGCCCGCTGTTTTACACCTACGCCGGATACCTTCATACCTTTCCACGTTTGGTTGCCGACCTCGCCCAGTTTTTCCCCCTTGCCTACGCCCCTTTGATCTTTAACCTGCTGGCCCTGACGTTGCAAATTTTCCCAGTTCAGCTGCTACTTTCCTCTAGGCTCACGGCAATCGGCAGCCTACGAGCGCGGCTGTTCCTTTCCCTGCTTTATCTTTGCCTGCCAAACAGTTTCGCGATCCATGCCAATCTTGCCAGCTCACACTGGCGCCTGGCCATTCTCGCTTTTCTCGTAATAGTGTCCACCCCGCCTCGAAGTAAAGCAGCGAAGCTCTTTGATTGTTCCGAAGTCCTGATGTCTGGGTTAACAGGACCGTTCGCAATCATGCTCACTCCCATTGCATTCCTGTACTGGCGAAAAAGCCGTGAGAATTGGAAGCTTCTTTTAACCTCGATCCTTGCCGCTTGCGCTGCGGTTCAGGGAACTCTGATTTTGATGGCAGGACAATCGGATCGCATCAAAGAGCCGCAGGGCGCTAACCTACCACTGCTCATCGAAATAATGGCGAATCACGTTTTCATGGGGGCGCTGATCGGACGCAACATACTTTTTCATGGCCATCCCCTTGGCGCGCTGGTCGTGACCTCACTGGGAATCGTAACATTACTGTACGGGATCTTCCGGGGTCCGCTGCAACTAAGGCTCTTTATCCTCTTCGCAAGTTTGGTCTTGGCTTCTTCGTTGGCCTCGCCCATGATGCCATCGCCGGTCGTTAGCGGGATCCCCGCGGGACCCCACCTCGCGGGCTGGCAGGCGTTAGCGTTGGGGTGGGCGCAACGCTATTGGTACATGCCGATGCTGGCCTTTGTTGCGACCCTGTTTTGGCTGCTGAAACCTACCGCCCCAGCGGTGCTCCACTTAGGAGCAATCCTCTGTATCGTCCTTATGTCTTTCGGAGTTGTTCGGAACTGGCCCTTTCCGCCCATGGAGGATTTACAGTTCAGCGAGTACGCTGAGAAATTCAGGCAAGCGCCCCGTGGAACAGTAATGGTGATCCCCTTAAATCCGCAGGGTTGGTCAATGCAACTGGTAAAGCATTGAGTTCATTGTGCGGAGCGATTCTGCCGCCTAGCCTTAGATCGCAAGAGATCGCTCAGGACCCTGGCGCGCCAGACGTGAGCTGGTCCCGCACCAAAGGATCTTCGTAACGCTCAATGGGTGCAATAAAGGACCATACTGAGGGCAACTGGGCTTCGATAACACTTCGTAAGCCCCTGACCCCACTTGCGGGGTTATCCCATCCTCAATCTGAAAACCCGGGTTCGATNNCGCTATCGTCTAGGGGTTAGGACGTCAGATTCTCAATCTGAAAACCCGGGTTCGATTCCCGGTAGCGCTACCAAAGCCTCCTAATTAGGGGATTGACTTACTTGACTCACCCGTGGTCCCCGGTCGTTTAGCGCCGACCTTGAGGTCGGCATGAGCTGCGGCGTTCCGGGCCAGGTCGGTAGTGTAGGGCCGAACAACGTTCCGCCTGGCCCAGCGCTGCTGGGCCCTGCTGACCTCAAGGTCAGCGCTACCTTACCTGATGACACGGGTGAGCCAAGTAATTTGTTGCCCTAATTAGGGAATCACACGTATCGTTAGCTGCGATAACTGCGATCTTATGGGTGGTCTGCCCAATCTCTGGGGTCTCGCAAGTCGATATCGTGAGTTTTAGGCATGCCAATTCGGTCGCTAAGGACTGTCCACCATAGTTGTGGTAATGTTGTCGAAGCAGGAGGTAAGCCATGAGCACCGTAACAGAGGTTGTGAGCGTTCCGCCCGCGGAAAGCACTGCGCGCGCTCCAGTGGCCCGGAACATCGCGGTTGACGCTTATCGCGGATTCGTCATGCTTCTCATGATGGGTGAAGTACTGAGCTTTGCCAAAGTGTGGCAGGCCTATCCTGCAAGCTGGTTCTGGCACATCCTCGCCTACAATCAAACCCATGTCGAATGGGCCGGCTGTTCGCTCCATGACATGATTCAGCCCTCATTTTCATTTCTTGTCGGTGTAGCGTTACCATACTCGATTGCCAGCCGCATCGCGCGTGGGGGCACATTCTGGAAATTGTTTGGCCACGCCTTGTGGCGGGCCGTCTTGCTGGCTGCTTTGGGAATCTTCCTACGCTCAATGGACAAATCCCAAACCTACTTCACCATGGAGGACACGCTGACACAGATCGGATTTGGCTACCCCATCCTCTTCCTCCTGGGTTTTCGTCCGCCGCGCTGGGCATGGACTGCGCTAGGTGTGATCCTGACGGGCTACTGGCTGGCATGGGCGCTTTATCCCGTGGCCGGGCCCAATTTTGACTGGTCAACTGTCGGCGTGTCCGCTGCCTGGAACGCTCAGCATAACTACACTGGGTTTGCCGCCCATTGGAATAAGAACTTCAATTTGGGGACAGCATTCGATCAGTGGTTCCTCAATCTCTTTCCCCGCGAAAAACCATGGGTGTATAACGAGGGTGGATACC
>PLSX01000107.1 GCA_003165315.1 Acidobacteriota bacterium
ATGTCTTGGCATTAAACACTAAAGGGCGGCGCTACATTGTCCAGCCAATTACTGGACACTGCGCTAGCATGCTACCGCTTCTTTTGCTGCGAAGATTTCACGCGACTAAGGCAGCAAAATCACCCGGCGAAACGATCCGGGTGGTTTTGTGGCGATTGAGGACAAGCAGCCCGCTCTTATCGCCGGTCACCAGATAATCGGCATTGCCCGCTTCGCACAAAGCCAGCAGAAAATCGTCGGTGGGATCGGGAGAGCGATTCACGGGCGGGAGCGGGCTGACGTCCTCGGCGAGCTTTTTGATCTGGTTGACCAAGCGGCCAGCCTCGTAGGGTTTGACAAGTTCGGCTACGCGCGGCTTTTGCAGCGTTGCGAGCAACTCATCGAGCTGCTCCGCGCAAGTCAGAAGTGTGAATTTTGCCTCCACCCAGGCGCTATAAATCGCGGCGGGTTTGCCCGCTGGAGCGATCAGAGCGGAGACGAGGATGTTGGTGTCGAGCACTACGCGCATCAGGCTTTCCCTTTTGCCGGGAGCGCCGCTCGGCACGGACCTCACCTACGGCCTCATTGACGATGCGCTCAATCTCGTTCGGGTCGGTACCGGCATTGCGAGCCTTGATGTCCTCAACGGTGCGCTGGAACAAGCGCCAGCGGACGGCCTCTTCGATGAATTTCGAGAGGTCGCCTTTTTTCATGCCCCGAGCGCCAAGAAACGTGCGCAGACTGAGATCCGTCTCCTTCGAGACTTTGATGTTCCAGCGGATGGCTTCTTCTCCCATTTCAACACCTATGCATTCAAGCAGATAAACTCTTATACACCGATTGTAGGCCTGATTCAATGCCCGGGCAAGGGCTTCCGGATCCTGACAGGCGATGAAAAATAACGTGGAGGCTGCCCCATGACACCATCCCGCCTTCCATTGCGAGTTTTCCCGGGGTTGCGCTATTGCATGCCTGATGAGGGGGCCGGTGGGTGAAGAACCGCGGAGGAACGCAAACGATGCGTGCCTTTGCTTCCGCCCCTCCGGGTTACCTACTGCGAGCTACTTCCTTGACAGAATCGGTCTATGTCTGTAAACGTGAGATTCATGGAGGCACACTTCGAGCCGACTTCCCATGACGGACACTATTGAGAATCTGATTCTGGATCTGCTGGAGTGGGTGGGGCGCAGGGAACGCACCTATCAGGAAACGCTGGAGGCGTGGCGTACTTCCTGCCCGAGGCTTCCAGTATGGGAAGATGCCAATAATCGCGGACTGGTAGAGCCGGCTTCAGTAAATGGCCGCTTGATCGTTCGTGCAACCCCTGCGGGCCTGGCTCACCTCAAGGAAAAGCGGCCGCGAATCTATGAGGAGCTGCATCGCCAGGGTGAGACCGTCTCTTCGACGGGATAACCCGCATAGATGCGTTACCGTGCTCGCGCCACGCTGGCTTGCGACCGCTCCAGTAACCACCCCCGCCGCTCGCGCGTCGGCCCCTCCTTAGCTAAGGAGGGGAGCCCCCGGAAAAAACTATCCTGCTTAACCAAGGAGGGGAGCTTTGCTTCGCCCGGAAGCCTTTCTTGGCGCATTTTTTATGGCTTTTTTGTCACGGTTTTTCCCGCCACGGCTTTTCAGGCTTCCCCCCGCCTGTTGAAACATCGATAATGGAATCTGGAATTCCTGGAAGGGTTCGAGGATTAACGGACTTGCCGGGTATAATAAATCACCTTTCAATGGATCAAATTTTCAAATCGGAATGTGGCACGGCGAGGCCAACCGGTTACCTGCGGCAGCTTGACGCTGTTCGCACCATTGCTGTCGCCATGGTTATTGCCACACACTGGGAGCCCAAGGCCACCACGTTTTGGTTTAACGGCGGCTTTGGCGTCAAACTGTTTTTCGTCACCAGCGGCTTCTTAATCACGGGCATTCTTCTGGATGCGCGAAACAAGGCGGAACAATCGGGTTTTCAACGTACGGGAGTACTGAAGAGTTTTTACGCGCGCCGGTTTCTGCGAATCTTCCCGCTATTTTATGCGACCCTGGCGCTCACATTCTGCTTGGGTGTTCCGGCGGTTCGGGAATTCCTCTGGTGGCTCGTCGCTTACCTGGGTAACGTGGTTCTCGCCCTGCGTGGAGGATGGGTGGACGGGATTGCGCATTTTTGGTCGCTCGCCGTGGAAGAGCAGTTCTATCTGGTCTGGCCCATCCTGATGCTTTTTACGCCGCGGCGGCTGCTGTTGCCGCTCATTGCCTCGGCTATAGTCTTTGCCCAACTTTTCCGGCTGATCCTTTTTCTGGAGGGAATTAATCGAATTACCACTTCAGTCTTGCCTTTCGCTTCGCTCGACACGCTGGGACTGGGAGCGATGCTGGCTTTTCTTTGGCAAGGCCGCGAGGGCGAAGCTGGAGAAAAGGCCCTTAAAGTTCTGTGCGGCGTGAGCATTGCCGGTTGTATTGGCTTTTTTGCCCTTCACATCGCCAATTGGCTGGGAGGGGTTCCGGCGTATTGCACGTGGATCATGACCGTTACGGATGCCCTGACGGCGTTCAGCGCAGTCTGGTTAACCGCGCGTGGTTTGCGTGGACCCGTTGGGTGGGTTCTGAATTGGGCTCCCCTGGTATACCTGGGAAGGGTCAGCTACGGGCTTTATATTCTCCATCCCTTCATGCCGGGAATCGTGGTCAGGGTATTTGGGTTTCTGAGGCTGCCGAATGTAACTCCACTCGGCCCCACCTTTGTCTTCGCATTGAACCTGACCGCATTGATCGCCGTGTGCAGCCTCTCGTGGCATTTCTTCGAAAAAAAGATCAATGATCTCAAACGATTTTATCCCTATGTTCCCCCCACCGCGGGCAAAGTGGGTACCGTCACAACGTAGAGATATCCTGCCTGGCAGCACGCCTGGTCTTGCGCGGATTGACAGTGCTGTGGCATGGATCTGCGGTCGACTGACGGCGATCCGGAGCCCAAGGCTAAAACCCACGACCGACCTTGAGGTCAGCCTCACCCGGGCTCAAGCCTGAATCTGTATCGTTGCATGCGGGGACGGGAACGTAAAGCATCCAGAAAACCCATCCTGGGCTAGGTGCCGCAGAAGGTTTGATGGACGACTTCTTCGGGTTGCGGTGGGGTTTCGAGGCCGGCGT
Source organism: Acidobacteriota bacterium (assembly GCA_003165315.1). Classification (GTDB taxonomy): domain Bacteria; phylum Acidobacteriota; class Terriglobia; order UBA7540; family UBA7540; genus Bog-366. The sequence goes on from PLSX01000107.1 coordinate 3,130, forward strand.
ATTCGGTCTGCTCAGTGTAGGGCGAGGCCAGGGCATCAACAAGACGGTGGAATGGGGCATAGTCGCCCGCATAGGCGCTCTGGATGGCTTGCTCCACGCGGTGATTGCGTGGGATCAGGATCGGGTTGGCTGCACGCATGTCCGGGAGGCGCACTGCGGCGCTCGCTTCGCGGCGCCATTTGGCGAACCATGGCGCAAAGGATACCTTGGCGGAAAACATCGCCTCGAGCGTTGTGGAATCCTCTTCTGCGGCGACGCGAGTAAGATTGCGGAAAAAGAGGGTGAAGTCCACCTCGGCGGAGGTGAGCAGATCGAGGCCTTCCTGGATCAGCGCGGCCGGCGCATCCGATGGGAGCCCGAATTTAGCGCGGAAGCGGACCATGTATCGGCTGTCGAAACGCTCCGGATACCCGGCTAGAGCTGCTTCGGCCATCCGGGTGGCTTCGCCCGTGTCCTCGGAAAACAAGGGCAACAAAGTTTCCGCGAAACGCGTGACGTTCCAGAGCCCGATATCAGGCTGGTTGCCCCAGGCATAGCGTCCACGGGAGTCGATGGAGCTGAAGACGCACCGTGGGTGGAAGGCTTCCATGAATGCGCACGGTCCAAAGTCGATGGTCTCACCGGAGATGGCGGTGTTGTCCGTGTTCATCACCCCGTGGATGAAGCCGAGAGACATCCACTGGGCGATCAGATCCGCTTGGGCGGCGGCCACCGACTCGAGCAAGGCCACATACGGATTGGAGGCCTGAGCTGCATCCGGATAGTGCCGGGCAATAACGTAATCGGCGAGCAGCCGGATGGCATCGATATCGTTGCGCGCCAGAAAATACTGAAAAGTTCCCACGCGAATGTGGCTTGCGGCAACGCGGGTGAATACGCCGCCGGGCACACGCCCTTCCTGGCGCAGCACCCTTTCGCCGGTGGCAACAGCGGCCAGCGCCCGCGTGGTGGGAACTCCCAGCGCCGCCATGGCTTCGCTGACAATGTATTCGCGAAGCACAGGGCCGAGGGCGGATTTGCCATCGCCGCCGCGCGAAAACCGCGTTCGCCCTGAACCCTTCAATTGCAGATCGTAGCGGACGCCATCCGTGCCGACGACTTCACCGAGAAGGATGGCGCGGCCGTCACCCAGTTGGGGCACGAATCCACCGAACTGGTGCCCGGCATAGGCTTGCGCGATCGGCTCGGAACCCTCGGCTATCGCATTACCCGCCAGCACCGCGACTCCGTCGGCGGATTGCAGCCAGCCGGCATCGATCGCAAGCTTTGCCGCCAGTCCGAGATTGACACGGATGAGCTTGGGTTCCGGAACATGGGCGGGAGCCTGCTTGGAGAAGAACCGTTCCGGCAGCCGGGCGTAGGTGTTGTCGAAGTGGATGTTCATTGCATGGCAGACTGATTGGAATCAAGAAGGAATGGCGGAAGACACCCAGCCTACTCTCCTCCGGCCCGGGCGTTTCGTAAATCACCTGGCCCTTTAAAGCGAGATTTCCTTTTTGGTACCCCGAACCCCAATAGTATACCTTCTCCGGGATTGTCCGCGGACGTAATTTTGCAGTTCAGGACCCCTGCGCAGCTTCTGGCCACGCATCGGCAGTTTGCAAGGCGAAACAGCATTTGGCCAGGGCCGAGCGCTGCCCGGCCCTACAATAACGGCTGGCTGGGAAGCGGGCGGAGTGATTTTCCGCTTCCCCCCTCCGCCTTCACTCCGCAGAAGGATCCCCTCCGTTTACCTTAACGAAATCTTCGCATTGGCTTAATTCTCAGCCCGCGGCGTGGGATGAAAACTTGACAACTGGTTAGCAATTGCATATAACTTATTTTTTATTTACGAAACCAGCCGAGGTTTGCCAAATCCCTTTCCCATCCGGGGCAAATCAAAGGCAAAGCCTGGAAGGATTCGAGTTTGACTGAGCCGGACGAAAAAATGCACGTTCCGGCTCTTCCCTAGTCCTCATGCATTGTCCCCGCGTGGCCTGCGACGTATCGCCCATACGGACTCCTTTAAGGGTTTGTGGCTTGTCCATGAATGGAAGAAATCGCAAGGCCTCTTCTGCCGTCCTCGCTACTGTTCCAACGTTCTTCAGCGCCGGGCCGCCTGCCTATCAAAGACTTCCCATGGCCGGCATCACCGCACAAAGCAATGATCCGCCCAAGCCGGGGGAAAAGTCGTGAACTCAGCCCGCGAAAAATTGCTTTCCATGGTCTACGCCACGCGGCCTCTCACGCAAAGGGCGAAACGCCGCCCCGCCATTGGAACCGGTGAGGTTGTAACTTACTTCCTGTTTTTTTCACTTATTGCCGGCGCCATTGGGGTTACTCTCCGCTGGCACATCTTGAATCAATATCGAAAGGAAATGGCCTCCTGGCGGGCAAGGGAATCCAGCCTGGCTGACGATCAGGCGCAGAGGGTTGCGGACTGGCTCAAGGAGCGGATGGGCGATGCGCAGGTCCTGTCCGCCAGCCCAGACGTCCGTGCCGCTCTGCATGATTATAAGCAGGGAGAAAGGATGTCTCCGCCTCTTGCCGCCCCAACAAGAGCTTTGGCCTTCCTGGACAATTTGGCCAATTGGTACAGCTACTCCGGGGTCTACCTTTTGGATTGGGACGGGCACATGGCGCAGCAATCAACCGGCTCCATCCCTTTGAGCCCTTTGTTTTCCCAGGCATGCCAAGACGTGGCGCGTTCTGGGATGGCCCGCGCTGAGCTGGTGGGCGACGCGCCCATCAACAGCCTGATGGGTTTTATCGCTCCGGTGTATCAGGAACCCGGCGCAAAGGTTGCGGGGCATGGGCCGGACCACGCCCTGGGGATGGTGCTGCTGGTTTCCGATGCCACGAAAACCTTGTTTCCGCTGGTGACGCGGGAAGTGGTTCCGACGCGAACTGGTGAAACCGTCCTGGTGCGCCGAGAGGGAAAAAATATCGTCTATTTCTCTCCTTCTCGCCTGGATTCCGGGCCCTCCCAACAATTGCGGTTCCAATCAGCGCTTGCCCCCCTGCCCGCGCGCATCGCCCTGGATGGCCACGTGACCTTCGGAACCTACAAGGATTATCGCGGCGTGCCGGTGCTGGCGGCGACCCAGTACATTCCGGCGACCGGGTGGGGACTGGTGCGCAAGATTGACCATGCTGAGGCCCTGCATGATTTTCGACGGACGGCCATTGCCGAGGCGGTGGCAGGGGCTTTTCTGGTCATCCTGCTGGGAAGTCTTATGTTTTTTCATCGCCGCGACCTGATGATGCGCGCCTTGAATCAGGATGAAAAGAAATTCAAAGCCCTCCTTGAATCTCCCCCGGATGTGATGATCATTCTTAATCGCGACGGCCACATCGTTTTTGTCAACTCGGCGACGGAGATCATGTTTGGTTATCAGTTGGAGGAATTGTTAGGCAAGCCTTTTCAGATGCTCTTTCCCGAAAGGTTTCAGGCGCAAAGCGCCGAGTTGTACCGGCGCCTTCTCTCCACCCCCGGGGTGCAGGAACAAACTCTGCAACGCGAGGTGTCGTGCCGGCGTAAGGATGGCAGTGAATTTCCGGCGGAGATCAGTTCCAGCACCATTGAAACCCTGCGCGGAGCGGTAATTGGCGTTGCCGTCCGCGACATCACCCAGCGCAAGCAGGCGGAAGAAGCCTTGCGGCAGAGCGAAGAGCGCTACCGGACTTTGTTTGAAAACGCCCCTGTGGGCATCTATCGGACCACGCCGGAGGGAGAAGTTCTGGCGGGGAATCCGGCACTCGTCAGGATGCTCGGGTATTCCTCCTTCCAAGAGTTGGCACATTCCAATTTGAATGCCACCTCCTCTGGAGCTGAATACCCGCGGAGCGATTTCATGCAATTGATGGAGGCGCGGGGAGAGGTGGCCGGGTTGGAGTCCGTATGGCGTAAGAAGGATGGCGGGACGCTTCTCATCCAGGAGAACGCCCGCGCCATCCGTGATGAGTCCGGCAAGATTCTCTATTATGAAGGAACGGTGGAAGACATCACCGAGCGCAAACGGGCGGAAGCGGAGAACATGCGCCTGGTCACTGCCATTGAGCAATCCGCCGAAGGCGTGGTGATCACCAACACCCAGGGTGAGATTCAGTATGTCAACCCCGCCTTCACGCGGATTACGGGATACGCCCGCGAAGAGGTTTTGGGACATAACCCGCGCATCCTGAAATCGGGGAAACACGATCCGGAGTTCTACCGCCATCTTTGGGATACGATTTTGAAAGGGCAGTCCTGGAATGGCGAAATGGTGAACCAGCGCAAGGATGGCACCCTTTATACCGAGCAGATGAGCATTGCTCCGGTGCGGGGCGCCCAAGGCGAAGTCACCCACTTCATTGCCACCAAGCAGGATATAACGGAGCGCAAGACACTGGAAGCACAGCTTCAGCAAGCCGCGAAGATCGAGGCGGTGGGCAGGCTGGCGGGCGGGGTGGCTCACGACTTCAACAACCTCCTGACCATTATCAACGGCTATTCCGAACTTCTTCTGGATGAGCTTTCGTCCGACCCCACGTTGAGCGGATACGTTAAAGAAATTTACGGTTCCGGCGAACGCGCTGCCGCCCTTACCCGCCAATTGCTGGCTTTCAGCCGCCGCCAGGTGCTTGATCCTCAAGTTCTGGACCTGAATTCCGTGGTTTCCAATCTTGAGAACATGCTGAGGCGGTTGATTGGGGAAGACATCGTTCTGCTTACCCGTCTCGCCCCTGATCTGGCGCGGGTCAAGGCCGATCCGGGGCAGATCGAACAGGTCATCGTGAACCTGGCCGTGAATGCCCGCGACGCCATGCCCTATGGCGGTAAACTCACAATTGAAACCGGCAACGCTGACCTGGACGCCACCTACGCCCAAAATCACCCGACCGTAAAGCCCTGCGCCCACGTGATGCTGGCAGTTTCCGATACGGGGGCCGGTATGTCCCCGGAGACCCAGGAGCACATCTTTGAGCCTTTCTTCACCACCAAGGAAAAAGGCAAGGGGACGGGGTTGGGCCTGGCCACCGTTTACGGGATCGTGAAACAGTCGGGAGGCAGCATCTGGGTCTATAGTGAACTGGGGCAGGGCACCGTCTTCAAGGTCTATTTTCCCATTGTCAGTGAGAGTCTTAAGACGGAGGAGCCGGCCAATACAAGCGCGAATTCGGACCACGGGACCGAAACCATCCTTCTGGTTGAGGACGAGGAGGGTGTGCGCTCCCTTGTCCGCACGGCCTTGTCGGCGGCAGGATACCAGGTGCTGGAAACAACGGATACGGAAGCCGCCCTCACCACCTGTGCAAGTCATGAAGGACCCATTGATCTACTTCTGACCGATGTGGTGATGCCACACATGTCCGGCCCCGTTGTGGCAGAGAAGGTCACGGCCCTGCGGCCCGGTATCAAGGTCCTTTACATGTCCGGCTATACCGACGATGGCATTATCCACCACGGAGTCCTAAGCCAGGAAATGCCCTTCATCCAGAAACCCTTCTCTCCCGTGGCGATCCGCAAGAAGGTTCGCGAAGTGCTGGGGTAGCACTGCCGCAGGGTAAGTTTCTCCTTTCGAGTCTTTACTTTAAACGATCTTTTGGTTGGGGATCCGCCGCTGGGTCCTGCCTTCCCGCACGCAAACGGAACCAAATTGTCTACTATTGAAATAGTATACCTATGCGAATTATAACAGTCATTTTATGCTTGACCATGTATTGGAAATCTGCTAAACATACACTGTTAATTTCGGTGGGTTTGTCGTTAGCAGCAAAAGCTTCCTGGAAGTTGGCCGCCGCATCGGAGGGCCAGGGTATTTCCAACCACTGGACTTGTTCCTTGCTGGGCCTGCCGGTGGAAAATCCGACTCCGCCCCCGCTCGTTATTCCCATGCATCGTCCGTGCGTGCGAATGGCTGGGTAACCTTGCTGATCCTCTAAGCTTTGGTGGCCGTTCCATGAACCAACGATGTTGCGAAAGACTGGTCACGCTATTCCTTTTCCCTGCACAGTCCACCAGCGCGGTAAGTTCGGGGTGTAAACATATTCACCTGGCCAGTGGTTTTGCAGGACTCGAAAGCGCCCACTTGCGCAGGGTGTTTCGATGAAGCCGCCTGAGTCGGAAGTCCACAGGGCGATTCTTGATAGCACGACCGATATGATCTGGTCGGTCGATTCCGAGACCTTCAGCCTTCTATCATTCAACCGTAGCCTCAAAGTTCACTACCTCCAACATCGTGGAATTCGCCTCCGGCGCGGCATGCGCCAGGAGCGCCTGTCCGCCAACCAGAACGACCTCAATTTATGGCAGGGCTTCTACCGACGTGCAATTTCGGAAGGTCCCTATACGACGGAGTTCGCCCTATCCCCGGACACTACCCCCCTGCAATTGACTTTCAACCCCTTGAAGCGGCGGGGGAAGGTATTCGGGATTTCCGTATTGGGCAGAGACATCGCTGAGCTCAAGCAGGCGGAAAATGCGCCGGGGGAGGGTGAATCCAATTTTCGCATGCTGGCGGAGTCTGTGCCGCAACTGGTTTGGATGTGCACCCCGGACGGACTGAATATCTACTTTAATCAGAACTGGGTTCGATACACGGGGCTGACTTTGGAGGAAAGTTACGGAAGAGGCTGGAATACTCCTTTCCATCCCGATGACAAGCAGCCCGCCTGGAATGCCTGGAATCATGCGGTGGAGACCGGAGATACATACAGCATTGAGTGCCGCTTGCGACGCTTAGATGGAACCTATCGTTGGTTCCTAACCCGCGGAGTCCCCATGCGCGACGCCGCAGGAAACATCGTCAAGTGGTTTGGTACGTGCACCGATATTGATGACCTGAAGCGGGTAGAGCAGCTGCAACATGAGTACGAAAAGGTAGTTGAAAGCACTGGTGAATTAATTGCTGTTGTCGACCGGAACTACCATATTACGCTGGCAAATAGCACCTATCTGAAATACCACGGACTAAAGAGAGAAGACGTCGTGGGGGCTTCGTTGGCAAGAGTCCTGGGAGAAGAGTTTTTTGCCCATGAGATCAAGCCGAGGATGGACGAATGCTTTCAAGGCAAAGCGATCGACTTCGAATCGAGATACGCATACCCCAAACTGGGTGAAAGGACATTGCAGGTTTCCTATTTCCCCATCGAAGGCCACCATGGAGTGGATAAAGTAGCCTTTATCCTCGATGACATCACCGAACGCAAAAAGACGGAAATAACCATCCGGCAGAGCGAGGCTCGCCTTAAAGAGGCTGAGCATATCGCCCACATCGGCAGTTCAAGCTGGGACGTGACCACCAATACCACGACATGGTCGGACGAGCTTTACCGTATCACAGGTTGGGATCCTCGCCGGCCGGCCCCAACGCACCAGGAACGCGCCTCACTCTATTCCCAAGAAAGCTGGGTCCGCCTAGACCGTGCCGTCCAGCGGTCATTAGCAACCGGTGAACCCTATGATTTGGAATTGGAAGTTGTCCGCCCGGATGGTACGCGGCGCCAGGTTTACGCCCAGGGTGCCGCCATCCGCGGCGAGGAAGGTGGTGTTGTCCGGCTTAACGGTACGCTACAGGACATCACTGAGCGCAAGCAGGCTGAGCAGGAGCTGTGGCGGGTGAATCGCGCCCTCCGCACCCTGAGTGATTGCAATAAGGCATTGGTGCGGGCGAAGGGAGAGCCTGATCTCTTGCACCGGATTTGTGAAATCCTGGTACGCGCGTCCGGTTACCGCATGGCGTGGGTGGGCTTTGCTGAGCATGATGAAGGCAAGTCTGTGCGCCCGGTGGCCCAAGCCGGCTTTGAGCAGGGATACCTGGAAACCGCCAATATCTCCTGGGCGGATACGGAGCGCGGGCAGGGGCCCACGGGCCGGGCCATCCGTCTGGGCAAACCGCAGGCATCCCGTAACATGCTAACCGATCCCAGCTTTGCTTTGTGGCGGGAAGAAGCGGTCAAACGGGGCTACGCCTCCAGCATTACCTTGCCGCTCTTGTTGGAGGGCAAGGTCCTTGGCGCCCTGATGGTTTACGCGGAGGAGCCGGATGCCTTCGATTCCGCAGAAGAGGCCCTTCTCGCTGAGCTGGCTGAGGATGTGGCCTATGGCATCCGGACCCTGCGCGCCAGGGCCGAACGCCAGCGGGCGGAAGAGGCCTTGCAGCACGAGAAGGCTTTTACCGAGTTCATCATTGACAGCTTGCCAGACATCTTCTACGTCGTGGACAGCAGGGGCCGGTACATCCGCAGGAATAAGAACGCGAAAGAGAAATTGGGCTACTCCGATGAAGAGACACTTGCCATGAACCCTCTGGCCAGCGTCGAGGAAGAACAGCGGCCACTGTTGGCCAGCAAGATTCAGGAAGCCCTGACGACGGGCGGGGCGACCGGTGAATTCAACTTACTGACCAGGGACGGCCGAAAGATCCCCCACATCCTGACGGCGACGCGCGCCGTCATCGGCGACAAAGTCTACCTGATCGGCGTCGGTGTTGACGTTACCGAACAGAGACGGGCGCAGGAAGCATTGCTGGAGGAACGCTATCTTCTTCATTCCCTGATGGACAATCTCCCGGACCTCATATTTTTCAAGGATCGTGAGAGCCGCTTCACCCGGGTCAATAAAGCGGTCGCGCAGGTCTTGGGATCTGGTGACCCCGCACAGGTGGTCGGCAAGACCGATTTCGATTTCCTTCCAGCAAAATCCGCCGAGGAGTTCCGCCGCGTTGAAGAGGAAATCATCAAGACCGGCCAGCCCCTGGTGGGGAAGGAGGAAAAGGGTGTCTGGCCAGGCGGCAGCGAGTTCTGGCTTTTGACCACGAAAATGCCCCTGCGGGATGCTGAGGGGAACATCATCGGAATTTTCGGCATCGCCCACGACATCACTCAAAACAAGCGGGCGGAGGAGGCGCTGAATGCAGAAAGGCATCTGCTTCACACCCTGATGGATAATCTGCCCGACAAGATCTACTTCAAGGATCTGGAGGGGCATTTTACCCGCATCAATCTGGCTCATGCGAAAACATTTGGATTGAGCCACCCTTCGCAAGTAGTGGGAAAGACCGACTTCGACTTCCACGGCGCCGACCACTCCAAGCAGGCCTACAGGGACGAGCAGGAGATCATCAGGACGGGGCAGCCGCTGATTGACAAGGAGGAAAGGGAAACATGGACGGATGGGCATGTCTCCTGGGTCTCCACCACCAAGATGCCGCTGCGGGATGCCCGCGGGAATACTATTGGAACTTTTGGCGTCTCTCGCGACATTACTGAGCGCAAGCGAGTGGAAGAGTCGCTACGCGAAAGTGAAGAGCGTTTTCGCGCCACCTTCGAGAATGCCGGGATCGGGATCGCGCTGGTGGATATGCAAGGACATCCCTTCAAATCCAATCCAGCGCTCCAGCAGATGCTCGGTTACAGCGAGGAAGAATTGGGCCACATGCCCTTCACGGAGTTCACCCACACTGACGATCGGGAGCTGGACTGGCAGCTCTACTGCGAACTGACAGCAGGAAAACGCGAGATGTACGAGCTGGAAAAGCGCTTTCTCAAGAAGGATGGCGGGGTGGTGTGGGGGCTGTTGACGGTTACATTGATTAAGGACAAGCAGTGGCGACAACAGTATACCGTGGCCATGCTACAGGACATCACCGAGCACAAGCGGACGGAGCAGGCCGTTCATGAGAGCGGGGAAAAATTCCGCTCATTGGTGTCGAATATTCCTGATGTTGTTTGGACCCTGGACGCCAACCTCCGCTTTGTCTTCATCAGCAAGAACATCGAGCGGATAAGCGGCTTTTCCGTTGAGGAGATAGATCAGCATGGAGCTGAACTCTATCTCGCCTCGCTTCATCCCGACGACGCTGATAAGGTCAAGGATGGCCTTCGCGCGCTCTTTGCCGAAGGTCGGCCTTTCGACGTGGAGTGCCGGGTGCGGCACAAGAATGGAAATTGGAAATGGGTTCATGACCGGGCCGTTTCCACCTATGAGAAGGGCGGAATCCGGTATGCCGACGGGCTGCTATCGGACATTACGGAGCGGAAGCAGGCGGAAGAGGCGCTGCGTGAAAGTGAGGAGCGCTACCGCTCCGTGGTGACAGCGATGGCGGAAGGAATTATCGTGCAGGACGCCTCCGGCGCCATCATCGCCTGTAATCAGAGTGCCCAGAGAATTCTTGGCTTGTCAGAGAAACAATTGCTCGGACGCGCATCCATTGACCCCCGGTGGGGCGCGATTCACGAAGATGGGTCACCCTTTCCCGGTGAGCTGCATCCCGCCATGGTGGCGCTAAGAACCGGTGAGACGCAGTCCACCGTCTGCATGGGTGTGCACAATCCTGATGGAATGGTCACCTGGATTACCATCAATGCCCAACCCATTTGGGGCTCGAACCAACAAGTCCCAAGTGCCGTAGTGACGTCTTTTGCGGACATCACGGAACGGAAGCAAGCAGAGGAGGCGTTGAGCCGGAGCGAAGAGCGCTTCCGAAGCCTGGTGGAGAACGCCACGGTGGGCATTTATCGCACCACTCCTGAGGGGCGTATCCTGACGGCGAATCCCGCCCTGGTCGGGATGCTGGGATTTCAGGACGTCGAAGAATTGTCATTACGCAATCTTGAGGAGGATGGGTTTGAACCGAGCTATCCTCGGGCCGTCTTTCGTGAACGCTTGGAGCAGGACAGTGAAGTCAGGGGCCTGGAGGAGGCATGGAAACGTCAGGATGGATCGGTGATCTTCGTTCGCGAGAGCGCCCGTGCCATTCGCAACAAAGACGGCAAGGTTCTGTGGTACGACGGAATCGTGGAAGATATCACTGAGAATAAGCTGGCGGAAGCCAAGCTGCATGCCTCCGAAACTCGTTACCGGCGTCTTTTTGAGGCGTCCCAGGATGGTATTTTGATTCTGAATGCAGACACGGGAGAGATTGATGACGTCAACCCCTCCCTCATCGAACTCCTTGGATTCACTGAAGCTGAAATCCTGGGAAAGAAACTCCGGGACATCGGCCCTCTACGGGACATCGTTCTGAGCAAAGTGAGTTTTGCGGAGTTGCAAAGCAAGGGGTTTATCCGGTATGAGGACTTGCCCCTTGAGACCCGTGATGGCAGGCGCATTAACGTGGAGTTTGTCAGCAACGTCTACCTTGCGAACGAAAAGAAAGTGATTCAATGCAACATTCGTGACATCACCGAACGCAGGCGGGCAGAAGCAGAACATGTGCGTCTCGTCACCGCCATCGAGCAATCGGCAGAAGCCGTCGTGATCACAAATCCTGATGGGAACATTGAGTACGTCAACCCGGCATTTACCCGCATTACCGGGTATGACCGTGAAGAGGCACTGGGACAGAATCCCCGGATCCTGAAATCGGGAAATCAGGATCCGGAGTTTTATCAGCAGATGTGGGAGGCGATACTCCGGGGGCAAAGCTGGCACGGGGAACTTACCAACCGGCGCAAGGACGGTGGCCTGTACACCGAGCAGATGACGATTACTCCCGTGCGAGATGAGTACGGCAAATTGACCCATTTCATCGCTACCAAACAGGATGTGACAGAGCGCCGATCCTTGGAGGGGCAGCTTCAGCAGGCATCGAAAATGGAGGCGGTGGGCCGGTTGGCGGGCGGCGTGGCCCACGATTTCAACAACCTGCTGACCGTGATCAATGGATATAGTGAGATCCTTTTGGAAAGGAGCTCTTCTGATCAAAAAGCCAGTGATTACCTTAAGGAGATCAACGAGGCTGGAGCGCGGGCTGCCTCTCTCACCCGTCAACTTCTGGCCTTCAGCCGCCGCCAGGTGCTGACCCCGCAAGTGCTTGACCTCAATGCCGTGGTTGCGAACTTGGAGAAGATGCTGCGGAGGCTGATTGGGGAAGATGTTCAGCTAAGTACACTTCTGGACCCCGCCCTGGGGCAGATCAAAGCCGACCCGGGACAAATTGAACAGGTCCTGATGAACCTGGCAGTGAATGCTCGCGACGCCATGCCCTCGGGGGGACATCTCACCCTAGAAACCCGAAACGTGGAATTGGATGAGGAGTATGCGCGCAAACATCCCACCGTAAAGCCGGGTCCCCACGTGATGGTGGGAGTCAGCGATACGGGCATGGGTATGACCCCGGAAACCCAGGCGCGTCTCTTTGAACCGTTCTTTACCACCAAGGAGCTGGGGAAGGGGACGGGTCTGGGGCTCGCGACGGTTTACGGAATCGTAAAACAGTCGGGGGGTAGTATCTGGGTCTATAGCGAGCTGGGCCATGGTACTGTTTTCAAAATTTACTTTCCCCTGGTCGGCGAGAGGGCGGAAGGGAGTGAGCTACCCACGACGGCGAAGGATTCAGCTGCCGGAACGGAAACAATCCTGATGGTTGAGGATGAGGAGGGGGTGCGCTCTCTGGTTCGGCTGGCGTTGGTGGCGGGGGGATACAATGTCCTGGAGACCGATAGCGCGGAAAAAGCGCTGGCCGTCTGCGCCAACCACCCCGGGCCCATCCACCTGCTGTTGACGGACGTGATTATGCCCGAAATGTCCGGCCCCGAAGTAGCGAGCAAGGTGGCCGCCTTGCGTCCGGGGATCCGGGTTCTCTATATGTCCGGTTATACGGATGACGCGGTGCTGCACCACGGCATCGTGAGCCAGGATATGTCCTTCATCCAGAAGCCCTTTTCTCCCCTCGCCCTGCGCAAGAAGATTCGCGAAGTGCTGGAGGGAAAGTGACACAGCCACTCCTGGCTGTGGATGGAGGGAGGCACACCCACCCCTTGTCGTGAACGGACGGAGGCACAATCAGGAGTGACTGTGCCACTTGCAGACTAATTGACCATAAATTTTGACGAGAGGTTTGCGGTAGTGTGTGTAATACTGTTATATAATTCGTGGCTGGACCGATAAGCGTTGTGATCGCAGGTGAAAATCGACCAGAAAATGGAAAATGCCCCGAAATTTCGGATTCTTGTGGTTGATGACGACTCTGCGATCCGTCAACTCCTGGCCACCAAGCTCAAGTTGTCTGGCTTCAGTACCACTTCGTGTGGAAGCGGCGAAGAAGCGCTCAAGATCCTCTCCAAGGAACCATTTGACGCCATCATATCCGACCTAAACATGCCAGGCATTTCCGGTTTGGAGTTGCTGGCGGAAGCTCACCGCAAGTATCCTCGCACAGCATTTCTGATGGCCACCGGGGTGGGAGATGTGTCAGTTGGCGTGAGCGCCATGAAGCTGGGGGCGGTGGATTACATTCTCAAACCCTTCCAAATGGAAGCCGTCATCGCCAGTTTGCGCCGGGCGCTGGATATGAAGCGCATGGAAGCGGAACTGGAGGAGTACCGCCTGCGGCTGGAGGAGATGGTCGAGCACCGGACAAAACAACTGAAAGCCGCGATGCGCCGGATTGAGTTTACGTATGATGAGACTCTGGAAGCGCTGGCGGCGGCATTGGACTTGCGCGACAATGAAACCGCAGGCCATTCGCGGCGGGTCACCCTCTATGCGCTGGAGATTGCCCAGCGGCTCAATTTCTCCCCTGATGAGCTCAAGACATTGGAACGCGGCGCTTATATGCATGACATCGGGAAAATTGGCATTCCGGATTCAATTCTGCTCAAACCCGATAAGCTCACCCCGGAAGAGACGGCGGTTATGCAGACTCACGTGCGGATTGGATACGAGCTGATGAACCGGGTGGCCTTTCTGGCCTCGGCGGCGCAAATCGTTCTGACCCATCAGGAGTGCTATGACGGATCGGGATATCCACGGGGCCTCATGCGGGAGGAAATTCCCCTGGGAGCCAGAATCTTCGCCGTTGCTGACACCCTGGACGCCATGATGTCTGACCGGCCTTATCGGCGGGGTCGGTCGTATGATGTCGCCCGCGCTGAAATCCAGCGCGAGTCGGGAAGGCAATTCGATCCACAGGTGGTGGCCGCCTTTCTGGACATCCCAGAAGAAACTTGGATGGAAATCCGCAGCGAAGCCACCCACGAATCCTCAGAGCGTAAGAAAAAGGTGGATGAAGATGTTTCACTGAAAAAGTTGACCAGGATGGAAAAAGGCGCTTCCTAGAAGACCGTAAGACCCCTCCCAAATTCCCTATAGCATTAGCGGTCCGGTGCGGAAACCTGGAAAATCCTCCTGCCATTAGAATGGCATAATACTATCACTGCCAATGACTGGATTCCGGCATCTGACGAAATATCGGCAATCGACTGACCTTCTTTCCTGGCAGGATTTGGAGATTCCCTCCTATGTATAATAGATGAAATCATTTACATGCCGTGGTAGGGCAAAAGTATTTGGCCCCAACATTGCAATTGATGTGGTATGAGCCCAGAGGAGATTTGCCATTATGCTTCGGATCACGACAACAGATAGCGGTGAAAAGGTCACACTAAAACTGGAGGGCAAGCTTTCCGGTCCCTGGGTGGAAGAATTTGAGCGTTGCTGGCGCACCTCGGCAGACATCTATAAGGGTAGAACATTGGTCGTGGACCTGACAGAGCTGACTTACACCGACATATGTGGGAAAACTCTGCTCTATTCGCTCTCAAACTCAGGTGCCCTGCTCATAGGTTCAGGCATTATGCCCAAATCGTTGATTGATGAGATCTGCCCGGAAAAATCAGTGGAAAAAGCTGCCAAGGCGCATCACAAGGTGAAGCAAGAGGCTCTTCACCTGCTATTGGTCATACTGCTTCCCCTCCTGCTGGTCAAGACCGCGAGGGCACAGGATTCCTCCCCCCTGCGGCTTTCATTGCACGATGCTGTGGCCGCAGCGCTCAAAGAGAACCCACAGGTGCAAATCGGCGCATTGAACTTTGCAGAGAGTCAGCAGGATAAGTCCATTGCGCGTTCGGCGTTGCTTCCCCAAGCGGGCGTGGAGGTTTTTGACCGGGCTGAGCGGTTCAATATCGATGCGCAGTTTGGCAGCAAATTTCCGGGCATTCCTGAACACGCCGGCCCGTTCCAATTCTTTCAGGCCGACGCCGGAGTGACAATGCCGTTGCTTGATCTCACCCTGTGGCGCCGCTTGCAGGCGGCTCATCAGGGGATGAACGCCAGCCAGGCGCAGGAGACTACGGTTCGGGAACAAATCGTGCTGTTGGTGGTTTCACAATACCTTGCAGGGATTCGCGCCGATGCTGCCGTCAAGGCCGCCCAGTCACGCGTGGACCTGGCGCAGGCTCTCTACGACCAGGCCAATGATTTGCAGAAGCACGGAGTGGGCACGGGAATCGACACCTTGCGCGCGAACGTTGAGCTGCAAAATGAAAAGCAGGGGCTTTTGCAGGCACAGACCCAACAGAAGGTTGCACTTTATGGTATGGCACGGCTGTTGAATTTGGACCCTGGCCGGGAAGTAGAATTGACGGACGCGCCGAGTTTCTTTGAGACGCCGCAGATCGACGCCAGCCGCAGCCTTGAACTGGCATACGAGACCCGACCGGAAATGAAGGCGCTGAATGCTCGCGCCCACATAGCCGAACTGACCCGGCGTGGAGCAAGTGAGTCGCGCCTTCCCACCGTCAATTTCCTCGGGACCTTCGGGCAACAGGGATTATCCGCCCCCAGCGCAATTCCCGAGTATGTTTATCAAGTTACGATTGATGTTCCCCTGTTTACGGGCGGGCGGATCCGCGCCGAGATTGCCAAGGCCAACCTGGAACTCAAGAAAGTGGACCAGGAACGCAACGACCTGCGGAGTCAGATTGCGCTGGAAGTGATGACTGCCCAGGCCCAACTGGACGCAGCCCAGCATGAAGTGGATGTGGCCAACCTGGGAGTGAAATTAGCCCAGGAGGAAGTTTCACAGGCACGCGACCGCTTCCAGGCGGGCGTCGCCAACAACATCGAAGTCGTTAGCGCCCAGGACGCTTTGGCACGCGCCAACGATAACCAGATTGCCGCGCTTTACGGGTACAACCAGGCGCGGGCCGATCTATCGCACGCCATAGGGCAAATAGAGGGGCTTTATTCCAAGTAAAGGTGCATAACTATGCCGACTACAGATCCCAACGTTATTGAGCTGGAAAAAGAACTAGGGCGTGCTGAACCGCCAACCCCGGAGGGCGAGGATAAGAACCCCTCCCGCTGGGCCGATCCTTGGGTGAGGCGGTTGGCCGTCGCTGCTGGCGCCATCCTGGTTATCGCGGTGGTGGCCTTGCTGGCTTACTACCACAACCGTGTCTCGACGGACGACGCGGAGGTGGATGGACATATTGTTCCTATCGCCAGCAAGATTTCCGGTACCGTTGCCGAGGTGTTGATTCATGACAACGAGACGGTGAAGGCGGGTCAGGTGTTGGTTCGCATCGATCCGCGTGATTACCAGGCACGCGTCGATCAGGCCAAGGCGGCTTTCCTGCTTGCCCAGGCGCGCGCGAGAGGGGCGGAGGTTGGCGTCCCGCTGACGAAGGAAACTACGGACAGCACAACCTCCGGCGCCGATGCGCAACTTGCCGCGGCCCAGGCGAATTACGATAAGTCGAAGTTTTCTTTTGAGAGGGATTCCACGGCGGAGCTTGCCTTTGCACGCGATAACGTGGCGGCGCAGCAAGCCAACAATGACCGTGCCCAGGCCGATCTGGCCCGCATGAAACCCCTGGTGGAGAAGGGTGAGATCTCCCAGCAGCAGTATGACGCATACGTAGCAGCTGCGCGGGTGGCTGACAGCCAATTGAGTGCTGCGAAGGAAAAACTCTCTTCTGCTGAAAAGGGTGCGGAGATTGCTCAAGAATCCATGTTGGCCGCCAAAGCGCAAGTAGCGCAGGCGCGAGCCATGGTCGAGCAGTCAATGGCAAACCACAAGCAAGTTACCATTCACGAGGCTGACCATGATTCCGCCAATGCGGCCGTGGCTGCGGCCCAGGCGGATTTGGAAGCGGCAGAGTTGCAGTTGAGTTACGCCACCATCGTTGCGCCATCGGACGGAGTGGTGACAAGGAAATCAGTAGAGGCCGGCCAGATCATTCAGCCGGGGCAGGGACTCTTTACGCTCATTCCCTTGAATGACGTTTGGGTGACGGCGGATTTCAAAGAGACCCAACTGGCCAAAGTGCGTCCCGGCCAGAAGGCGGAAATCGATGTCGACATGTATGGTAAGACGATAGACGGTTATGTGGATTCCATTGCAGGTGCTACTGGCTCACGCTTGAGCTTGCTGCCGCCGGAAAATGCCACGGGCAACTACGTGAAGGTCGTGCAGCGAATTCCGGTAAAGATCCTGCTGGATCCGAACTCTGCGGACAAAGCAATTTTGCGGCCGGGAATGAATGTTGAGGCGACGATTATCACAAAATAGGTACTGGGTTCTGGGGATTGGGTTTTGGGGACCGGGAGGTGACACCCTAGTCCCTGGCACACAGTCTCCAGCCCCCAAGAAGGGGAAATCATGTTCCGCGTTGTAACCGTAGCGCGCGAGTATGGGAGTGGGGGCGGACGGATTGCCCAGTTACTGGCAGGACGCCTTGGATGGAAGCTGCTGGACCGCTGCCTGGTGGAAAAAATTGCGGAAACCGCCCGAATTGAGCCCCAGGTGGCGGAACAGTTTGATGAGCGCCCAGACCCCTGGTTCGATCGGCTGGCAAACCTCCTCTGGCAGTACCCGGGCGGGAGGGGTTACATCGCGGGCCCCGTCCTGGACCGTTTTGATGCCGACGTTGCCGCCGATCTAACTCGCCGCATTATCGAAGAGGCGGCGGACATCGGTGACTGTGTCATCGTCGGCCGGGGGAGCCAATGCATTCTCCATCAGCGTAACGATGCCTTCCATGTTTTTATCTATGCTCCCCGTGGGGAGCGATTGAATCGTCTGCTGCGCCGTGACCCACGCCTTTCGAAAGTCGAGGCGGAGAAGAAGTTGGATACGGAAGACGCCACCCGCGCTGCTTATGTGCGCGCTCACTTTGGTGATGATTGGCAGAACCGCCATCTGTATCATTTGATGATGTCGTCAAGCCTGGGGGAGAAAGAGGCGGTTTCAATTATCCTGTCGGCCCTTCGTTGCACCGCTCTCAACGCGGCCACATCAGGACGGTAAATTGCGCTCGCCCGCTGGGATCAAGACGCCAACGGATCATATTCAGTTATGAAGCATTTGTTCGCGCGAACTCAACAAGACGGCGAAACCCACCCGTGGCTGATTGCGTTTACGGTCATGTTGGCCGTTTTCATGGAAGTATTGGATACCAGTGTGGCCAACGTGTCCCTTCCGCACATCGCCGGCAACCTTTCCGCCGGGGTTGACGAAAGCACCTGGGTTCTGACCTCTTACCTCGTTTCCAACGCCATAGTTCTTCCGCTTACTGGATGGTTTTCATCCCTTTTTGGGCGCAAACGCTTTTATATGGCTTGCGTCGCCATCTTCACCATCAGTTCCATGCTCTGCGGCCTCGCCCCCAGCCTTCCCTTGCTTGTGTTCTTCCGCATCCTGCAGGGAGCTGGCGGCGGTGCTTTACAACCCATCTCCCAGGCCATCCTGCTGGAGAGCTTTCCCAAAAGCAAGCAGGGCATGGCGATGGCGATGTTCGGCGTGGGTGTGGTCATGGCGCCCATCATCGGTCCAACCCTGGGCGGCTGGCTGACGGACAGCTACAGCTGGCGGTGGATTTTCCTCATCAACATTCCGGTGGGAGTGTTTTCCCTGATCCTGACTTACTTCCTGATATTTGACCCGCCCTTCCTGGTTCGCAAAGGAAGCAAGGCGGGGATTCATATCGATTTTGTTGGGTTGGGACTGCTCAGCGTGGGTTTGGGATTCCTGCAAGTGGTTCTGGACAAGGGCCAGCGCGAAGACTGGTTTGAATCGCACTTCATGGTTGTGTGCGCGGTCCTGGCTGTGGCGGGAACGGTGGGGGCGCTGATCTGGGAGCTGAACCGCAAAGATCCCATCGTTGATTTCCGGTTGTTGAAAGACCGGAATTTCTTTCTCGCCACCCTGACGATGTTTATGTTGGGATTCGTCCTTTACGCCAGCACAGCACTGCTGCCGATCTTCTTGCAGACTCTGCTGGGTTATACCGCGCTGTTGAGCGGGCTGGTGCTTTCTCCGGGAGGCATCATCGTGGTGCTGATGTTGCCGTTGGTGGGGAAAATGCTGACCCATTTTGATGCGCGTTGGCTCGTGGTCTGCGGAGTCGTGATTGTCGCCGCTTCGCTCTTCCACATGGCAACGTTCAACCTGGATATCGATTTTCACACCGCGATGATGGNNTCAATAACGCCACGGGCATCATCAATCTGGCGAGAAACGTCGGGGGCAGCTTCGGAATTGCCACCGTGATCACTGTGCTGGCGCGCCGCTCGCAATTTCATCAAGGCATGCTGGTGAGCCATATGACTCCCTTTGATCCTGCGTATAAGGCCATGCTGAGTGGCTCGGCGGGGGCTTTGTACGCGGCCGGCTCCAGCTTTTCCGACGCACAGACCCAGGCCACCGGCTTGGCCTATGGCCTGTTGCAGCGGCACGCCGCAATGCTGGCTTTCGTTGACGATTTCTGGCTGATGGGACTGATGTTCCTGGGTTTGATCCCGCTGATGTTCTTGATGAAGAAGAGCCGCCCGCATGCGGGAGCGCCCCCGATGGCGCATTAGGCGCGGCGGTTTGCCTCTCGTTCTGTGATGCACCATGGAAAGTGGTTGGTCAGAGTCGTTCAGCAAGTTCAGGGCATCTGATATTACATTGATAATTTAACAGGCAGGGCTGAGCCTGCGAAGCGAGTTACTGTTTTTATGGACAGCACGTCGCCACAACAGAGACATATCAATCCCTGGCTGATTGCCGTGACGGTGATGCTTGCCACCTTCCTTGAGGTGCTTGACACCAGCGTTGCCA